>NZ_ATHI01000005.1 GCF_000422245.1 Alkalidesulfovibrio alkalitolerans DSM 16529
CCACCACCACCACCACCACCAACGGCGCCCAACGACACCCCACACCAGGAGTAGTCAGAAACCCCCTCTCACGGGCGGTTTTGCCCTCTAGAATCGTTCCTCCTCACCTTTGTCTACCAGACCTCGCTAGGAGTAAACAGGCGGTCGAATTTTGGCGGAAAAATCCGTTGGGGTTCCCGAAATCGCCCCGCGCTCGTCAGCCATTGAAGCACTCCGTAAACTCGTTACCATGCCGAAGGTGATCGCTCCACTTGGCCGCCCCAAAAATCCCAAACACCCTCAACAAGGAGAAAGATGAACAAAGAGAAAAACCCAAGTCCACTTGAGGCCATCCGCAGACATTGCGTTGATGGTTGCATGAATGGATACGCCCGTATGGTCACTAGCTGTACGGCCAAAGATTGTCCAAGCCATCGGGCGCGACATGGACACACCCCGAAAGACGACCAACCCTTTTCCGCCGTCCAAACTTGCCGAGAGCATTGCCTTCATTGTGTCGGAGGTAGCCCTTCTGCGGCTCGGACCTGCCAACTCAAGACCTGCCAGCTTTACCCGTACCGGATGGGTAAGAACCCCAATCGAGCGAGGTCGGCGCATTAGGTTGTAGAACGTGGGTATAAGGGGGGGGCCAGATTACGATTCAAAACCCCCCTCTCACGGACGATTTTGGCCTCTAGGATCGTTCCTGGGGCAGTACCCCTTACCTCGCCCTCTGTTCAAAGGATGCGTCAAACCAGGCGACAAAATTCCGGGGCAAATTTCTGAAGGGCTACCCGAAAACGCCTCGCGGCCAAATTTTCCCCGTGTACCCCCCTCGTTCCATCTTTTCAAAACCAAAGGGGCTACCCCATTCGTTCACAGACTTTGCGCACGTTCTCCGAAGACCAAGCCTTCCCGCTGGTAGTTGTCACCCCTTGTTCGTTCAGGATGGCGGCAATCTCTTTGTAGGTTCGCCTCCCTTGCTTCGGACGTTTCCGGCGAAGTCTCTTGATCGTTCCCAGGACTTCCGGGGCTACCTCGGCCAAGGACTTGCGGCCCTCGCATTTACCCTCCCTATCCCTGACCGCCTCCCTGGCAGACCTGAGCTTCTTTACCAGCAAGCTACGCTCAAGCTCGGCGAACACGCCCTGAACCTGGACAAGAGCTTTCTTCATGGGATCGCCCATGATTGCGGCGGTAACGTCCTCTTCGGTCCTGGCCGATATGAGCTTGATTCCCTTGGACGCCAGGAAGATAGCAAGCTGTTCCTGAACCCGGTATTCCCTCGCTAGCCTATCCAGACCCTCTACCACGATCACGCGGACGCCGTTTCTCAGGATGGCGGATACCATGCTCTTGAAGGCTGGCCTTTCGGTTTCGTCCGTGGTCCCGGAGATACCCGCTTCCTCGAAGAACTCGACAAGCTCCATACCGTGGCGCACGGCGTATTCCTCGATAGTTTCCCGCTGCCGTCTGAATCCGTCGCCCTCGATCTGGCCCCGGCCAGAAACCCGAAGATACCCATACGCTTCCACGTCCTTCTCCCTTCAAAACTATTCGGCTTTAAGCTAGTGATAGCAAGGGCTGAGGGGTAAAGTCAAGGACAGTATCTAAAGAAATTGTCCTGTTGAAGGCCGTAAGCTGGAACATCCTGTCAACTACCAACTACCGAATAGTTGGTATATTAAATTTTCATTGACAGTCCGAAGTTCCGTGCTACAAGGGGAGAGTGGTAAAACCATTCAACACAAAGGACTACGCTCATGGGACACAAAGTCGGGGGCATTCATGTGATTATGGAGCACGGGCATGACGTTCGGGAGTTCGGTATTGAGCGGGAACAGAACACCCTACTTATGAAGACAGGCAAGCACAACGAAGGCGGGTTGAGGTTCTTCCCTATCGCTCACCTAACCCCGGAAGCACAGCAGCGTCTCGAATCCATCCACGGGCAGTTTGTCACTTTGCTACAGGAAGCGGCAGGGTTGATCTATGCTACTCCGCTCCATGAGCACGAGATACGCCAGGAGACATAACCAGCGGAAGGTAAGTGTTCACGGGCTGGCTCGGTCGGGCTGGCCCTTCCTTTGTTTTTTCGGACTAAAATGGTATGATATATCGTTTTTTGCGCGTACCTGTTCGCTTTTCCTCGAAATTCATGCCCCGGCCTGTTAACACATATACCACATTGCAGGCGCGGCAGACTGCCTCCACTACTACCTCCCATTTCCGCCCCGACTGACGACATGCTAAGCTGCTTGAACTTCCAAGCTTGTCAGATAGGGACCACGATTGCTACACACTCCACGCGAGGCGATAAATGAGCAGTAGCAATTCCAAATTCTCCACGGTCTTATAGAAAGGGAAGACCACTCGCCCGCATGGGCTTCACTGCTCAACGATCAAGCGCCATTTTTTCGGGAATGAAAGCGTCAGGATTGGTAATGGAGTATGAAGCCCGCAAGCACTCCACTCCTTTCAATAGGAAAGCGTGGACCACTCCTACCTTTTGGACTGCAACCCCGTCGCTTGTGAAGCTATGGGATTCAATGGGACTCATGCCGGAATGGTACAAGCGCGGCGCGGCGGCGGAAAGGATAATTCATGTCAGAAACCCTAAGACAAAGCGTCCTCTCCCCCAGGGTCGCTTAGGTAAAGATGAGCAAGAGCACGGTCGCCGAATCCAAAAGGTGAATCAATTGCTCTGGATTAATCCCGTGACTTTTGACATTGCGGCCATCCGGCAAGCCCCGGTAGCCGTCCAAGAGGCATTCGACCACCTGGGTAGAAAGGAACTTGACCGCACCAGAACCACCCTTTTCCGCTCCTTCTCAGGCGACAAGCAGCATGGCGGAAGGTTCTTCGGTCATCGCCTTCAGGATTTCCCGAAAGCCTTGCGTCGGGGAGAATACGTCAGGTTTGGGGGTGAACCCATCGCCGAACTTGACTTCAAGAGCTTCAATGTATCGCTCCTGTACGCGCTCAAGGGGCTTGATATACCGCCTCCATCTTTCGACCCGTACACCTGGGATGGATGCCCGGTGGAACGACAGACGGTTAAGCGCCTCGTCAATACGGCGCTGAACTGCAACACCCGACATTCCACCATACTAGCCACTCGGAGCGAGTTACAGAAGACGAAGCGTTACTCATCTCTAAGCGGTCAAAACTACTCCGTATATGACAACGCCGCTGATGATACTCCTTACGCAGTGCTCGAAGAATGCCTTGACAAGGCCCTTTCCAATCTCCCGAATGAAGTTCAGGAATTCTTCTTCACTGGATTTGGGACACGGGCGATGTGGTACGAGAGCGAAATTGCATTCAAGGTCATGGACAAAATGGTGAGCGATGGCTTGCCAATCATTCCGATACACGACGGCTTCGTTTGCCAGGAGCGCCACAAGGATCAGCTTTGGGAACACATGAAAGCCTCAAGTGCCGAGGTACTAAATGGAGCGGTCATCACTGTCCAGATCGCAGCCTAGCCGGGGCGGGTTACAGCTATACCCATTACCTTCCATGTGGTATGTGGGGAGGTAGTTCAGGTAGTATTGAACCCTCCGATATTCTCATAGATAGTATCAAAAAATGTCAGCATAGCCCTACTCCCACAAGGGCTAAGAGCCAGTCGATACAGCGCCGGGATATATCGAAACCGAGTCCCTTCCCATCCTCAAAGGCTCGACGGTTTGACAGCCGCCCTGCAAATTGGCCGGATTTCGAAACGATATTGAAGGCTCTCCCTCAATGGGTTATGAGACGAAGAACAGGGCGGATTTGACTGTCACACCCTGGTCACACCGGCTCTCACAGGTCGGCAGGTTCTTTGATTCAGGCAGTGATAACTACCCAAGATGCTAGGATTATTCCAAGCGAATCTTCCGCCGGACCTTGCTTCAGCCACAGGACTACGAATCCGTTGGTCGCACGTTCGAATCGTGCCGGGCGCGCCAAATTTAAGAGGGATATCAGTCAAATAGGCTGGTATCCCTCTCTGCATTGGTGGCGCGGAAAGTCACTCCGCCGTGTGCCGCATTTTTGTCACATCCACCGCCATCACTCCTGAATCATTAGCAATTAGCAAAAGAGCGGTCGATGCCTTCGGGAAGAGAAAATCGGCGGCGAGTATACACTATTTACACACCCCATAAACCTCTTAACTCCTTGCAAAAGCAACTTTAAGTCTTGGAATTGTCAAGCCAGCCTCCCAAGGGCAAATACAAAGTTTCCGACGGGGGTGCGTACTGTCGGCTAGCTAAGTTTTCGGACGACGCCCCGGCTTGTTCCATTCAATTTGAGGGACACCACGCCAAACTCTCATCAATTTCATCCCGCACGGCCTGCCTTGTCAAATCGCTGTCTCGCCGCAACCACCTTCCGCACTTCCTGGCGGCACCTCCACCACCCGCCACCCATTCCCAGATATCTGGCACCGCGTCTTGCCAAAAATGAGTCAACCGCGCTTGGAATGATTGCACTTTTGTAAAACTTCGCGCGGCCCACTCATTGAAATGCTTGACTTTTTCGCTGGTATGCTTTGTGCTCCCGCCCTGACCTCGTCGCCGCCGGAACGCACGCGCGGCGACGTCCATTTTCAAGGAAAGGTATCGACCGCATGACACATGACAACGGCTCCGGACATTCGCCGCTCGCCAGCGCGGTCGAACGGTTCGGGTACCGCCTCAACTGGCTGCTCGAACGAGTCTGCGCCCTACTCGTGGCGGCCATGATCGGCATCGTCTGGTTCGGCGTCGTGGAACGCTACTACCTGCACTGGGGCATGACCTGGGCCGAGGAGCTGGCCCGCTACGTGATGATCTGGGCCGCGCTCCTGGCCGTGCCGGTGTGCGCCTACCGCCGCGAGCACATCGGCCTGGACATCCTCTTCTCGCGCTTTCCCATCTCCTGGCAGCCAGGGCTCAGGCTCACCCTCGACCTGCTCGGCCTGGCCTTCTTCGTCTTCATGGCCTACTACGGCATCGAAATGGCCCGCCAGGGCGCGGGCCAGTTCGCCACTATCTTCGGCATGACCATGCTCGTGCCGTTTCTTTCCGTGCCGGTCTCCTGCGGGCTCACGGCCATGCAGATCGTCGTCTGCATGGTGCGCGACGGCGCGCGCATAACGCCTCTCTTCATCGAGAAGGAGGCGCGCCAGTGACCTTCGTCGTCATCACTTTCTTCGGCCTGATGCTCCTGGGCGTGCCCATCGGCTTCGTGCTCGGCATGGCCGGGGTCGTGGGCCTGACCCAGATCGGCGGGACGAGCTTTCTGGCCATGGCCCCCAAGCGCTTCTTCGAGGGCTTGGACATGTTCACCTTCATGGCCATGCCCTTCTTCATCCTCGCGGGCGAGATCATGAACCGCGTGGGCATGACCCAGCGCCTGGCCAACTTCGCTGACGCCCTGGTCGGCTACCTGCGCGGCGGCCTGGCCCACTCCAACATGATCGCCTCGGTACTCTTCGCGGGCATGACCGGCGCGGCCGTCTCGGACGCCGCCGCCTTCGGCAACACCCTGGTTCCGGCCATGGTCAAGCAGGGCTACAAGCGCCCCTTCGCCTGCGCGGTCACGGCCGCGGGCTCGATCATCGGCCCCACCATCCCGCCCTCCAACCTGATGGTCATTTACGGGTCGCTGGCGGGCGTCTCCATCGCCGGACTCTTTGCGGCCGGAATCCTGCCCGGCCTGCTCATCTGCCTGTTCTGCATGGCCCTGATCGCGGCCATGGGCCGCAGGCTGGGCCTGCCCAAGAGCCAGTCCGGGCCGAGCCTTTCCCTGATCCTTAGGAACTTCAAGGGCGCGATCATCGCCCTGGTCATGCCCGCCATCATCCTGGGCGGCATCCTCGGCGGCATCGTCACGCCCACGGAGGCCGCGTCCATCGCCGTGTTCTACGCCCTGTTCATCGGCGTGGTCGTGGAGCGCAACCTGCGCATGCACGACATGGTCCAGATGCTCATGCGCACGGCGCGCATCACGGGCGTGGTCTTCCTGATCATCGCCTCGGCCTCGATCCTGAGCTGGTGGATGACCTTCATGCAGATCCCGCAGCAGATCGCGGATCTCTTCCTCTCGATCTCGCACGAGCCGTGGGTCATCAAATCGCTCATCCTGGCGCTGCTCATCTGCGTGGGCATGTTCATGGACATCAACGCCGCGCTGATCATCCTCACGCCGGTCCTGGGCACGCTGACCATGGCCATCGGCATGCACCCCGTGCACGCGGGCCTGATGATCGTGCTGACGCTGAACATATCATTGATGACGCCGCCCGTGGGGGCCTGCCTCTTCGTGCTCTCCTCGGTCACGGGCGAGTCCATAGAGCGCATATCCAAGGCCTTGCTGCCGTTCATAGCCGTGCAGGTGCTGATCCTGATCCTGCTCACCTACTGGGACGGACTGGCCATGTTCTTCCCCCGGCTGTTGCTCGGCATGTGACCCGATACCGAACACGACAACCCTTTAAGGAGGCTTTGCTCATGAAGACCCTGCTCAAGACCCTGACCGTGCTGGCGCTGTGCGCCTGCATCCTGCCCTTCGCGGCCGCCGACGCCTCGGCCGCCAAGGTGCTGAAGCTGCACCACCTGAACCAGGACGATCCCTTCGACAACTCCACCGGCGCCATGGCCACGGTCTTCAAGAACCTGGTCGAGGCCGGCACCAACGGCGCGGTCAAGGTCCAGACCTTCCCCAACGGCCAGCTCGGCAAGGACAACGAAGTCCTGCAGCAGGTGCGCGCGGGCATCATCCAGTCCGGCATCCACTCCGTGGGCGGCTTCGCCTCGCTCTACCCGATGATCGGCATCGTCGACGTGCCCTTCGCCTTCCCCAACATCGCCGTGACCTACTCCGTGTTCGACGGTCCCTTCGGCCAGAAGCTGGCCGCGGACATCGAGGCCAAGACCGGCATGAAGGTGCTGGGCTTCGGCGACTCGGGCGGCTTCTTCCAGCTCTCCAACTCCAAGCGCCCCATCAAGAGCCCCGAGGACATGAAGGGCCTGAAGATCCGCACCATGGGCCTTGATACCCACAAGAAGATCATCGAGACCATGGGCGGCCAGCCCACGGCCATCGCCTGGGCCGAGCTCTACACCGCGCTGCAGACCGGCGTGGCCGACGGCCAGATGAACCCCATTCCCATCATCGCCTTCGCCAAGTTCAACGAAGTGCAGAAGTACCTGACCCTCACCGACCACCTCTTCGCCCCCTACGTGTGGGTGGTGAACAAGGACTTCTGGGCCAGCCTGACCGACGAGGAGAAGGTCATCGTGCAGGCCGCCGCCCGCTCGGCCATCGTGGCCGGCCGCGGCCTTGCCCGGGCCATCGAGGCCTCCGAGCGCGGCCTGCCCACGCTCTCCAAGAACATGCAGGTCAACGCCCTGACCGCCCAGGAGAAAGAGGTCTTCCGCCAGGCCACGCAGCCCACGCTGATCGCCTTCATCGAGCAGACTTACGGCCCCGAGGGCAAGGAGATGCTCGACGCCTTCCTGAAGGCCATCGAGGACGCCTCCAAGTAGCATGACGCGGCGCGCGGGCAGGGTGAACGCGCCCTGCCCGCGTCCGGATTTTTGGCAAGTTCCTTCCCCCAGGCCGTGCAAATGGCGCCGGGTGCAAAACGCACAAAAAGCCCAAGGCCGACCCGTAGTTCAAGCTACGCGAGGGTTTGAGCTTTTTGCGGAAAACCCGCAGGCGGCGCTTTTGGGACGGCCCGGCTTATTTCACGTTGCGCCCCGCCCTATGCGGGGATAGATGGTCGCCATGCAACCGCTTAATCTCGACACTACGTTCGTCACGTCCCTGCGCTGCGTGCTCTGCGGCGAGTCTCACGACCCGCGCGACGCGGAATACGTCTGCCCGCGCTGCGGCGACGAGGGCATCCTCGACGTCCAGTACGACTACGAACGCGCCCGCCCATTCTTCACGCCGGCGGCCCTGGCCGCCTCCACGGAAAGGGGCATGTGGCGCTACCGGCCGCTTCTGCCGCTGCCCGCGTCCGCGCCCGTGCCGCCGCTTGAAACCGGCATGACGCCGCTGTACGACGCGCCCCGGCTGGCTGCCGCGCTTGGCCTTGGCACGGTCCTGGTCAAGGACGACTCGCGCCAGCCCACGGCCTCGTTCAAGGACCGCGCGAGCGCCCTGGCCGTGGCCCTGGCCGGGCTTCGCGGCGCATCCGCCGTGGCCACGGCCAGCACGGGCAACGCCGCGGCCGCGCTCGCGGGCATGGCCGCCTCCACGGGCACGCCCTGCGTGATCTTCGTGCCCGCCTCCGCGCCCAAGGCCAAGATCGCCCAGCTTCTGGCCTACGGGGCCACGGTCTTCGCCGTGGAAGGCACCTACGACCAAGCCTTCGACATCTGCATGGCCGCCTGCCGCCGCATGGGCTGGTACAACCGCAACACCGGCTACAACCCCTACATGGCCGAGGGCAAGAAGACCGCCGCCTTCGAGATCTGCGAGCAGATGGGCTGGCGAGCGCCCGACGCCGTGTTCGTGGGCGTGGGCGACGGCTGCATCATCGCCGGGCTGCACAAGGGCTTCGCCGACCTTGCCGCGCTCGGCCTGATCGAACGGATGCCGAGGCTTTACGGCGTGCAGGCGGCGGGCAGCGACTTTCTGGCCCGCTGTTTCGAGACCGGACAGGACCCGCTGCGCGCCGCGCCCATCGAGGCCAAGACCGTGGCCGACTCCATTTCCGCCGGGCTGCCCCGCGACAGGATAAAGGCCATGGCCGCCGTCGTGCGCACGGGCGGCTCCTTCGTGCGCGTCGAGGACGACGAGATCCTGCGCGCCATCCCCGACCTGGCCGCGCACACCGGCGTCTTTGCCGAGCCCGCCGCGGCCGCGTCCCTGGCCGGGCTGCGCCGCGCGGCCACGGAGGGCCTCGTCGCGCCGCACGAGACGGTCTGCATCGTGGCCACGGGCAGCGGCCTGAAGGACGTGGCCGCGGCCGAGCGCGCCTGCGCGGCCCTCGGCAGACACACTATTTCCATGTCGCCCGGCATTCTCACCGACCAGCGGCTCCTGGACGAGGCGCTTGCCGCCGCGCGCCCAGCCCGTTAAATTTCACGAGAAAATCAATGATCGAGAGGACATCATGATCGACCTGACCGTCAACGAACAGCGCCTGGAACATTCCGTGGCGCGCGCCCGCGAGCGCGGCATCGTCATCCCCACCCTGGCCCAGATGCGCGACCCCTCGCTCGTGCCCGAGCCCATCCGCCGCCGCCTGCAGGGCGTGGGCCTGTGGGACCTGAACCCCCTGAACCTGTTCCGCATCACCTGGAAGAACGAGCCCACGGCCTCGGGCGGCGGCTTTAACGGCGTAAACCACATCGTGCTGCCGTCCGAACTGACCGGCGTGAAGGCCCGCATCGTGGTCCTGGCGGGCAAGTGGTTCCCCACGGGCGCGCACAAGGTCGGCGCGGCCTTCGGCTGCCTCGTGCCGCGTCTGGTCACCGGCCAGTTCGACCCCACCACCCAGAAGGCCGCCTGGCCCTCCACGGGCAACTACTGCCGGGGCGGGGCCTACGACTCCGCGCTCCTGGGCTGCGCCTCCATCGCCATCCTGCCCGAAGGCATGAGCCGCGAGCGCTTCGAGTGGCTGAACTCCGTGGCCGGAGAAGTCATCAAGACGCCGGGCACCGAGTCCAACGTCAAGGAGATCTTCGACAAGTGCTGGGAGCTGCGGCAAAGCGGCGACGACATCGTGATCTTCAACCAGTTCGACGAGTTCGGAAACTACCTGTGGCACTACTCCGTGACCGGCCCGGCCATCGAGGAGGCGATCAGCCCCCTGCTTTCCGGACCGCGCGGCGAGCGCCACGTCAAGGGCGTGGTCATGGCCACGGGCTCGGGCGGCACCCTGGCCTCGGGCGACTACATCAAGGCCCGCTACCCCTGGGCCAGGATCGCCGCGAGCGAGGCCCTGGAATGCCCGACCCTGCTCATGAACGGCTTCGGCGACCACCGCATCGAGGGCATCGGCGACAAGCACGTGCCCTGGATTCACAACGTCAAGAACACGGACATGGTCGTGGCCGTGGCCGACGAGTCGCCCATGAGCCTGATCCGCCTCTTCAACGAGCCCGCGGGCAAGGAATACCTGGCCGGACGCGGCATCGACGCCGCGCTCATCGACAAGCTCGACCTGCTGGGCATCTCCGGCGCGGCCAACGTGCTCGCGGCCGTGAAGTTCGCCAAGCACTACGAGCTCGGCGAGCACGATCTGGTGGTCACCGTGGCCACGGACTCCATGGAGATGTACGGCAGCCGCCTGGAGGAGATGCGCGAGGCGCGCGGCGAATTCGGGCCGGTGGACGCCGCCGTGGCCTTCGAACGCCACATGCTCGGCCAGGGCCTGGACAACATGCTCGAACTCTCCCACTGGGACCGCAAGCGCGTCCACAACCTCAAGTACTACACCTGGGTCGAGCAGCAGGGCAAAACCTACGAGGAGATCCAGGCCCAGTGGCACGACGAGGACTACTGGGAGTCCATCCCCCGCGCCATGCCCGAGATCGACAGGCTCATCTCGGACTTCAACGATCGCGTGGGCCTGCTCGGCACAATCCTCGCGGAAGGCTAGGGCATGAGCGAACAGCGCCTGCACGAACAGACGGTGGAGTTGACGCGCGATCTCATCCGCGCGCAAAGCCTCTCGGGCGAGGAGAAGGAGGCCGCGGGCGTTCTGGCCCAGGCCATGGAGCGCTTGGGCTTTCACAAGGTGCGCACGGACCGCCTGGGCAACGTCGTCGGTACGATCAAGGGCAACCGCCCCGGTCCCAAGGTGCTCTTCGACGGCCACATGGACACCGTGCCCGTGCCCGATCCCGCGCCCTGGACGCACGATCCCTTCGGCGGCGAGATCGAGAACGGCCGCCTCTACGGCCGGGGCGCCTCGGACATGAAGGGGGCGCTCGCGGCCATGACCACGGCCGCGGCCCTCTTCGCCGCCCGCACGGGCGGCGACTTCGGCGGAGAGGTCGTGGTCGCCGGCGTGTGTCACGAGGAGATCTTCGAGGGCATCGCCGCGCGTGAGATCAGCGCGGCGGAGAAACCCGACGTGGTGGTCATCGGCGAGGCCTCGGAGCTGAACCTGAAGATCGGCCAGCGCGGCCGGGCCGAGGTCGTGATCGAGACCAGGGGCGTGCCCGCCCACTCGGCGAGCCCCGAGAAGGGCGTCAACGCCGTGCTCAAGATGGCGGCTCTGCTCACGCGCCTCGAACAGACGCCCCCGGCGAGCCACCCCGTGCTCGGCCAGGGCATCAGCGTGTGCACGGACATCCTCTCCACGCCCTACCCCGGCGCGTCCGTGGTGCCGAGCCTGTGCCGGGCCACCTTCGACCGCCGCATCCTGGTGGGCGAGGACCAGCGGGCCGTGCTCGCGCCCTTTG
This sequence comes from Alkalidesulfovibrio alkalitolerans DSM 16529, assembly GCF_000422245.1. Taxonomy (NCBI): domain Bacteria; kingdom Pseudomonadati; phylum Thermodesulfobacteriota; class Desulfovibrionia; order Desulfovibrionales; family Desulfovibrionaceae; genus Alkalidesulfovibrio; species Alkalidesulfovibrio alkalitolerans. Next base: position 11,376 of record NZ_ATHI01000005.1, read on the forward strand.
AAGCCGCCATCGCCGAGCTTGCGGCCGTCGATCCCTCGTTCTCGGCCACGGCCGCCTTCGCGCGGGCCAGCGCCTCCTGCTGGACCGGGGCCACTATCGAGGGCGAACGTTTCTTCCCGGCTTGGCTCTACCCCCAGGATTCGGACTTCGTGCAGAAGGCCCTGGCCGGGCTGCGCGGGGCCGGGCTTTCGCCCGCCATCTCGCACTACGCCTTCTGCACCAACGGCAGCCACTACGCGGGCGAGGCGGGCATCCCCACCATCGGCTTCGGCCCGTCGCTGGAGACCCTGGCCCACACCATCGACGAATACATCGAGATCGAGCAGCTTCGCCTGGGCATGCTCGGCTACGCGGGCATCATGAGCGGCCTGCTCGGAGCCTGAGCATGGCGCGCACGCTCTTCGTCAACGCCCTGCTCGTGGACGGCCGGGGCAGCCCGGCGCGGCCCGGAACGCTGCTCGCGGACGACGGCGTCATCGCCGGACTCGACGTGTCGCGCGAGGACGCGGGAAGCGCGGCTAGGATCGTCGATCTGGGCGGGGCGGCGCTTTGCCCCGGCTTCATCGACACCCACAGCCACTCAGACCTGGTGCTGCTCCTCGATCCCCACGTTCCGGCCAAGCTCAGGCAGGGCGTGACCACCGAAATCCTCGGCCAGGACGGCATCGCCATGGCCCCCCTGCCCAAGGCCTACGTCGGCCCCTGGCGCAAGAACCTCGCCGGGCTCGACGGCGACTCGGACGAGATCGGCTGGGACTGGGAGACCATGGACGGCTACCTCTCCCTGCTCGCCGAACATGGCATCGGCCCCAACGCGGGCTGCCTGGTTCCGCACGGCAACGTGCGTATGGAGGCCATGGGCCTTGACGCCCGTACGGCGAGCGAAGCCCAGGTAAAGGCCATGGCCGACATCCTGGAGCGCGAGTTCGACGCCGGGGCGCTGGGCTTCTCCACGGGCCTCATCTACATCCCCTGCGCCTACGCCGACCGGCGCGAGCTTTCGGCTTTGTGCGCCGTGGCCGCGCGGCGCAAAAAGCCCCTGGTCATCCACCAGCGCAGCGAGGCCGACGACATCCTGGCCTCCATGGAGGAGGTCCTGTCGCTCGGCCGCGAGACCAGCGTGCACGTCCACTTCTCGCACTTCAAGCTGTGCGGCAAGAACAACGCGGCCAAGTTCGACCCCCTGCTGGCCCTGCTCGACGCGGCGCACGCCGAGGGCATCGCCGTGTCCTTCGACCAGTACCCCTACACGGCAGGCTCGACCATGCTCTCGGTGATCCTGCCGCCCTGGGCGCACGACGGCGGCACGGACAGGCTCTTGGCCCGTCTGGCCGATCCGGGCGAGCGCGCCCGCATGCGGCGCGACATCGCAAGCGGCCTGCCGGGCTGGGACAACTTCGTGGACTTCGCGGGCACGGACGGCATCTTCGTGACCTCGGTGCGCACTGCGGGCAACGCCTGGACCGTGGGCAAGAACCTCGACCAGATCGGCGAGGCGCTCGGCGCCGACCCCCTGGATGCAGCCATGGATATTCTGCTCGCAGAGCAAAACGCCGTGGGCATGGTCGATTTCTACGGCATCGAGGAGCATGTCGAGACCTTCATGCAACGGCCGGAGATGAACGTCTGCACCGACGGCCTGCTGCACGGCACCCCGCACCCCAGGGCCTTCGGCGCGTTCGCCCGCGTTCTTGGGCACTACGTGCGCGAACGCCGCGTCCTCTCGCTCGAGGAGGCGGTGCGCAAGATGACCGGCAAGGCGGCCGAGGTCTTCGGCCTTTCGGACAGGGGCGTGCTCGAACCGGGCCGCAAGGCCGACCTGGTGGCCTTCGACCCCGAAGCCGTCGCCGACACCGCGACCTACACAGCGCCCCGCTCCCATCCCAGCGGGATTCGCCTGGTCTGCGTCAACGGCGAGATCGAGGTCGCACACGGCCGCCAGAACCAGACCCTCTCCGGCCAGGTGCTGCGCGGCTGAACGCGCGCCGCGCAGACGCGCGGCCAGGCAACGCGAACGGGAAGCGCCGGGAGGCTTTGCGCCGCGCCCGGCGCTTCTCTTTCGCGCGCAATCTGCTAGGGTCTGGACATGCGCGACGACCCGACGCACGCCGCCCCCGAAAAGGCGGCCCCCCTCTCCGGCGACGACGCCGGACACGGCCCCCAAAAGCCCGCAAGCCCGCGCAAGCGCCTCGTGCGCCGCATGGCCCTGTGGTCGGCCGCGCTGCTGCTCCTTCTCGTCGCCGCTCTTGTCCTGGCGCTCGCCCTCGTCACCAGGAACCCCGATCTCGTGGTCCCCATCGCGCAGAACGCGGCCAGGACCGCAGGCATGGAACTGTCCATCGGCCACCTGGACCTCTCGATTTCACCCTTGCGCCTGGAAGTCCGCGAACTCTATTTCGACAACGACCCGTCGGCCGTGGACGGCGAAACGCTTCGCGTCCATCTGCGGCTGGAACGACTGGCCGTCACGGCCGCGCCCGGCGAATGGCCGCACGGCCCCTGGTTCGCCGAGGTCGAACTGTGGCAGCCGCGCGCGGAGATCGCGCTTGCCCGTGAACCGGACGAGACACCAGGGGAACCCTTCACCTGGCAGGAGGTGCTTTCGGCCCTGGGCCGCCTGCGGATCATCGACGGAGGCGCGCGGCTCGCCTTTGCCAACGGCGTATTTGCCGTGGCGGACCTCGACCTCGCGCTGGAGCCGGGCGGCCCGGACGGCGAACGGCCGTTCAGCCTCACAGCTCGCCCGACTTTCACGGACGAGACGCGGGAGACGGCTGTCTCCGGACTTTTGTCCGCCGGGGGAGTAGTCTGGCCGGACCTCGACGTCGACGCAACCCTTTCCCTGCTGGACGCAGAGCTGCGCACGGCCACGGCCTCGGGCAACTTCGAGACCGCTATTTCGTTGCGCAGGCAAGGCGAAACCCTGGACATCCCCTCCCTGAGCCTGACCGCAAACGGCCTGCGCGTGGTCCTGCCCGATGGCGCGGCGCGCGACCTGCCCGCCGTGAGCGCCACAGCCGCCGCGACCCTCAACCTGGCGGACGGCGCGTTCCACGTCCCCGGCCTGACTCTCGCGGCCGAGGGGCTGGCCAGCCTGAAAGGCCGAGGCGAAGGCGGGCCGGACGGATTCTCCGCGGCCGAGGGCAGCGGCCGGATCGACGACCTCGCGGCCGCGTTCGCGCTGCTGGGCGGCCTCGTTCCGGCCGACCTGCGCGACATGGAGCCGCGCGGCGCGCTGGACACGGCCATGACCCTGGACGGCGCGCGTCTGGCCCTTGGCCTTGCCCCGGACAGGCTCTCGCTCGACTGGCCGCGGTTCGGGCTCAGGTTAGACGTATCGGGCTCCCCGGTCCTTCGCGGCTCCCCGGGCGAGGAATGGGAGCTGGACGGCGACCTGCGGCTTCGCGGCGACGCGGATTTCGGCGGCGTGGCCCTGCGCGGGCTCGATGCGCTCGCCCGGCTCGGCGGAACCCTCGATGCCCCGGCCGTGCCCGATCTTCGCCTTGCGCTGCCCGCCAAGGGCGTGATCATGGATGGCGAGGCGCTGCCGCTCGGAGCCGCCGAGATCAAGGCCGCGCTTGCGCGCGAGGCGGACGGGACGCTCTTCGCGCGAGAGGTCGTCCTGCGCGAGGAACGGCTTGGCCGCTTCACGGGCGAGGCGGCCGTGCGGCCCGAAGAGCCCGGCCAAACCCGCGCGCGCCTTGCAAGCGGGGAGATCCAGCTCGCCGCGCTGGCCGCGCTCGCGCTCGATCTCGGCCTTGTCGAGGAAGCCCTGCCGCCGCTTTCTGGCCACGCCCGCCTGGACGTCCGCGTGCAGCCCGGCGCGCATGGGGCAAGGGCGGCCTGCGCCGTGCGCGTGGACAAGGCGGGATTCGCGACCCCGGACGGCCAGTGGCTCGCGGACGGCCTGAGCGGGGCGCTCGACTTGGCCCTTCCCCTGGCCGGACCGGACTCGGCCGAGGCCCGCCTGCGCCTTGGAAGGGGCGAGGTCCTGTACGGCACCATCTACCTCGATCTGGCGCAGACCCCCTTTTCCCTCTCCATGAACGGCGACCTCCATGGTTTCGACGATGTGCGCGAGGCGCGCGGCGAGATGGCCCTGGGCGGGCTGGCCCGGGTCGGATTCAGCCACGGCATCGCCCGCAGGGCCGCCCAGGGCGGCCTCGACTGGGGCCTGGGGCTTCGGCTGCTGCAGGCCGACCTGCCGGAACTGCTCAAAACCTTCGTCACGGACCCCAACTCCGTCTCGAACCCGGATCTCGCCCAACTCCACGTCATGGGCGCGCCCACTCTGAGTCTTTACATCCAAGGCCACGCGGACGACGGCACCGCGATCACGGGACGCCTGGGACTCGAAGACGGCTTCCTGGACTACGAGCCCGCGAGGCTTGCGGTGCGTGGCCTTACGCTGGACATGCCGCTGAACTACGTCTTCGGAGCGCCCGCCCCGGACGCGGCCGACGACGTGGCGCGCGGGCGGCTTTCCATCGACTCGCTCGCCATCCCTTCCGGCGAGACGCGAAGCGTCTCCGCCGCCATAGACCTCGCTCCCAACATTTTGCGCATCGACGGGACGTTGCGCGCGCCGCTTCTGGGCGGAGCGCTTTCGCTCTCGCGCATCCGCGTCCGCGAGCCATTGTCCGCGGATTTCCAGGCTTCGCTCGCGGCCGTGCTCGAAGACGGCGACCTGGCGTTCCTTGGCACCGAGCAGGCCCCGCTCGAAGGACGCATCGAGGCCGCGTTCGAGAGCGTGACTCTGACCCGCGAGCGGCTGGACGCGGACGGCTCCGTAGCGGGCGCGCTCTACGGCGGCGCGTTCAGCGTGGACGGAATCTTCGCGGACAACCCCCTGGCCCGCAACCGGGTCGCGGGCTGTTCGGCCGCGCGCCTGCGCGGGCTGGACATGGAGCGGTTGTCCCTGGCGCTGGGCATTGGCCGCGTCACCGGCCGCCTGGATATCGACGTGGAGGACTTTCTTGTGTCCTTCGGCCAGCCGCAAGGCTTCGACATGCGTATCCGCAGCGTGCCCACGGACGGCGTGCCCCAACTCGTGAGCCTCAATGCGGTCAACTCGATCTCCGTGGTGGGCACGGGCGAGGGCATCTCGGGTGTGGGGCTTTTCGCCTCGTTCTTCCGGGAATTCGGCTACGAGGCCTTGGGCGTCCACCTGATCCTGAAAAACGACGTCTTCAGCGTGCGCGGCTTGATCCGCGAGGCGGGAGTGGAGTATCTGATCAAGAGGCCGCCGATGTTCGGCATCAACGTCGTCAACAGCAACCCCGACAACCGCATCTCGTTCTCGGACATGGTGGAGCGCGTGCGGCGAGTCTTGCAGTCGGCCCCGACCGAGCAGGGCGTTCGGAAAGACGATCCCAAAACCAGGGAGGAAGTATGATCCGCAAGATTTCCAGGAGCATGGCGGCGCTCGTGGCGCTCCTTTTCGTCGGCGCCTGCGTCACGGTGAACATCTATTTCCCGGCCGCCGAGGTCAGCAAAACCGCCGACCAGATCGTGGAGGACGTGTACGCCGCGCCCGAAGGCGAGAATGCCGCCCCGCAAGGCGTGCCGCCGAGCAGTTCCCTGGCGCGGATGCTGGCTTCCCTCGTCTCCCCGGCCGTGGCCCACGCCCAGCAGGAGACCACCGTCAGCAACGCCGCCATCAGGGGGCTCAAGGACCAGATCGCCCAGAACCACCAGCAGCTCGTCCCCTTCTACAATTCGGGCAACGTGGGCATCGCTGCGGACGGCTCGCTCGCGCTTCGCAACAACGACGGTCTCTCGGTGCAGCAGGTGGCCTCGGTGCAACGGATCATCGCGGCCGACAACGCCGCGCGCAGGAACCTCTACGCGGAAGTGGCCAAGGCGCTGAACACCACGGAGACGGGCCGGGTCCAGGCCGTCTTCGCCCGCACCTGGCGCGACAAAGCCCAGTCGGGCTGGTGGATTCAGGAAGACAACGGAGCTTGGCGGCAGAAGTAGCGGACAATCCGGTCAATTTTCGCCGCGCGCGGCGGCCCGCTTCGGTTTCCGAGGCCTGAAGGCGGCCGCGCGCGGCCTAGTTGCGCGCTATGCCCGCGCGTCTTCGTTCCCGTCGGCTTGTCTTCGGCTCACGAATCTGGGATACACCCCGGCCAGCGAGGAAAATAATGAGCCTGGACACGACCGCACGCCTTCTCATCACCTGCCCGGACAAGCCCGGCATAGTGGCCGCAGTCACGAACTTCCTGTTCTCCCACGGAGCGAACATCAACGCCCTGGACCAGCACTCCACAGACCCGGAGGGCGGCACGTTCTTCATGCGCCTGGAATTCCAGACGCCGCACCTCGACGTGACCAGCGAGGCGCTCAAGGACGCCTTCGCGCGGACCGTGGCCGAACGCTTCGGCATGGACTGGCGCATGAACCATGCCGGAAAACCCAAGCGCATGGCCGTGCTCGTCTCGCGTCATGAGCATTGCCTGCTGGAGTTGCTGTGGCGTTTTGCGCGCGGTGAGCTGCACTGCGAGGTCACGGATGTGATCAGCAACCATCCGGTGCATCGCGAACAGGTGGAGAGCTTCGGCGTTCCCTATCACTACGTTCCCGTGCAAAAGGACGGCAAGGACGAGGCCGAGGCTCGGATCGTCGAGATCCTCGACGGCCGCGTCGATCTGGTGGTGCTCGCGCGCTACATGCAAATCCTCTCCCCCGCCTTCGTGGACCGCTTCGCCGGGCGCATCATCAACATCCACCACTCCTTCCTGCCCGCCTTCGTGGGGGCCGATCCCTACCGCCAGGCCTACGAGAAGGGCGTGAAGATCATCGGAGCCACGGCGCACTACGTCACGGCCGATCTGGATCAAGGCCCCATCATCGAACAGGACGTGACCCGCGTGACCCACCGCCAGAACGTGACGGACCTTCGCGATCTGGGCCGCGACCTGGAGCGTCAGGTCCTGGCCCGTGCCGTACGTTGGCACCTGGAGGACCGGGTCATCGTGCACGGCAACAAGACCGTGGTCTTTTAGCAGACCGCCAGAAACACCCGCTGCGGCGACGCCGCAGAAAATTCAAGGCCGACGTGTGGGGATATCCACTCGTCGGCCTTGAGCTTCATGGGTGCCAACCCTCAGTGGTGCGGCGCGCCAACATCGCAGTGCATGAGCTTGCAGACGTGCGGCGCGTACAGGCGGTCTTCCTTGTTGATATGATCGAGCCACCACTCCTTGAGGAACGACAAGGCCTTCATGTCCACGTCGTAGTCCCGTGCGGCTTCGAGGGCGATGGTTTTGGTCCGTTCAGCCAGCTTGCGGTGCAGGACCTTGTGCTCTTCGAGCCCGGGATATGCGGCTCGGCGCATCAACTCTTCCTCAAGCTTGAAATGGATGGCCGTGTAGTGCTCAAGGATGCCAAGCACCGGAGCGACCATACGCGGCCCGCTGCCGTGCTTCACGAAAAAATAGAAGGAATTGATGGTCGAGACGATGGCCCGGTGCTGTTCGTCGATGATGGGGATACCCAGGGTGTTCGACGGGCCCCATATAATAAAGAGCGAATTGGGCATGGCGGCCTCCATTCGCACCGACGCTCGAATCCGAGCAGTTGCCCGCCGGGCGCGCGGTGTTGTTCGATGCACCTTCCTATCTCCACCCGCCGGAAAACGCAACAGATTGCCGAACACCCTTGCCGAGTACCGTGGATTCACTCTTCCAAGGATTTTCGCGAATCTCTCCTTGACATTATCGCATTACGATATCAGTATCCGATAACAACTCCAAACGGAGCTCACATGGAACGAGAAATCGAACTGGCCTTCATCAAACTGCACATCCTGCACCACGCCGCCGAGGAGGACGTCTTCGGCCTGGGGCTCATCGAGGAGCTTGCCCGCCACGGATACACGCTCTCCCCCGGAACGCTCTATCCGGTGCTGGCCAAACTCTGCCGCCAGGGGCTCCTGTCCGTGACCACCCGCGTCGTCAACCACAAGCAACGCAAATACTACCGCACCACGCCCGAGGGAGACGCGCTTCTGGCCAGACTGCAACGCAAGGTGGGCGAACTCTCCCGCGAACTTCTCGACGAGGACACCGGTCATGAATGAAGACAGATCGTCTCTTGGCGTCATTTTCCGCGTTTTCTTGCGTCTCGGCCTGACCTCCTTCGGCGGACCGGTGGCCCACCTGGGCTACTTCCGGGAGGAGTTCGTCAACCGCCGCAAGTGGATGAGTGACCGCGACTACGCCGACCTCGTTGCCCTGTGCCAGTTCCTGCCCGGCCCGGCGAGCAGCCAGGTGGGCATGGCCGTGGGTTCGGCGCGCGGGGGAACACTCGGGGCCATGGCCGCCTGGATAGGCTTCACAATGCCCTCCGCCGTCCTGATGATCGCCTTCGCCTTCGGCGCTATGGCCATGGGCGAGGCAACGGGCAATGCGGGCTGGCTGCACGGCTTCAAGCTCGTGGCCGTGGCCGTCGTGGCACAGGCCGTCTGGGGCATGGCCAAGAGCCTGTGCCCGGACAGAATCCGCGCCAGCATGGCTCTTCTGGCCGCGTTGTTCGTGATCTTCGTGCCGGGTGTGTGGGGCCAGATCGGCGCGATCATGCTCGGCGGAATCGCCGGGCGGCTGATCCTCTCCGGCGAGGCCCCGACCGGGGAGGCGGTCGCGCTCGGCAGGCGGCAGAAGCTCTGGGCGCAAGGCCACCTTCTGGCCTTCCTCGGGCTGCTCGTCGCCCTGCCCGTTCTCGCCTCCTCGACGGACAGCCAGGCCATACGTCTCTTCGACAGCTTCTACCGCGCCGGCTCGCTGGTCTTCGGCGGCGGCCACGTGGTGCTGCCGCTGCTGCAGGCCGAGGTCGTCACGCCCGGGCTGGTCACGAACGAACTGTTCCTGGCCGGATATGGCATGGCCCAGGCCGTACCCGGTCCGCTCTTCACCTTCGCGGCTTACCTCGGCGCGGCCATGCAGCCCGCGCCAAACGGAATCCTGGGGGGCATGATCGCCCTGGTCGCGGTCTTTCTGCCGTCCTATCTGCTGGTCATGGGGGTTTTGCCGTACTGGCGCATGCTCGTGGGGGCGGCAGGCGCGCGCTCGGCCATGATGGGCGTCAACGCGGCCGTGGTGGGGCTTCTCCTCGCCGCGCTCTACCACCCGGTCTGGACCAGCGCGGTGCGCACGTCAATGGACTTCGCCCTGGCCCTTGCGGCCTTCGGAGCGTTGACCTACTGGAAAGTTCCGCCCTGGCTCGTGGTGGCCTCAATGGCCCTGGCAGGAGCGATCCTCATCTGACGGTTTCAGGCCAAAACGGGAGCCTGGACGCGGCCAAGGGTCACCAGATCGCCAAAGACTTCGACTATACGGCGGTCCCACTGGCTCCCGGCGCCCTTGAGCAAGGTCTCCATGGCCATGCGTGAAGCCAGGCCGTTCCTGTAGGCCCGGTTGGAGACCATGGCCTCGTAGCCGTCGGCCACACTGATGATGCGCGAAAGAAGGGGAATGTTGTCGCCCATGAGGCGGTCGGGGTATCCGCTGCCGTCCATGCGCTCGTGGTGATGGTAGATGAGGGGCAAAACGTCGTCGAGGACGGCCACGCGACTGATGATGTCGCGGCCGATGGCGGGGTGACGTTGCATGATGTCATACTCGTCCTGTGTCAGCCCCTCTGGCTTGTTCAGGATCGAATCCGGCACGCCGATCTTGCCGATGTCGTGCAAAAGTCCGGCGATGCGCACCAGTTCGCGCTCGTGCCGCGAAAGGCCGAACGCCTCGCCGAGCGCCACCGCGTACTCGGCCACTCGCTCGGAATGGCCGCAGGTATACGGGTCCTTGGCCTCGACCGCGCGCACCAACGAGGTGATGACCCCCATGTTCAGGTCCTCGATCTGGCGATGCTTGGCGGTGCAGTCGAGCACCGCGGCGGCGTGCGAGCAGAAAAACGAAAGAAGCTGCAGATCGCCCATGGAGTAGGGATTGTCCTCTCCGAGCCGGATCACGACCGAGGCCCCGATGCGCTCGGAACCGTTGACCAGAGGGGCGATCATGAGGCTCATGGGCGGCATGGCCGCAGGCATGTCCCTGCCGGCCCTGGCCGCCGCCGCAAGTCCCTTTGGGTCGAAAAGCCTGGGTTTGCCGAGTTCCAGGACCCGCTCGGCCACGAGTCCCCACCAACTCAGGATCCCGTTCTTCAAGGCGTTCGCCCGGAAAGTCACGGGGCGCCGGCCGTCGTTGGAAGGGAAGAAGAAAGTCATGACATCGGGCGCGAACGTGCCGCGAACCTGCGAGAGAAATTCCTTGAGCTGGCCGCTGAAACTGCTGCGCGCACGCAATGCCTGCCCAAGCCCCATGACCGTGGACAGGCCCAGCCCGTCTCCCGGAGAAGCGCGCAAGCGTCTCTCGCCCAGCGCCTTGTCCACGCGCACGGCCAGATCCTCGATTCCGAACGGCTTGAGCATGTAGTCCACGGCACCAAGCTGGAGGCACTCGACGGCATTGGAAACGCAGCCGTACCCAGTGAGAAAGATGAATTCGGCGTCGATGCCGCGGCGTTTGGACTCACGCAAAAGGTCCATGCCACCCATCTCAGGCATGCGCAGATCGCAGACCACGCAATCGATTTTCTCGTGTTCGAGCACCGAAAGGGCTTCGCGGCCATTGCCCGCGGCGAGGACAAAATGCCCTTTTTCACCCAACGCTTCTCGACAGACATCGAGAAGTCCGGGTTCATCATCAACGAGGAGTATGGTGCTGCGCTGCATGGCGGCTCGTGGAACCGTTTGAGGAACCGAAATGGAACAGTGTTTCACCAGCAATGAACGGGCGCTCCCACATGCAGGTGGGGTGAAGAAACATCGGTTTTCCGAAATGAAACAGCATCAGCCGGTCCTGTCGCATACCCCCACACGACGCGCGAAAACTACGTGAACATGACAGGAATGGCAAGAGCGCGCCATGTGACATCTTTCATTTTCGCGTCGACTGATGTATGAGCGGGAGCGCAAAGCACAATGTCTTGCACTTCCACGGCTTCGTCGCCCAGGCCTGTCAAGGGTGGCCGTACTAAGACCCCGGAACACGAGAATAATCCTACTCCGTGCACCGGGTAACAATGCCGCCTGGGGCCGCTACGAAAAACGGAGACAACAGTGGATAACCCAGCCGCAACGCCCGCGACAGACGCCTCCGACAGTCTCAGAGAGCTCATCCGGGCCGTTGACGCCCTTCCCTCGCCGCCGCCCGTGGCGGTGACCATTCTCTCCTCGGTCCACGAGAGCAGCGACTTCGCCGAGGTCGCCGCGCTCACCGCCTCGGACCCCGCGTTGACCCTGAAAGTCCTGAAGCTGGCCAATTCTTCCGCATACAACCGGCAAGGCCGCATCGCATCCCTGGACAAGGCCTTGGTCGTCGTCGGCGTGGCCGCGCTCAAGTCCATCCTGCTCGGCACCTTCATCCGGGGCAAGCTGCTCGCCGACCGCTCGCCAAGCGATCCCATCATCCTGGACTTCTGGAAGCACTCCCTGGGCTGCGCCGTGACGGCCCAACTGCTGGCGGAACGACTAGCCCCCGAGTTGCGCGAGGACGCCTTCGTGGCGGGCATGATCCATGACCTGGGCAAGGCCGCGCTGCTCGTCGCAAGGTCCGAGGCCTACGAACGGGTGCTCGATTACGCGGCGCGCACCGGCGAGGATCTGAGCGAGTGCGAACGGGTGGCCTTCGGCGCTGACCACGGCCTGGCCGGAAAATGGCTGGCCGAGTCGTGGGGGCTGCCGCCCATGCTGGTCGACGCCGTCTGGCTGCACCACCAAGCCGACGCATTGTCGGATTTCCCGGGTTTCGGCAAACGTGGCAAGCGCGATGCCCGAGACGACCAAGCCAACGCCCTGCTTGGCCTCGTCATGCTCGCCGACCGCCTGTGCAGGGAAGCCATGGTCGACTACAGCGGCTCCCTGGGCGACCTCGAAAGTCCGCTCAAATCCGCCTCCCTTGCGGCCAGGCTGCAGATAAAGCCCCAAGTGCTCGACGACGTGCGGCCCCTGATCGCCCAACGGTTCGCCGAACGCGCCGACCTCTACGACATTTCCATGGACGCCGCGACCTTCTACGCCGAGGCCCTGCAACGGGCCAACGGCAAGCTCGTGTCGCTGTCCGTGTCCGGCACGCGCGAGCAGGCCACCCTGGCGCGCTCGCGTCAGGTTCTCGAAGCCGCGTCGCGTCTTGCCGCCTCGCTGGCCACGGCCGACACGGCGGAAAAGATGCTCGACGCCTTGGCGAACGACGTCTTCTCCGGACTCGATTGTCCGCGCGCCGCGGCCTTTCTCGCCGCCGAGGACGAAACCTCGCGCGCCTTGGGTTGGCTCGACGGCCGCAGGCTCGCGACAGGCGATCCAACGACGTGGCCCGCGCCGCTGCGCGAGATGCTCACCTTCCCGCAGACCTTGAAGAAAGAACAGCGCCACGGCGACATCCTGGCCCTGCCGCTACAGTTCGCGGGCGAGCGCTTCGGGGATGTGTTCCTCGCCCGCCCCCTGTCGAGTTGCCCGTTTTCCGAACAAGAGGCCGCCGCCTACCGGCAGATCGCGCACCTCATGGCCGCGAACCTCCACCGTCTGGCCCTGGCGCGCCAACTCGCGCAACGGGCCGAGGAACTTTCAAGCGCCCTGGGACGCCTCTCCAAGGCGCGCGAGACCGCCATGCAGGCCGAACGGCTCGCGGCCGTGGGCCAACTGGCGGCCGGAGCTGCCCACGAGATCAACAACCCCCTCTCCATCGTCTACGCCCGCGCCCAGCTCATGGAGCACAAGGAGCAGGACACGGCAAAAAAGCGCAGCCTGCGCCAGATGATGGAGCAGATCGAGCGCATCACGGGAATATTGCAAAATCTCATGGACTTCGCCCGGCCCGCCCCTCCCCGGCTGCGCGAAACCTCGCTCAACGACACGGTGGAAAAGACGCTTTCGCTGCTCGCGGACGCAATGGGCGCAAGCAAGGTGCGTGTCGAGCGCGACCTCGACCAGACACTGCCGCGCGTCATGGCCGACCCGGCCCAGTTGCAATCACTGATCGTGAACCTGTGCATCAATGCCCAGCACGCCATGCAGCACAAGGGCGGGGGTACGCTCTCCGTGCGCACCCGAAACGACCCGGACAAGGACCGCGCGCTGCTCGTGGTGCGTGACACCGGCATGGGCATCAAAAAGGAAGTTCTAAACCGCATTTTCGAGCCCTTCTTCACCACCAAGGAGGCGGGCAAAGGCACGGGGCTGGGGCTCTCCATCTGCTACGGCATCGTCCAAGGGCATGGCGGCTCCATCGACATCGAAAGCGAGGAAGGCGCGTTCACCGAGGTCGTGGTGGGATTCCCCCTGCCCTCCCTGGGAAAAAGCGCCCCGGTCTCCCGCGAGGACCCCGAGACGCGGCATGGCGGCGGGGCCGATGTCCTTGTCGTGGACGACGAGGCCCACATCCGCGACATCCTCTCCGAGGCGCTGACCGCCGAAGGCTTCAGCGTGGACACGGCGAAAAACGGTCACGAGGCCTTGCAACGCATCTCCTCGGGCCGCTACCGGCTGGTGCTGCTCGACGTTGTCATGCCCCGCCTGGACGGGCTCTCGGTGCTGCGAGCCCTGGTCGCCAAGCGGCCCGGCCTGCCCGTGATCGTGCTCACGGGGCTGGCCGGACAGGCCGAAATGCGTCAGATCGCCGAACTTGGGGCCGTGTGCCTGACCAAACCTTTCCAGATGGATGAAATTTTGTCCCACGTCCGCCGCCTGCTGGCCGGAGAGCAGGACTCATGAGCCGCGCTCCTGGCGCGCCCGGCGCGCGGGTGCTGGCCGTGGCCTCGGGCAAGGGAGGCGTGGGCAAGACCAGCGTGGCCGTGCACCTTGCCCTGGCCTTGGCCGCGCGCAGGAAGCGCGTCTGCCTGCTGGACGCGGACCTGGGCCTGGCCAACGTGGACATCCTGCTCGGCCTTTCCCCGAGCCGCACCCTGGAGGACGTGCTCTTCGACGATCTGCCGCTCGAACAGGCGCTCGTGCGGGCGGCTCCGGGGCTCGACGTCCTGCCCGGAAGCTCCGGCGTGCAACGCATGGCCGACCTGCCGCGCGTCGCCCGCGAACGCTTGGTGCGCGAGGCGCAAAAGCTCATGGGCTACGATCTGCTCATCGTGGATACCTCGCCGGGCATCAGCCGCCAGATTGTCTCCCTGTGTCTGGCGGCCGGGGAGGTCGTGGTCGTGACCACGCCCGAGGCGACCTCCGTGACCGACGCCTACGCGCTCATCAAGGTCATGGTCCAAAACGGCTTGGCCCGCCGTCCGCACTTGCTCATCAACAGAGCAAAGAGCCAGGCCCAGGCGCGACTGATCTTCGAAAAACTCGACTCAACGGCCAGACGCTACCTGAACCGCGACTGCGGCCTCCTGGGCGTGCTCCCCGATGACGCGGGACTTTCCCGCGCCGCCGCGCTCAGACGCCCGCTGCGCGAGGTCTGTCCGGCCGCCGGGATCACCAGAGCCTTCGATGTCCTGGCGGAAAGCCTAGCGGACGCCAGGGGGCCGCTTAGCCGCGCCGGGCGCATCGCCCCGGACTTCTTTCGCGACTTTTTGGTGCGCGCCATGGCCGAGGCAGCGCAAGCCGAGCCCCCCTTGAAGACATCGCAACAAAAGATGTCCGCCGCCAAAGGGGGAACCCTGCCCGGCCTTTGCGACCGTCTGGCCGCCCTGGACGACCTCGTGAAGGCCCTGCCCAACGCCACGGACGGCGCGGGCGCGCGCGCCATCTACGCCCGCCTGGCCGACGAACTGACCCGCCTGCGCCGCGACGCGGCCCTGGCCGAGAACCGGGACCCGGAAAGCGGCCTTTTGAAGCCCCGCCCCAAGGCGGCCCTGCTCTGCGACGACCCGGCCATGCGAGAGGTGCTCGCGGATATCCTCGACGAGGTCGGGCTTTCGCCCTTTGACGCTCCGCCCGACGGAAAACTTCCGGATTTCAAGAACCCTCCCGCCCTGGCCGTGGCCTGCTGGGATGGCCCCCCGACCTCGCTTGCGGCTTTTGCCGACGCCGTGCGTGGCAGCCCGCTCCTGACCCTGCCTGGACTTGGAACCGACCCGACCCCCTGCCCTGGCGCGGTGGTCGTTCGCCGTCCCTTCCGGCTCGACGAACTGCGCCGGACCATCGTCCGCCTCTCGAATCGCCCCGCTAACTGATTGCACGCAGCGCCGTCGCTGGCCCATCCGCCATTTTTCTGCTAAAGAAGAATGTTGGATGACTCCGCCATGAATATTACCTTTCGCGACTCCCTTTTCTCGGGCCTGGGCCTTGCAAGCCGCTTCCCTTTCTTGCTGCGTCCCCGTTCGCTGTCAGTCTCGGACAGGCTCGCGGCCTTCCCCACGGGCAAGATGCCGCTTCACGCCCCGGCCGAAGTGCGTTTCGACGACCTGCTCATCCCGTACGTCCACGCCGAAGACGACCGCGATCTGCCTTTTCTGCTCGGCGTGGTCCACGCCTTCCTGCGCCTGGGGCAGATGGAGTTGTTCAGGGCCACGGCCACGGGCAGACTCTGCGAGCTTTTCGGCGCGCCCGCCATGCGCCTGGACGCCTCGCTGCGCCGCATGGGACTCGCGCGCGCCGTCCCGGCCATGCTGGCCTCGCTCTCGCCCGCCACGTCCGCCTGGATAGAGCGCTACGCCCAGGGCGTGAGCTTCATGGCCGCAAAAAGCCGGGGACTCTCGCCCGAGACCGATTTCTACCAAAGCGCCGCCCGTCCCTGGAGCGCGACCGACGTGCTGGCCGTGGGCCGCCTGATCTCCTCGGACATCAACTGGCTGTTCTGGCTCGTGCGGCTGCGCGCCTACCGCGACCCGGGCTGGCCCGGTCTTTGGGAGCGCATGACCAGTCTCGCACGCTGCGCCGCGCCAAGCTTCGTTCCCGACGCAAACGACGCAGCAGACGCGCTGTGGAGCACCCTGGGCGCGTCCCAGAAGGCCGGGAGCAACTGCGTGGCCGTGGCGGGCAGCCGCACGAAAAACGGCGCGGGGCTTCTGGCCGGAGACGCCCATGTGCAGCTTTCCCTGCCTCCTTTGTGGTGTGTCGCGGCCCTGAAGTCTCCCGGTTTCGCCGCCGCAGGCATGACCATCCCCGGCGTTCCCGCCGTGCTCGTGGGCCGCAACCGGCATATCGCCTGGGGCGGCACCAACATGCTGGCCCTGCAAAGCATCTTCTACGACGTCTCGCGCCTGCCCACCTCGGCTTTCCGCGAGGTCGAAGAAAAGGCTACGGTACGTTTCTGCGGCCAGCGGGCCCTCCGCTACCGCGAGTGCGACTTCGGCCCCGTGATCTCGGACGCGCCGCTTTTGGCCGCCCTCAACCTGCCGCCCCTGGCCCTCTCCTGGCGCGGCCACCGGCCCAGCGACGAGATCGGCGCCATGCTGGCCGTGAACCGGGCCGAAAATTTCGGCGAATTCAGGGCCGCCTTCGAGCCCTGGGCCGTCTCGGGCCAGCATTTCCTCTATGCCGACGCGCACGGCGGAATCGGACAGGTGGCGGCCCTGGAGTTCGACCCGGCCGCCTCGCGCGCGGCCCTCGACTTTCTGGGCGACCCGGCCGACCCGGCCCACGCCTGGGGCGAGAAGCACCGCTCCACGGAGCTTCCAGCCGTATTCGCGCCCGAGGAGGGACTGCTCGTCTCGGCCAACAATCCCGCCTTCGGCTGCGATCCGGCCCTCACCCTCTTCGAGCAGTCCGACGACCGCTACCATCGCCTGCGCGAACGCATCCTGGCCGCAACCCCTTTCGGCCCGGAGCAGGCCTTCTCCATGCAGCAGGACACCCACTGCGCCACTTCCCTGACCCTGGCGCGACGCATCCGTCTCGCGGCGCTACGCATTGGTCCGCCCGCCGGGACCGAAGCGCTCCTCGACGCCCTGGCCGCCTGGGACGGCCGCTACGAGACCGACTCACGCGGAGCCGCCGCCCTGGAACTCACGGCCCACGCCCTGGCCCGGCGCGTCTTTCCACCCCGCCATGGGCATGGCCCGACGGCCGTCCTCATGGCCTCCCCTGCGGCGCTGCCGCTGCTTGCCGAGGACGTGGGCGAATGTGGCCCCCTGGTGCTCGACAATCTGGCCCCGGCCCTTGCCGAAGCCGCACCGCGCTTCGCCCGCTACCCGGAGTGGGGGGCGCTGCACCACGTGGTGCTCAAACATCCTTTGGCCTCCCTGCCCATTGCGGGCCGCGCCTTCGCACACGGTCGCGAGAAGAGCCCTGGAGGCACCCTGACCGTGCACAAGACCGCCATCCCCCTGGTGGGAGGCCCCCACGACGCCACCTACGGAGCCACGGCCCGGCATGTACACGATCTGGCCGACGAGGACGAAAGCTTCGTCAGCCTCTTGGGAGGCCAGGATGGTGTGGCTGGGAGCGAATCCTTCCTGTCCTTCGCCAAGCTCTGGCGACGCGGCGAATACGTGACCCTACCCCTTCGGCTCGCCACGGCCAAAAAACGTTTCCCCCACGCCATACCGATCCTTCCGGGAGGTGAGCCATGATCGACGTCACTCCCTTCATGCGGATGTACGCGCGGCGCAGACTCGGGATTCTCGCGGCGCAAAATCCGGCGGCCACGCAGGAACGCGAACTGCTCCACCTGCTCAAGCGGGCCGAAAAAACCCGTTTCGGCCGCGACCACAGCTTTTCACGCCTGCGCTCGGTGCACGACTTCCAAAAGGCCGTGCCGCTCAGACGCTACGAGGATTTCTGGCAGGACTACATCTCGCCGCGCTTCCCGGTCATCGACGACGAGCTTTGGCCGGGCAAAACCCCGTATTTCGCCCTCTCCTCCGGCACCACCAAGGGCGTAACCAAGCACTTGCCCGTGACGCCCGACATGGCCCGCTCCAACCGCCAGGGCGGGCTGGACCTGCTCGCGCACCACCTGAACGCGCGGCCAAAAAGCCGCGTCCTGGGCGGCCTGTCCTTTCTCTTCGGCGGCTCCACCGACGTGGTCGAACTGGCTCCCGGCGTGCACGAAGGCGACCTCTCGGGCATCGCGGTGCGTGAACTTCCCTGGTGGATCAAGCCCTGGACCTTCCCGCCGCCCGAACTCGCGCTCATCGCGGACTGGGAGGAGAAAATCGAGCGCCTGATCCCCCTGGCGCTTGGGCGCGACGTGCGCATGATCAGCGGCGTGCCCTCGTGGCTTCTGCTGGCCTTCGACCGTCTAGCCGCGCTGCTCGGCAAAAAGCGCTTCAGGCTTGTCGACGCTTGGCCACACATGGAGATGGTGGTGCATGGAGGCGTGAGCTTCGAGCCCTATGAGGGCCGCTTCCGCGAGCTTTTCGAGGGCTCGCGGGCCGAAACACGCGAGGTCTATCCCGCCTCCGAGGGCTTCGTGGCCGTGGCCGACAGGGGACACGGCCAGGGTCTGCGCATGCTGCTCGACCACGGCATCTTCTTCGAATTCGTGCCCGTGGAGGAGATCGACGCGGATGAGCCCCGCCGTTTCTGGATCGCCGACGCCGAACCGAGCGTGAACTACGCCATCGTCCTCTCCACCTGCGCGGGCCTGTGGAGCTACGTCCTGGGCGACACGGTGAGGTTGGTGGAGAGGAATCCGCCGCGCCTCGTGGTCACGGGCCGCACATCGTACATGCTCTCGGCCTTCGGCGAACACCTCATCGGCGAGGAGATCGAGGAGGCCGTGGCCCGCGCCGCCGCCGCAATGGACGCGCGGCTGGACGATTTCTGCGTGGCTGCCCAGTATCCCTCGCGGGACGGAGAACCAGGCCGCCACCACTACGTGGTCGAGTTCGCCGGGACGGCCCCGGACGAGGAGGGGCTGGCCCGCTTCGCCGCCCTGGTGGACGAACGGCTGATAAAGGCCAACGCCGACTATGCGGCCCATCGCGCCAAGGACTTGCAATTGGCCGGTCCGCGCGTGAGCGCAGCGCCCGTTGGTTTCTTCGCGGCCTGGATGAAGTCGCGCGGCCGCCTAGGCGGCCAGAACAAGGTGCCGCGCGTCATGCGCGACCAGACATTGTTCGGCGGACTGCTCGAATTCCTGGCGAATTTCCCCCGCTGAGGCCGCCGCTGGCCTTATGCCCGGTTATGGGGTAGCAGGTGGCGACGCATCGCCGCCCATTACCAAGGAAGCCTTCATGACCAGCACGCCATACGGCCACGTGAGAATCCCTTTCGCGCGCATCCACCTGGAGTTGACCAACGTCTGCGACTTCAACTGCCTGTTCTGCCCCAAATCCATGATGACCAGGAAATACGGCTACATGGACGAAAGGCTCGCCAAGAAGCTGGTGGAGGAGATCGCGTCCAAAGGGCTGGCGGAGAAGGTCACCTTCCACGTCATGGGCGAACCCACGCTGCACCCGAAGTTCTTCGATATCCTGGAGCACGCCCGCGACATCGGCATGCCCGTGGGCCTGACCACCAACGGCGGGGGTTTGGGCGGCGAGGCGGGCAGACGGCTGCTCGACTACGAACTCAAGCAGATCGACGTCTCGCTGCAAACCCCGGACGCCGAATCCTTCCGGCTGCGCAAGGCGGGCCGCCTGAGCTTCGAGGAGTTTCTCGACGGCATCACCCGCTTCTTCGCGGCCTACCGGACGCGCTGGCCCGAGACGATCTTCAAGTTCCGCTTCCTGAACACGACCTTCCCGCCCAAGGCCATCGAGGAGAAACAAGGCCCCATGCGCGTCATCTCCTCCACGGCCGAGTTGCACGAGGTCTTCGCGGTCTGGATCGGCCGCATCCACGACCTGATGGGCGTGGACGACGACGCCCGGAAGACGGCGCTCTCCCGCCTGAAGAAGCTCAAGGCCTGGAAATGGAACGTGGTCGAGGTGCTGCCCAACACCTTCTTTGAGACCTACATGCTGGGCGACTGGGGCAACGCCTTTTCCGGTGACGCGGTGCACGAGGCCTGGGCAGGCTACTGTTTCGGCATGCGCGACCATTTCGCCGTGCTCTGGAACGGCGACGTGACCCTGTGCTGCGTGGATTTCGACGGCAAGACCAAGATCGGCAACGTGACCAGCACGACCCTCGAAGACATCCTGCATGGCCCTGCCCTTGGCCGGGTGATGCAGGGTTTTCGGCGCTTCCGGCCGATCATGCCGCACTGCCGCAAGTGCCTGGGCTCGCGCAGCAGGCTCTCGTGGCTGGCCAAACCCTTTTTGCAGGTCGGCGGGCTTTCGCTGTTCAAACCCTATTTTCACAAAAAAACCCGGCTCTACGACCGGGGCTGAGCCCCGTGCAAATGCGAAGGGCTCCGGATCGCTCCGAAGCCCTTCATTCCCCCCGATGGAGACCGCTACGCGCGTGTCGCATCAGACATCCATCCCCGTGGTGGTCAGGGCCTGCACGACTTCGCCCCTGGCGTTGTAGACGGGCGAGGCCTCGGTGGCCACCAGCTTGGCAGCAAGACTCGGGTCCTGCAGCACCTTGCGCTGCAACCGGGCCTTCCTGATATCCTTCATCATTTCTGCGTCGGTGGCCGCTTTCTCGACGCCCCGGGACTCGACCACGGGAGCGATGGTGGTGGACTCTATCATGGTTTGCTCCTTGGTTGGCGGTTTCGGGTTGATTTCCTGAGCCGTACCTACTCAATCGGTCCGTCGGCAGGATACTTTAGGGTCCGAAACGTTTTTGGCACATTTAGTGCTCGAAAAGGCCGCATGAACCCGGTCGGCCATAATTCCGTCACACCTCAAACGACGCTGCCGCAGCATCTTGCGTCGCCGCCGCTCGCGGCGTGCTGCGCCCGGCTGTTACACCGCCCCGTGCTGCGCGGCCCGCTCCTCGATCCCACCGCATACGAAGACATCTCGTTGCGCGAGGAGATCGACCGTCTGGCCGAACCCGGAACGCCCATCGACGACGCGGGCCTCGTGCGCCTGCTCGCCAAGTATTTTCACGCCTACGTGCACGGTTCGCACAACGAGCGGCTCTCCCTGGCCGACATAGGCCTGCTCTTCGACCAGTTCCACAACCGTCGCCGGGGCGCGGATTCATTGGAGAACAGGCGTGATTTGCGCGCCTTCCTCCTGCACCACGGCTTCGCCCTGTGCATGCTCGCCGACCTGCCAAAGAGCGCCCACATCCTGCGCCAGATACTGACCGCGCCGCTTTCGCCCCGCGCAGGCGCGCCCTTCCTGGGGCTGGACATCGGCACGGGCACAGGCGTGCTCATGCTGGCCATGCACATCGCGGCCCGGCGGGCGGACTTTGCCGCGCCCCGCACCATCGGCATCGAGCGCGACCAGACCGTGCAGGAGCGCACGGACGCCCTCGTCCGGACCCTTGGCGTGGGACAGGCCATCCTTGGCGACGCCACGCGGCCCGAAACCTATGCCGACCTGCCCGAAGGGCCGGTGTCCTTCGTCTGCAACGAAACGCTACCAAGTCTTGGCAGGCGGATGTGGCGAGAAGATTTCTCGCCCATCAGCGCGGCGCTCTTCGCGACCCTGGGCCAACGGTTGGCTGCGGCGGCCTTCTTCCCGGCCGCGCTGTGGGTGGGCGACGGCCAGGAGATCACCGTGCGGCTTGGGCCCGAAAACGCCTTTTCGCCCGCCACCCGGCCGCCCGTACGCCTGCTCAAGGCCATGGCCATCGAGATGGACGGCGGGGTGCTCCCCCTGGACCGGATCGGCCGGGACTTCGCGCCACACGTGCAGCCCCCGTGGCACGAGCGCCTAGCCAGACGCTGGTAGCCTTTACACCCGCGTTCCCGTCTGCTATCGAACCGGCCCGTCATTCGCCACAGATCAAGGAACCCGAATGGACTTCGCACAGTTCGCGCCTTACCTGCTGACGCCCTTTGTGTGCGCCCTCATCGGCTGGGCCACCAACTGGATCGCCGTGAAGATGCTCTTCCATCCCCGCGAGCCGTGGAAATTCGGCCCGCTCGCGATCCAGGGCATCTTTCCCAAGCGGCAGAAGGCCCTGGCCGCGCGCCTGGGAGAGATGGTGCAGCGCGAACTGGTGAATATGGAAGAGATCGCCGAGGCGCTGCGCGGCCACGACATGTCCGAGCGCTTCCGCGAGGTCATCGACGCCGAGATCGGGCGGCTTCTGACCGAAAAGTTGGTCGAAGCCATTCCCATGGCGGCCATGTTCCTCTCGGAATCCATGATCGAGAAGCTCAAGAAGCTGCTCGTTCCGGAAATCCTGAAGCTGGTGCCCACCCTGGTGGACAAGGCCGCGGGCGAGCTTTCCGCCTGCTACGACATCGAGGCCGCCGTGCGCGCCAAGGTGGAAGCCTTCCCCGTGGAAAAGCTGGAGGAAATCCTCTTCTCCATCATGCGCCGCGAATTCCGCTTCGTGGAGATCACGGGCGGCGTGCTCGGCTTCATGATCGGCTCGGCGCAGTCGCTGCTCTTCTGGCTGCTCCTGTAGACCCGGCGCGACGCCCCGCATTTGTCAAAGTTTCTCGCCCGCCCGATTCATGGCCTTCTTCAGTTCGGCGTAGGCCGACTCGAAGCCCTTGCGAAGCTCCGCAAAGGCGTCCCCGCTGCCGCGCTGCAAAAGATCGAGCTTGTAGCGCGCCTTCTCCACGAGCTCGCTCAATTGGTCGCGGCCGTGGCTGATGGTCTCGCGCGCTTCGCGGCCCAGGCGCTCGGGCTCCTTGGAGTAACGCACCACCGAATTCTTGAGCGCCTCGAACTCCTTGGCGGCGCGGCGCACTATCTCGCGGCTTTCGAGCCAGCTTGCCGCCTCGCCCTTGTCCATGGCCTCGGCCGCGCGGCGCAGATCCTCGCCGGGCGAAAAAACCACGGCCTTGCGCGCGGGAATGGCAATGGCCTCGCCCGTGGAGGGATTGCGACCCGTGCGCGCGGCCCGCGCCCGAACGTGGAAGGCCCCGAACTGCCGCAGCATGACCCGGCCGTCCGTGGTGAGACCTTTGACGAGACCTTCCAGGATGGCCTCGTAGCATTCCTCGGCTTGGCGGTTGGACGAGAGCCCTGCCCGTTCCTTCATGTACGACGTCAGATAATCCTTGGCCATGTAGCGTCTCCTTGACTGCTCGGAAAAAAGGTTTACCACTAGGCGTCCGTAACACACTTCGAGCTATTCCGCCATGTCCCGGACGAAAAAGACATGAAAAAAAATGATGCGGCGGATGGGGAAAAGATGTCCGACGAATACGCGAAGTTTGAAGAGACCTTGAGCAGCTGCGAGTCCTGGCCCTGCGACTACTGCTTCAAATTCATCGTGCCCGCGGCGAGCGTGCCCGAGATGATGGAGCTTTTCGTCGGTTTTTCCGTGACCACGCGGGAGAGCAGCAAGGGAAGCTTCGTCAGCGTCACGGCCACGGCAACGATGCGCACGGCCGCCGAGGTGGTGGCCGTCTATCGCCAAGCGGCTACCGTCCCTGGCGTCATCTCCCTCTAGGCAGGTCGCCTGGAAAGCACCATCTGCGGCGTTGCCGCGAGAAATCCAGCCCCTCGCGTATTCTTTGATACGCGTCGGGTCTGGATTTCTCTTGCGCCTTGCATCTGGCGCTTTCCAGGCGACCTGCCGCAGTGCAAAGGACCAGCAACGCCGCAGATGGGGCTTTTTCAACGGCCTGAGACGATGGAGACTGAGGCCGAGCACCCCAGCACATCCGCCCCGGCCGCGAGCATGGCCCTGGCCTGGGCCAGGGTCTTGATGCCGCCCGAAGCCTTCACCCCCATCCCAGTGCCCACGGTGGCGCGAAGGAGCGCCACGGCCCGCTCGCTGGCCCCGCCCGGGCCGAACCCCGTCGAGGTTTTGACGAATGCGGCGCCCGCCGCCTTGCCGATGGCCGCGCCCGCGACGATCAGATCTTCCGGCAGCGCGGCCGTCTCCAGGATGACCTTGACCGCGAAGGGCGCGGCCACGGCGACCACGGCCCCGATGTCGCGGTAGACGGTCATGAAATCCCGCTTTGCAAGCGCCGCGCGATTGATGACCATGTCCAGTTCGACCGCTCCGGCCGAAAGCGCCTCGTTGGCTTGGCGCACCTTCTCGTCCGTGGTCTCCAGGCCACTTGGGAATCCCACCACCGCCGCCACCTTGATCCCGCTTCCGGCCAGCCGCCGCGAAACCAAGTCCGCGTGGCGCGGGTAGACGCACACGGCGCGAAAGCCGTGCGCCACGGCCTCGTCGCACAGGCGTGACAGGGCCTCGCCCGAAGCGTCCGGGTCGAGCAGGGTGTGGTCGATGGCGGCCGCGACCGACTTGGGGGAAATGGCGTCCGTGTTCATGTTCCTGGGCATACGCAATGCCCCTCGCCTTGCCAAGCAGGGACGATATGGTATGCTTCGGCGACATCGAAACCACAAGGAGCCGCCGTGTCCCTTCGCCGCACTTCCTTTCGCCTTCTCGCCGTGTCGCTCGTCATGCTGGGCCTTGCCTCCTGCGCGCCCAAGATCAAGGTCTTCCAGGACTATTCCGAACCGCTGCGCGAGACCGTGCTGCAAGGCGAGGCGCGCGAAAAGGTGTTGCTCGTACCCGTGCGCGGCGTGATCAGCGACGAGACGCGGCGGGGCCTTCTCTCCGCGCGGCCCGGCACGGTGCAGGAACTGGCCGCGCACCTGCAAAAGGCCGCGCGCGACCCCGATATCAAGGCCGTGGTCCTGACCATCGACTCACCCGGCGGCGCGGTCACGGCCTCGGACGTGGCGCACCGGGAAATCGAACGCTTCACCAAGGCCACGGGAGTCCCCGTGGTGGCCTGCCTTATGGGCATGGCCGCGTCTGGCGGCTACTACGTGGCGCTCTCCGCGGAGCGCATCGTGGCTCATCCGACCACGGTCACGGGCTCGGTGGGCACCATCTTCGTGCAGCCGCGCGTGGACGGACTCATGGACAAGATCGGCGTCTCGGTCACAGCCTACACCTCGGGCGACAAGAAGGACATGGGATCGCCCTTCCGCCCGGCCACGGACGAGGAGCGCGCGCTGTTTCGCGAGATCATCGGCGACCTGAACGCCCGCTTTCTGGATCTGGCAACGACCCGGCGCGACCTTTCGGGCGAGCGACTGACCAAAGTGGCGGACGGCCGGGTCGTGACCGCCTCCACGGCGCTCGCCCTTGGGCTTGTGGACCGCGTGGGCTATCTCGACGACGCCCTGGCCGAGGCCCGTGCCCTGGCCGGACTGCCCGACGACGCGCGCGTGGTGGCCTATCGCCGCACCGTGTACGCCGACGACACGGTGCACAACCCGGCCACGGCTCTGGGCCCCGAGGCGGGCCTGAAGCTGATCGAACTGGGCGCGGCCGAGTCCGCCCTGTCGCTCAAACCAGGATTCTACTGGCTCTGGCTGCCGACAGTGGATTGAACGAGAGACAAGGACACACCATGAGCCCTGCCAAATCCGACAAGCAACTCGCCGACGAAAAAAAGACGGACGCCCAAAAGACGACGGCCGCGCCGTCGCACGAATGGTTCATTCCCGAAGAGAGCCGGGGCTACCTGCGCCAACTCTTCGCTTCCCTCAAGGATCCGGTCGGACTCGTGCTCTACTCGGGGGCCGGGCAAAACGACGAATTCGTCGAATTCACCCGCAAATTCTGTCGCGACCTCGACCATCTTTCGGACAAGATCTCGCTCGCCGAGCGCGGTCTGGACAGCGACGAAGCCAAGGCGGCGGGAATCGCCGAATCGCCTACCATCGCCATCGCGCCCGAGCGCTACGACATCCGCTTCACCGGCGCCCCCGCGGGCGAGGAAGGCCGCTCCTTCATCGAGACCATCGCCCTGTGCTCGCTCGGTCAAAGCGGCCTGCGCAAGGCCTCGCGTGATCTTCTGGCCGAACTGGACGAGAAGCGCCATGTGCGCGTCTTCGTCAGTCCCACCTGCCCCTACTGCCCCTCCCAAGTCATGAACGCCGTGCGCGCAGCCGTGGAGCGGCCCGAGATGATCTCGGTGCAGGTCGTCGAGATATCCGAGAATCCCGAGATAGCCCGGCGCTTCAACGTGGGCAGCGTGCCGCACACCGTGATCAACGACACCTTGCCCATCCTCGGCCTGGAGCCCGAGGAGCGCTTCATCGTCGAACTCGCGACCCTGCAGCCCGCCGAGGACCTCCTCTCCCAACTCGGCAGCCGCGCGGTGGCCGAGGGCAAGGGAGCGGCGGCCGAGGAGTCCATCTTCCGCGACCTAGTCATCATCGGCGCGGGTCCGGCGGGGCTGGCCGCGGGCATCTACGCCGAGCGAGCCGGGCTTCGGACGATCGTCCTGGACAAAAAGAACGTGGGTGGCCAAGTGGCCATCACCCCGGTGGTCGAGAACTACCCCGGCCTAGTCTCCACCACGGGCGGCAGGCTCGTGGACATGCTGGCCGCGCACGCTCGCGAATACGTGCACATCCACGAATTCGAGGAAGTAAAGGAGATCAAGGTCGGCCGTCTGATCGAGGTGCTGACGTCCCGCGCCCTGTACCGCTGCCGGGCGCTGATCCTGGCCACGGGCGCGACCTGGAAACAACTCGGCGTGCCGGGCGAGCAGAAATTCTACGGCAATGGCGTGTCGCACTGCGCCTCGTGCGACGCCTCCCTCTACAAAGGTCGGAGCGTGGCCGTGGTGGGCGGCGGCAACACGGCCCTCACGGACGCGCTGTACCTGAGGAACATCGGCGCGCGCGTGACCATCATCCACCGCCGCGACGCCTTCCGCGCCCAGGAACATCTACAGAAATCCGTAAAGCGCGAGGGCATCGAGGTCATCTGGAACGCCGAGGTCACGGCCATGCTCGGCGAGGATACTTTTGCGGGCCTACGCATCCGCGAGGTGGAGAGCGGGAAGGAGCGCGACCTGAAAATGGACGGCGTGTTCCTGGCCATCGGCGAGAAGGCTGAGACGGGCCTTGCCCGCCAGATCGGCCTAGCCCTGGACGAGGAGGGAAACATCGCCGTGGACCGCGCCATGCGCACCAGCATCCCGCGCATCTACGCGGCGGGCGACGTGACCGGCGGGCTTCGCCAGATCGTCACGGCCATCGGCGCGGGCTCGACTGCTGCCATGACCGCTTTCTCCGATCTCAAGCGCCTCGAAGCCGAAGAGGAAGACGGCGCGGCCTGAAACGCGCCCACCGGTTCAGGCCGTTCGCGTGCTCCCCGTGCCTCTCGCGCTCGATGATCTGCCCGCGCAAAGACGTTCGTAGAGTGTGGCGTGGTCCGCAGCCATGCGCGTCAGGGAGAAGCGCCGCGCGCCCTGCCGCCAGGCCTCCTCGCCGACGCGGCGAAGCTGACCGGGCGCGGCCAGAAGCCTTGCCGCCCGCCTGACGAAGCCGTCCGGATCGCCGGGCTTGGCGAGAAACCCCGTGCGGCCGTCCGCCATCTGCTCGGGCAACCCGCCCACGGCATGGGCCAACGTCGGCAGCGCTTGTGACATGGCTTCAAGGACAATGAGCGGATGGTTGTCGGCCAGAGTGGGATAAAGCATCAGGTCGCAGGCGCGCATGAGCAGCGTCAGGCGCTCGGGCGGCAGATAGGGCAGGCGCAACAGGTTTCCCTCGCGCTCCAGCGCCTCGCCCCCGGCCATGACGCACACAAGGTCCGGCATCCCGGCCGAAAGCGCCTCCCACAATGCCTGCCAGGACTGGCCGCCCTTGTAGTGCGCGGCCTGTGCGCCGTGGGCCGCGAGCAGGACCACCACGGCCCGTTCGGGCAACCCGAAGGCCGCCCTGGCCGCCGCCCGCGTGGGCAAATCGGTCTGGTTCGCCGCCCAGGGCACGCCGTTGGGCACGACCCGCACGGCATGGCCGGGCAGATGGCGCGCGGCCTGCTCCTTCATCCAGCGCGAAGGCGCGACGAGCAGCGGGTCGAGAGCCGCCAGGGCCGAAGCGATGGCCCGGCGCAGCGCGGCGGAGTCCGCAAAGCCGCGCGGGCAGGGATCGGGGCAGCCCTCGGGCAGGGCCGGACAGTCCAGGGGATAGGGGCAGCCGCCCGTGAACAGGCGGCAGTCGTGCAGGGTGAGGATAGTCGGCGCGCCGAGCCGGGCAAGGAGCCCGAGCAGGCCGGGCCAGTCGCGCGCGGCGTGGACATGGATCACGGCCCCGGCGGCGGCCTGCGCGGCGAGCCGTTCGGGCCAAGGGGAACGGACGAGGCGTGCGCGGCCCTCTTCGCTCTCGGCGAGTTCGAAGGTCCGTTCGCAGGAAAAGCCGTGTCCGCCAAGCCCCTGACACAACAGGTCGGCCACGCGGGCCGCGCCGCCGCGCTGTTCGAGCAGACTGTGCTGCGTCACGGGGCGAATGCTCACGCCCGCTCCAGATAGCCGTGCTTGAGCGCCCAGAGCACGATGAAGGAGGCCGCCTCGGCATCGCATCCGGGCAAGGCCCGCGCAAGCCTCTGGGCAAGCTCCTCGCCGTCGAGCGGCGCGCGGGCCAGCACCAGCAGCGCCCGAAGCCGCCCGGCGTCCACGAGGTGCGAGACGCCCGCATAGAACAACGGATGCTCCTGGCCCCGGTAGACGGCCTCGCCCGCGCGCGAACGCGTAAGGCGAAGGCCCGAAAGCCCCGATTGCGCGGGATGTGCGGCAAAGACGCGCGCATACGGCAGGTGCAGCGGATGTGGCGTCAGGCAAAGCTGGTCGGCGGCCTTGACCGGTTCGGCCCACAGACGCTCCCACATCTCCAAATGCGCCGCGACCACGGCCTCCCAGGTGAAGCGGCCCTCCACGCGCGTGCGCGCGGCCACACCCAGCCTGCACCGAAGCGCCTCGTCCGTGCACAGCCGGGTGATGCCCTCGGCCAGCAGCGCCACGTCCACGGCCGTTTGCTGCGCCAGGAGAAGGTGCGCCTGGTTGTCGGGCAAAAGCCGGGCCAAGGCGTCCAGGGCCGTGGTCGCGGCCGGGCCCACGGTCGGCACGAGCAGGCCGGTCTCCTCGTGGACCACTATGTCGCGGTAGCCGTCGTAGTCCGAGGCCAGTACCGGCAACCCGGCCGCCCCGGCTTCGAGAAGCGTCAACCCGAAGGTCTCCTGCACATTGTCCGACGGGCTCAGGAAATAGTCGGCCGCAGCGAGAAGCGCGGCCTTGTCCGCCTCGGAAGGGCGCAGCCGGACCGTGAGGCCCAGGCCGATGTTGGCCGCCAGGGAGCGGACCACGGGCAATATCTCGTCGTCCTCGCTTCCCCATCCGGCCAGGATCAGATGCGCCGAGCCGCGCGCGAGCCGCCCTGCGAAGGCCAGCTGAAAGGCCCGCAGCAGCGGCAGAAGGTCCATCTTGGAATGATGTTCGAGCCGCCCGAGCACCAGGGCGGCGACCGCGTCCGTGGGAATTCCGGCCGCCTCACGCGCCGCCTTCCTGGCGGCGGGACCCGGCGGCGCGATGGCCGAGGCGTCCACGCCGAGCCCTATCGTCTCCAGGCGCGGCCCGGGAAAGCGGACCGCATCGAGGCCGTAAGCCTCGCGCAGGCTCTCGAAAAAGGCCGCCACGGCCGCACGGCCCGCGCGCGAAGTGCAGACGATGGCCTCACGGCCGGTCGCGCCGGGCCACAGATGCGGCAGGAAGGCGGCCATGTAGTCGGCCCGCGACAGGGAATGGATGCCGCCTGTCACGGGCATGGGGCGCGGCGCGTGCAGGCGGCGCAGCCGGGCCAGATGCGGCTGGCTGAGCATGCAGTCCGAGAGGTGGAAACAGTGGTAGGCGGTGTCGGCCAGCCGCGCGGGCAACTCCAGGCGCGGCATGATCCGCACCCGGCCCGAGGCCATGAGCTCCGGGGCCTCGCGGGTCAGATCAGCGGCGAGCGCCTGAGCCATGCGCTCGCCTGGCGGAAAGAAGTGGTAGGCATCGAAAGGGTCGGCCCGCAGCAAGGTCCGCATGAACGCCGCGTTGGCGACCTTGCGGCCCATGACGTCTCCGCCCTCGAAAAAGGGGTCGAGTGTTCCGAAGACCCTGCGCGCGCTCATGTCCGGGAATTGGACACGAAAAGCGGCGCTTGTCAATTCGCCGCCGCTCCGGTGGGGAAAAAATGCCTGCCACGAGCCGTTTTCAGCCGCCAAAAGCCTGACCAAGCTTTTGGCCTCTGAAAATTATATCCAATTATTGCAAGACAATATCAATCATCACATGCATGGCCCTCAACTTGCATCATCAACGGCGCTAGACCTTTTTGCAGCGGAACACAGGAGAAGGACATGCAGCGGGGAGACAGGCCGGAACTGATGTGGGGGCTCGGCCTTGCCGAAGAAGAGACGCAAACCGTCGCGGATGTGGCGGGCGAGAAGTTTCATCTGCGCAACTGGGCGGCGGACAAACTTCCGGGCCAGCGAACGGTCGAAAGCCAGGAGCCAGTCCTGATCTGGATTCCGCAGCACGTCTGGCTGGGCATGAAGCCCACGCAGCGCCAATTCTACGAGCAGTGGGAAGAGCCGCAGCGGGTGTTGGTGCTCGACGAGGACGCATCGGACGCAGACGTGGAGATGCTCATGGAGCACGGCTTCCTCACGGCAGTGCGCGCACCGCTCAGCCGTTCCAGGGTGCGCGACGTGCTTTACAGGGCCACGGAGATCCGCACCCTGTATGCCGATATCTTCCGCATGACGCGCGAAATTTTCCTTGAGCGTGAACTCTTGTCGCGCAAGACCGACCAGCTCTTGTTCCTGAACCAGATACTGACCCGCGCGGCCGAGTCGCTGGACGCGGGCACCATCCTGGCCAACGCCCGCGAGGACATGAACACCCTCTTCCCGGTCAGCGCCGTGCAGGCCGCGCTGTGGACCTCCACCGAGGGCGACGACCTGGACGCCCATCTCCTGCTCAGTCCTCTCTCTAAGGGACCGGAGCGCGATCTGTGGATCGAATACTTCCTCGAAAACGCGGCCAAGCTCTCGGCCCTGCCGGTCAAGGACTACCAGGTGGAGCTTTTGCCCGGATATCCCGAGGACGGGCATCTGCCGCCTCCGCAGCCTGGCCGGACCATCCTTTTGCCGCTGCGCTCGGGTTTCGAGTATTTCGGCTGCCTGGCCCTGACCTCGCCCGACAAACCGACCCTGGCCAAGGACCAGATCCAGACCGTGCGCGCGGCCGTGAACCACCTCGCCCTGGCGCTGCGAAACGCCATGGCCTACAGCCTGGTCAAAACCCGCGCCGACTACGATGGCCTGACCCATATCCACAACCGGTCGAGCTTCGACGACCGGCTGCTCGAAGAACTCAAGCGCCACCAGCGTCACCGCCATCCGCTCTCGCTGCTGCTTCTGGACCTGGACCACTTCAAGTCCATCAACGACGAAATGGGACATCAGGCTGGCGACACGGTGCTGCGAGGCATCGGCCGCCTCCTGCCGCAGCTTTTGCGCTCCACGGATTTTGCGGCCCGCTACGGCGGCGAAGAGTTCGTGGTCATCCTGCCCCAGACCACGGAGGACGAAGCCTGGCTTCTGGCCGACCGCCTGCGCGGCGAGATCGCCCGCCAGACCTTCACCCACCGCAAGCGCACCTTCTCGGTCACGGCCAGCATTGGCGTGGCCTCGCTCAAGCCCGGCTCATTGTCCAAAGTGCGCGACCTGGTACAGGAAGCGGACGCGGCGCTGTATCACGCCAAGTCCGGCGGCCGGAACATGGTCTGCATGGCCTCGCAATGCGACGAGCCCGCCGTGCGCCAATAGGCCATCCCGCGCACAGCGCGGGTTGACAGCATCCGCGCCCGGACATAAATCCGGCCCATGCGACGGACCCTCAAGGAAGGCCTCAGGTGGCCCCTCGCCGTGCCCGCGCGCATGATCCTCGCGCTCCTCGCCTGTCTCGTCCTTGCGAGCGCGGCCGTGCCACGTCCGGCAACGGCCCACCCCCACGTCTTCGTCGATTGCGAGGCGAGCCTGATTTTCAATGATGCCGGCCTCGCCGTCCTGCGCCAGACCTGGCACTTCGACGAATTCTTCTCGGCCATGATCCTCGGCGATCTGGGGCTATCCCCGAAAAACAGCCTGGACGAGACGGCGCAGCGCCGCGTCCGCACCCACGCCTTCGACAACCTGAAGAACTTTGGATACTTTACGTATATTTACCTGGACGGGAAGGAATTACCGACGCCCGATCCCACGCGCTTTTCCGCCCGCGTGGAACACGGGCAGCTCGTCTACGAGTTCGACATGCCCCTGTCCGCCGCCGCGTCCGGCTCGCCGCGCAGCCTGACCTTCGCGGTCTACGACGAGTCCTTCTATACCTTCATGGATTTCCCGCCGCGCGAGATCGGGTTCGACGGCGCGCACGACGCCTTCGCCATCTCCTGGGACGCGCGGGAACAGACGGACAAACGTTACTATTTCGGCCAGATAACGCCCGTCGTGGTGGACGTGACCTTTACCCGGAACCGGCCATGACCCGTCTGCCGCCCGCCGCCCTCGTCCTCGTCCTTGCCGCGTTGGTCGTCCTTCTCCTTGCCCTGCCGCAATCCGGCGCGGCGTCGCCCTTCACCGGCACGCCGCCCGAGACGCAGGCCGAACAGCCGCCCGCCCATAACGAACGGGCAGACACAGCGCGGCCCGGCGGCTCGTCCTTCGGGGCCGGTCCCGCGCCGAAAGCCGCGCAAAGCCCCTTCACCGGGGCCGGGCAGCGCGAAAGCGCCGCCTCGCCCGCTCCTCCGGCTTCGCCGAGCGGGAACCTCTTCGGCGGACTGACCAGACGACTGGCGCCCATCCAGCAGGAGATGAACCGCACCCTCTCGCGGCTGGCCCGCGATATCCGCGAGCAGCCGGGCGGCCGGGCCTTCTGGCTGTTTCTCGCCCTGAGCGGGGCCTACGGCGTTTTGCACGCGCTCGGTCCCGGCCACGGCAAGACACTGGTGGCCTCCTATTTCCTCGGCCGCAAGCGACGCGGCGGCTACCTGCAAGGACTCCTCGTCAGCATGGCCGCATCGGGCGCGCATGTGGCCTCGGCCGTGATCCTGGTCTTGGCCGCCTCTGCCCTGCTCATGCCTCTTTCTGGCTCGCTGGACCAGACGGGCCGCCTGTTCACGCGGCTTGGCGGCGGTCTGCTGGCCACAGTCGGGCTTGTCATGGCCGCGCGCGCCGCGTGGGCGCTTCACGCGGGCAAGGCTCAGGCGGCCCATGGCGAAAGTCTTCCCGACGCCGCACCGCGCGACCTGCGCGCAGGCATCGGCATCGCCGTGGCCTCGGGCGCGGCGCCCTGCCCGATAGCGGCCATGGTCCTGGCCTTTTCGCTCTCCTCCGGCATCCCGCTGGCGGGCTCCTTGGCCATGGTCGCCATGATCGTGGGCATGGGCTTCACGACCTGGCTCTTCGCCGTAGCCGCCATCGCCTGCCGCGACAGCGTGACGCGCCTGTGCGAGGGCCCCACCCTGCACCGGGCCACGGGGCTTCTCTCCGTGACCGGCGGGTTGCTTCTCTCTTTCTTCGGCGGCCTCATGCTCCTGGCCTGATTATTCCGGCTTGGCGCTTTCAGCCAAAGCCCCGGGCCGCACTTTTCCCTTGACCACGCGCGGCCTTGCGCGGCAGTGTGCTCGCGCCCTCGGTCTGTATCGCCGTGCGGCAAGGAGTGACGTATGTCGAACGAACTGCTTTGGCTCGGCTTCGCCGTGCTCGATCTGTCCATGGTCCTGGTGATCTTCCGCTATTTCGGCCGCGTCGGCCTCTTTGCGATGATCGCCTTCAACCTCATCATCTGCAACCTCCAGGTCCTGAAGACCGTCGAAATGTTCGGGCTGACCATGACGCTCGGCAACATCGTCTACGGCTCGGTCTTCCTGGCCACGGACCTCCTTTCGGAGCACTACGGCAAGGAGGAAGCGCGGCGCGGCGTCCTGATCGGCTTCGTCTTCCTGGTGCTGGGCACGCTCTACATGCAAATAGCCCTGCTCTTCACCCCTGCCCCGGACGACTGGGCGCAGCCCCACCTGGCCGCGATCTTCGACTTTTTGCCGCGCGTGGCCCTGGGCAGCCTGCTGGCCTACGGCGTTTCGCAACTGCACGACGTATGGGCCTTCCACTACTGGAAAAAGAAGACCGGCGGTCGCCACCTGTGGCTGCGCAACAACGCCTCCACGGTCGTAAGCCAGCTTCTCGACTCCACGATCTTCTGCTTCGTGGCCTTCGCCGGGGTCTTTCCCTGGGAGGTGTTCTGGCAGATCCTCGTGACGACGTATCTGGTCAAGCTCGTGGTCGCGGCCTTCGACACCCCGTTCATGTATCTCTCGCGCAGGATACGACCGGCCGACGCCTGAAATCCCGCCCACCCCGCGTCCCTGACGGCCTCCGGGTCCGTCAGGGGCCCGGGGGATGCTTTTTTCGTGTGATCGTGCTAGGGTCCGCGCTCCATTACGCCACAGCAGCCAGGAAGGAGTCGCCATGAGCCAGAACACCCTTGCCGAAAGCGTCGAGCTGTGCATCATAGGCGCGGGACCGGCCGGGTTGTCCGCGGCCATCTATGCGGGCCGGGCGGGCATCGCCACGAAACTCTTCGGCCGCACGCCCAAGTTCGCGGCCGACTACGAAATCGACAACTACTACGGCTTCCCCGAAACCATCCTGGGCCGCGACCTGCACGAGCGCGGCCTGGCCCAGGCCGCGCGCTTCGGCGTCCCGGCCATAGAGGAGCAGGTGCTCGGCCTGCACATGGCCGAAAAAGGCTTCGAAGTGGTCACGGCCAAGAGCAAAGTTCTGGCCTGCGCAGTGATCCTGGCCACGGGCGTGGCCCGTAACAGGCCGAAAATCGCGGGCCTGAGCGAATTCGAGGGCAAGGGTGTGTCCTATTGCGTGACCTGTGACGGCTTCTTCTTCAAAAACAAGCCGGTGGTCGCCCTGGGCGAGGGCAACTACGCCGCGAGCCAAGCCCTCGAACTTCTGAACTACACGCCGCACGTCACACTGTGTCTACACGGCAAGAAATCGGCCATCGACGAAGATTTCGCCGCCCGGCTCAACAAGGCCGGAGTGGTCGTGGTCGAGCAGGCCGTGGAGCGCCTGGAAGGCGAAAACGGCCTGGACCGCCTCGTCTTCAAGGACGGCTCGACCCTGGACGCGCACGGGCTATTCGTGGCCATGGGCGAGGCCTCGGGCGCGGACTTCGCCCAGTCGCTCGGCCTTCAGACCTCGGGCGCCTATATCGAAGTCGATCGGGAGCAGGCCACGAACATCCCCGGCATCTTCGCCGCAGGCGACTGCACGGGCGGCTTTTTGCAGATCAGCACGGCCGTGGGAGAAGGCGCCCTGGCCGCGCGAGCGGCCATCGCCTACGTCAAAAAGCATTGCCGCTGATTTGGACGGCGGGGCGGGGCTTGCGGCAATCCGCCAATCCCCCTTCCCGCCTGCCACGGTCGGATTCTCCTCCCCATCCCCTTGACAAGGGGGTGCGATAGAATTAAAAATACCCTCTTTACATGGCACCGCAAAATGCCATGGGCCAATAGCTCAGTTGGCAGAGCCACCGGCTCATAACCGGTTCGTCCCAGGTTCGAATCCTGGTTGGCCCACCACCGAAAGGAAACGTGTTGAACGCCGCGCCGAATCTGACGCACAAACGAGCCGCAAGGGCTCACAAGATACCGAAGGTGCTTCCCGAGGATGTATTCCCCGGCAAGCACCTTCGCATTTGAGCGGGATGAAGGCGCGGGAGCTCATCGATATCATAGAACGGCATGCGCCGCTCGCGGGCCAGGAGGACTGGGACGCAGGCGGGGTCCAGGTGGCCGGAACGCGAGACGACATAACCCGCCTGGCCGTGACCCTCGACCCCGACCCCCGATCCCTGAACGCCGCCCTGTCCTGGGGCGCGGACTTCTGCCTCAGCCACCACCCCCTGACCCTGACACCCAGGCTCCCCGCCGTCCGCGACGCCTATCACGAGGTGCTGCGCCTGCTTTTGACCTCCGAAGCCTGGCTCTACGCCGCCCACACAAGCCTCGACGTCGTGACTTCGGGTCCCGTGAGCTGGCTCGCCGACGACCTAAAGCTTTCGAACGTCGCGCCGCTTATGCCGCGTCCGGCCGATCCCAAGACCGGTATCGGCTTCGTGGGCGATCTGCCCGCGCCGCTCGCCGCGCCCGATTTCCTGGCCCGGCTCAAGGCCGCCGTGGGCCGCGACTTCTGCACCCTGTGCGGACCCGATCCCGAAACCGTCCGCCGCGTGGCGGTCTGCCCCGGCTCCGGCTCGTCGCTGATCGCGACCGCCAGGGAGGCGGGTGCGGACATCTTCGTCACCGGCGACGTGACCTATCACAAAGCGGCCGAAGCCTCGGTCCTGACCGTGGACGTCGGCCATTTCCGTCTCGAAGAGGAGATGATGCGCCGCCTCACCGAAAGGCTGGCGCGCGACCTCGCCCAGGCGGACGTCGCCGTGAAGTTTTTCCCCGGCCGTGATCCCATGCGGGCCTGCCGCCCCCTGGGCACGGCCAAAGGATAGCAAACGCCTTTTTCTCGCAGAGCGCCCGCAGGACTTCGCGTCGGCGGGGCACACAAAAGAGGGAGACCATGTACCAAAAGCAGATCGAACAACTCGTCATTCTCCAACACCTGGACCAGGAGATCCTCGTCCTCGAAAAGGAGTTGGAGCAGGCCCCCAAGGAACTCGCCGAACTGGAGGGCCGCCACCAGGAAGGTCTGGATCAACAAAACCAGGTGATCGAGAAGATCGACTTCCTCAACGCCCAGAAGAAGCGTCTCGCGGCCGAGATCGAAGAAGACGGCCTGAAGATCAAGAAGAGCAAGAACAAGCTCATGATGGCCTCCAACACGCGCGAATACCACGCCATGATGCGCGAGATGGACAACATGGAAAAGCTCAACCGTCTGCGCGAGGAAGAGCACACGACCCTGACCGAGGAGCTCTCCCGCCAGGAGGAGATCCTCGTGGAACTCAAGGCAGGCGGGGCCGACTTGGCCGCCGAACTCGAGGCCAAACGCGAAAGCCTGGACAAGCGGCTGGAAAAGGCCCGCCAAACCCTGGCCGAATTGAACAAGAACCGTCTGGCCGCGGGCAAGATCATTCCGCCGCCCATCCAGGCGCGCTACGAATTCATCCGCTCCCGCCTGCGCACCCCGGTCATCGTGGCCGTCACCGGCGGCATCTGCACCGGCTGCAACATCTCCATCCCGCCCCAGACCTACAACGAACTGCAGCGCGGCAAGCAGATCCACTCCTGCCCCAACTGTCAGCGCATCATCTACTGGGAGCAGCATCTGCCCGAGGCGGCCGCCGAGCAGGCTGAACGCGCCAAGAAGCCGGAGAGCAAGGCCGCCAAGACCAAGGAAGAAGCCGCCGAAGCCGTGACCGAGGGAGCCGAAGCTTAGCGGTATCCCAGGTCCGGCTGGACAACCAGGGTTCACGGACATACGTGTTTTTGATTGGCGGCACGTTGGAAGCGTGCCGCGGCGAAGAAGCCTCGGGAGCGTGAAGCGTTCCGCTTTGCGCCCCTGGCGATATCTGGAGTTGGACGAGCCGTCGCCGCGAACCTTTCGGTTCGGGGAGGAAAGTCCGGGCTCCGCAGGGCAGGACGCTGGGTAACCCCCAGGGGGAGCGATCCCCGGATAGCGCCACAGAAAGCAGACCGCCCCGCGAGGGGTAAGGGTGAAACGGTGGGGTAAGAGCCCACCAGCGGCCGCGGCGACGCGGCCGGCTCGGCAAGCCCCGTCCGGAGAAAGGCCAAATAGGAACGCGCTCGAGGCTGGCCCGGCCGAAGCGTTCGGGTAGGCTGCTTGAGGCACGGAGCAATCCGCACCCTAGAGGAATGGCGGCATAGAACAGAACCCGGCTTACTGTCCGACTCCAGGATTTTGCGGCGCGAAGGACGAGCCTTCGCGCCGCATCCTTTTCCATGCTCCAGCGGGCGGCGACGGGCCGCAAGCCGCACGGCGCTTGACCAAAGAACCTCTTTCCCTCATGGTGCGCGCATGTCGCTTTGGGCTGTGATCCTCGCCGCTGGCAGCGGCAGCCGCCTGGCCTCGGCCGGGCTTTCGGTACGCAAGCAGTTCCTGATGCACGACGGCGCGCCGCTGTTCTGGCGCTCGCTACGCACCCTCTCCCGCCTGCCCGAGCTGGCCGGTCTGGTGGTGGTCTTTCCACCCGAAATATTCGACGAATCGCGCGCGCTCTTGCGCGACCTCCTGGCCCGCGAGCCCGTGGGGCTGCCCTGCCTGACCGCTCCCGGCGGCGCGCGACGGCAAGATTCCGTGGCCTCGGGCCTTTTTGCCCTGCCGGGCCAGGCCTCGGCCGTGCTCGTGCACGACAGCGCCCGGCCGTTCCTCACGCCCGATCTGGCCGCGCGCCTCTCCGACGCCCTGGCCCGGGGAAGCAAGGCCGTGATCCCCGGCATCGCGCTCGCCGACACCATCAAGTGCGTGGACGCGGACGGCCGGGTGACGGCCACGCCCGAGCGCGCGAATCTTCGCGCCGTGCAGACGCCGCAGGCCTTCGACCTCGCGCTCCTGCGCGCGGCCCACGCCCGCGCCGCGGACGAGGGCTGGGACGTGACCGACGACGCCATGCTCGTGGAGCGGCTCGGCGAGCCCGTGCTGATCATCGAGGGCGAACCCGGCAACGTCAAGATCACCAATCCCGAGGATCTGCGCCTGCTCGGCCCGAAGGAGGAAGAGGTGCCCGCGCCTGTGACCGGATTCGGCTACGACGTCCACAAATTCGGCCCCGGCCGCCCCTTCGTGCTCGGCACCGTGCCCATCCCCGGCGCGCCCGAGGTGGTGGCCCACTCCGACGGCGACGTGCTTTTGCACGCGCTCATGGACGCCATCCTCGGCTGCCTGGGCGAAGGCGACATCGGCCGCCTCTTTCCGGACACGGACGCGGCCTTTGACAACGCCTCCTCGGCCATCCTGCTGGACGAGGTCATGGAACTTTCCCGGCGCAAGGGTTTTCGCGTCCTGCACGCCGACGTCACGGTCATCGCCCAGGTTCCCAAGGTGGGGCCGCACCGCGAACGCATCCGCGAGGCCGTGGCCAGGCTGCTCGGGCTTTCGCCCGAGCGCGTGAACATCAAGGCCACCACCGAGGAAGGGCTCGGCTTCACCGGACAAAAGCAGGGCATCAAGTGCGTGGCCGTGGTCACGGCCCTGCCGCCGGGCCAGGGCCCACGGACGAACGGATAGAAGCCACGGCCCGCCGCCCGCGCATGACACTTGATTAGCCGGGCGCATCGCGCTACCACGGCACCTCCCCACGACGAAACGAATCTGGAGCAGACATGCAGCTCTTCAATACCCTGACGCGCAAGAAGGAACCCTTCACCCCGGCCGTGCCCGGCAAGGTCGGCATGTACGTCTGCGGCATCACGGCCTACGACTTCTGCCACATCGGCCACGCCCGCTCGGCCGTGGTCTTCGACGTGCTGGTGCGCTACCTGCGCCACACCGGGCTCGACGTGACCTTCGTGCGCAACTTCACGGACATCGACGACAAGATCATCAAGCGCGCCAATGAGGAAGGCAGCACCTCCGAGGAAGTGGCCGAGCGCAACATCCGCTATTTCTACGAGGACATGGACCGGCTGAACATCCTGCGCGCGGACCTGGAGCCCAAGTGCACCGAGCACGTGCCCGAGATGGTGGAGCTGACCGAGCGCCTCATCGAAAAGGGCCACGCCTACGCCACGCCCTCGGGCGACGTCTATTTCCGCGTGCGCTCCTTCCCCGGCTACGGCAAGCTCTCGGGCCGCGACGTGGAGGAGTTGGAGTCGGGCGCGCGCATCGCGCCGGGCGAGGAGAAGGAAGACCCGCTCGACTTCGCGCTGTGGAAGGCCTCCAAACCCGGCGAGCCCTGGTGGGAGAGCCCCTGGGGCAAGGGACGGCCCGGCTGGCACATCGAGTGCTCGGCCATGAGCGAAAAGCACCTGCATCTGCCGCTGGACATCCACGGCGGCGGCCAGGATCTGATCTTTCCCCACCACGAGAACGAGATCGCCCAGACCGAGGCCGCGCTGGGCAAACCCTTCGCCCGCTTCTGGGTGCACAACGGCTTCGTGCAGATCAACCAGGAGAAGATGTCCAAGTCGCTGGGCAACTTCTTCACCATCCGCGAGATCCTGGGGCGCTACCTGCCCGAGGTGCTGCGCTTCTTCCTCTTGACCATGCACTACAGAAGCCCGCTCGACTTCTCGGACGAGGCCATGGACGAGGCGGAAAAGGGGCTTCGCCGCATCTACGCCGCCCTGGCCCAGGTGCATGCCGAGCTTTCGGCCCGCGAGACGTGGGCCAAGGGGCCGCTGCCCGCCGATATAACGGCCGAACTGGCCGAGCACGAGGCCAAATGGCGCGAGGCCATGGAGGACGACCTGAACACGGCCGCGGCCCTGGGTCAGGTCTTCGGGCTCGTGCGGCTGGCTGGCCGCGTGCTGGAGAACAAGGGCTGGCGCAAGTCCGAGGGCGGCAAGGCGCTGTTCGAGCGCGTTCTGCTGCTGGTGCGGGAATGGGGCGAGGTCTTCGGCCTCTTCGCGCGCGAGCCCAAGGATTTCCTGGCCGAGCTGCGCGCCTCGCGCGCGGCCCGCAGGGGCATCGAGGCGGCAAAGGTCGAGGAGTTGCTCCAGGCCCGCGCCGACGCGCGAAAGAACAAGGATTTCGCCCGCTCCGACGCCATCCGCGACGAACTCGCCGCCCTTGGCGTGGAGGTCAAGGACACCCCCGCCGGGCAGGACTGGGACGTGGCCTGACAGGCCGCCTGGAAAGCACCACCCGCCGCATTGCCTTGCTGAATCCAGACGCCACGAATTCGAGCGAATCGTGGCGTCTGTTTTTTCGCCTTGCGCCTGTCCGCTTCGAGTGCCGCATCATGCCTGCGACGACGATGCGGTGACGGTCCTGATCGTGGGCAAGCGCAACGATCAGGACGTGTACAAGCAGCTCAAGCGGATGGGATGAGGCCGCAGGCCGTCCGTGCGCTCAGCGCGTCAGCATATCCAGATAATCCAGCTCCATCGCCACCATCTCGGCGTCGTCCTTCCTGAGCCACTCGGCCAGCCAGCCGAAGCGGCCCGCAGCCACGGCCGGGCGCAGGAGCGGTGCGAGATCGGACGAAAGAAGGCCTGTCGCTTCAAGACGACGGAGCATGGCCGCGCCCGCGCCGCGGGAGAACGTCCGAGGATTCTCGATGCCCAGGCAACCAAGGGTGTTGGCCACGTCGTAGAGGGCATGCTTGAAGCCCGCGAATTCCCAGTCGATGACCAAGAGGATGCGCCCCTGCCGCCAGAGGGCGTTCATGGGATGCAGGTCGCCATGGCACAGGACGCGCGGCAGGCTCGGCTCCAGATCCAGGAACGGCCGGATGCGGGCGGCGAGCGCGGCGGCGCGGGCATGAACGTCCGGCGCGTGCCGCTGCATGTCGGCCAAAAGCTTCTCGACATAGGGCGCAAGGAAAAAATCGTCGATCCCGGCCGGGATGCCGCCCTGCGCACCGGCCAGTTGAGCGGCGCTGCGAAGCCCGACAAGAAAATCCGCCAGTTCCTCGCCCGGCCCATCCTCCTCCGTGTAGTCCGGCGCGGCGAGCCCTTCGCCAGCCCCATAAGGCGCAAGCTGCCATGCCCCGCCGTCTTCGTCGCGGTGGACGAAGCCGCCCGCGCATGGCCTGTACGCGCAGGCTCGCGTCAACCCGGCCGTTGCGAGCCCGGCCAGCAGCCGCCCCAGCACCTCGCGCCGCGCCGCCTGCCCGGCGTCGATGCACTCCAGCACCCACAGCCCGCCGTCCGCGTCCTGCACCACCCGCCGTGCAATGCAGCGCTCCGGGCTGCCGGGGATGGCGAGGTCGGGGCGCTCGCGGGCAAGCGAAAGACTCCAGGGACAAAGCGGGTCGGTCATGCAGCAGTCTCGTATTCTTGGGGAAAACAACGGGGGGCCGCACGGCCCCCGAGATCGTTGACAAACCTCTTTTTCCAGGCTGTTCAAAAAGGCCCAGATGCAAGGCGCAAGGAAAGCTCAAGGCCGACGCGTATTTGTAATACGCGAGGATTTGAGCTTTTCGCAGCAACGCAGCAGATGGGATTTTTTCAACAGCCTGCGGGGGCCGTGCGGCCCCCGTGTCGGTTCAAAACACTCGCTCGCTCAGCACTCTTCCTTCGCGATGGTCCGGCGCAGCCACTCCTTGATCTCCTCGGTGGGCTCCAGAATGCCGCGCACGCGGCCGCGCTCGGCATGAAAGCCCGCAAGCAGGTTGTCGGGAAGCTGCTTCTCGCACAGCGACTCGCTGCCCCACTTGTTCATCTTCATGAGCACGGCCTTGGGACGCTCGCCCCAGGTGTCGATGACGAAATAGATCGAGTATTCATCGGACAAAGTGACCGGACGGCGCAGGTCGTCGCGGTAGTTGTTGTTGCCCCACTCCAGGTAGCGGGTCACCGCATCCTCCTGGATCATGTCCCAGTCCACCTCGTCCAGCCAGGTCTTGCAGTTGCTCTCGGTCATGCGTCCCTCCGGATGATTTTCGCTGCGTAGGACAAACTCTACGCCGGATCGCCCGCCTTGGGCAAGTCTCGACAGCAACATGGCGATGTCAGGACGTTTTTTTTGCCCCGAACAGCGCAACCTGGAAATCGGTCAGGCGCTTCACGCCCTTCTTGCCCGAGCCAGGATGAAGGATCGGGCCGTAGCCCAGGCGCGAAGCCTGCTTGAACCTGATTTCGTGCCCCTGACAGGGCCTGATCTGGCCGTTCAGGTCCACCTCGCCCCAGAAGACCGCGCTCTCGGGTAGCGGAACGTCGTAGAACGACGAGAGCACCGCCGCCACGAGGCCGAGATCCAGCCCCGGCTCGGCAAGCTGCAAGCCGCCGCCGATCTTGGCGTAGATGTCCAACTGGCCGAAGTTGAGCCGCAGGTGCTTCTCCATGACCGCCAGAAGGAGATGCAGCCGGTTGGGCGGAAAGCCCATGGCCGCGCGGCGCGGGATGGACAGAAAGCTCTGGCTGACCAGCGCCTGCACCTCCACGGCAAACGGCTTTTGCCCGTCCATGGCCATGACCACGGCCGCGCCCGAGAGCGAGGGGTCGCGCGCGCCCAGAAAGAACGTGGAGGGATCGGGAACGATCTCAAGCCCCTGCTCGGCCATGGTGAAGACGATCAGTTCGTCCGAGGGGCCGAAGCGGTTCTTGAGCACGCGCAGGATGCGGAAGATGTGGCGGCGGTCGCCTTCGAGGTAGAGCACGGTATCGACCATGTGCTCCATGAGTTTTGGCCCAGCGATCTGGCCTTCCTTGGTCACGTGGCCCACAAGTGTGAGCGCCGCGCCGCACTTGCGGGCCTCCTCGACAAGCTGCGCGGACACCGCCCGCACCTGCGAGACGCTGCCCGGCAGACCGTCTGCCAGCGACGAGGCCAGGGTCTGCACCGAGTCGATGACCACGAGCACGGGCTTTTCCGCGCGCATGGCGGCCATGGCCTCGTCCGCGCTGTTGCTGGCCATGGCCAGGAGCGTAGGCGCGAGCACGTCCAGGCGCTCGGCGCGGCTCTTCAACTGCGGCAGGGATTCCTCGCCCGTGACGTAGAGCACGCGCTCGCCCTGCGCGGCCAGAAGCCCGCAAAGCTGCAACAGAAACGTGGACTTGCCGATGCCTGGCTCGCCGCCCAGAAGCAGCGCCGCGCCCGGCACAAGGCCCTTGCCCAGGAAACGGTCGAGTTCGGAAAGGCCGGTGGGCCGCGCGGCGTGCGGCGTGGCGTCGAGTTCGGCCAGGGAGACGGCCTTGCCCGCGCCCGACACGGCCGCCGCGCCCGAGGATCTGGAGGCCAGGGCCTGCACCTCCTCGCTCAGGCAGTTCCATTCCTTGCAGGCGGGACATTGCCCGGCCCAGCGCGGGCTTTGGGCTCCGCAGGCGGAGCAGACGTAGACGGTGCGCGCCTTCATCCACCCCTCATACGCGAGGGTGGCAACAGCCCGGCGTCGCGAGGCATCTCTACCGGCTCGCGCCCGCCCGCTGGGCGTCGATGACCTTGACGCCGAACTCGACCACGTCCTCGGGCGGCTCGAAAAAGACGAGCATGA
This sequence comes from Alkalidesulfovibrio alkalitolerans DSM 16529, assembly GCF_000422245.1. Taxonomy (NCBI): domain Bacteria; kingdom Pseudomonadati; phylum Thermodesulfobacteriota; class Desulfovibrionia; order Desulfovibrionales; family Desulfovibrionaceae; genus Alkalidesulfovibrio; species Alkalidesulfovibrio alkalitolerans. Next base: position 55,250 of record NZ_ATHI01000005.1, read on the forward strand.
ACGGCGTGCCCGCGCCCGTCTCCAGATTGGTGTTGTTGTTGAGCACGCCCATTTCGTTGTCCAGGGCGGCCTCGATCTCGGTACGCGAGAGCACCTGAAGCTGGAAATAGGAGAGGATGTTCCCGCACAGGGCCTGGCGCGTGACGAGGGGCTGGCCTTTGGCGTCGAAGAGCGTGGCCTCGATCTTGATGAAGTCACGGGGCCGCTCGAACTGATTCACGGCCTTGCCCTCGATGACGAAGAGTTGCCCGGCTTTCTCGTTGTTCACGTAATACTGGCGGACGTTTTCGAGGACGATGAATTTGACCGGCGACTCCTGAGCGGCCTGGTCCCCAGGCTCGCCGACCTGGAAAAGCGGCTCCAGGAGCCCGGAATAGTAAAGTCCCGCCCCACCGCCCACGAGAACGAGCAACGCCATGGCCATGAGCAGAATCCGCTTCTTGGCGGCGGCTCCGGGACCCTTTCGCGGCTTCTTCTCGGGTTTGCCGATGTCCAGGGAGAAATCAGTCTCGTCGTCATCGGTTTTGAACTCGAATTCGTCGTCCCGGCTCCCCTTGCCCCGGGAGGACGGCGCGCCGAGATCGTCGTCGTCGATGCCGAGAAGGTCGCCCAGGTCGTCGTCATCCGCACCCGGCGACACGGGAAAGACATGGCTGCACTGCGTGCAGCGCACCTTGGTCCCGCCCGCCGGGATCTTGTCTTCGGGGAGGTTGTACTTGGCGCGGCAGTTCGGACATTCGACGATCATACGTTTCCCTTGGTTCCAGACGATCGCGGCCTAGTTCGTGAAAATCACCTCGGCCACATGGGGCAACTCGCGATACCGTTCGGCATAATCCATGCCGTACCCCACGACAAAGCCTTCATTCAGGGTAAAACCGGGAAAGTCAACAGTCACCGCCGCCTCCCGGCGCTCGTGCTTGTCGATGAGCGCGGCCAGGGCCACGGAGCGGGGCTTGCGGCTCGAAAGTACTTTCAAAAGATATTCCATGGACTTGCCGCTATCGACGATATCCTCGACCACAAGCACGTGCTTATCCTCCACGGACACGTCCATGTCCTTGCGGAAGACGACGCGCCCCGTGCTGCTCGTTCCGCCCGCGTAGCTGGCAAGCTGAAGGTAGTCGAGTTCCGGGCCGCAGGTCAGACGGCGCACCAAGTCGGCGAAGAAGAGCGTGGCCCCTTTCAGGACGCAGACCGCCACCAACGGCTCGCCCATGTAGCGCTCGCTGATGGTCCGGCCGAGTTCGGCCACGCGGCGGGCTATGGCTTCGGCCGGAATCACCGAGCGAAGCATGTGCGGCGGCAGGTTCATGCGACGGCCTCCACCTTGATGAGCATGGCCGTCTCATCGCATTCCGGAAACTTCGGGCAGTTCAGGCAATCGGTCCAGACCTTCTGCGGCAGGTCGTTCTTCTCCACCTGCGCAAATCCCATGTGGCCGAAGAAGCCCACCTCGTAGGTCAGGGCGAAGACCCTGGAGAGCCCCAGTTCGCGCGCCTCGTCCAGGCAGGCCGTAACCAGCGTGCGACCAAGTCCCTGGCCACGCCTGTCCTCGGCCACGGCCAGGGAGCGGATCTCGGCCAGGTCCTCCCAGCAGATGGACAAGGCGCAGCAGCCCATAAGCCCGCCAGCCTCGTCCTCGACCACGTAAAAGTCGCGGATGCTGCCGTAAATGCGCGAGAGCGAACGGGCCAGAAGCTGGCCGCGCTGCGCGCAGTCGAAGAGCAGCTTATGGATGTACTTGACGTCGCCCATGCGGGCCTTGCGGATCGCGCTCATTGAGCGGCCTTCTTGGCCATCACCTCGGCCACGGCGCGGCGAAGCGCCTCGGGCTCGAGATATCCGTCGTGCGCGAAGGCCTGCCGGCCGTTGACGTCGTAGATCACGGTGCGCGGCACGCCCGTGACGCGAAAGCCGGTCATCACGTCGGGGCCGCCGTGGAAGACGTCGTAGTTGAGCGGCCGCCGCTCCAGAAAGCGCTGCAAGGGCGCCACGTCCTCGTCCAGCGAGATGCCGAGCATGGCTAGGCTGTCTTCGTCGAATTCCTCGCGCAGCTTCATCAGGTGCGGGATTTCCATGATGCACGGCGGGCACCATGTGGCCCAGAAATTGACGAGCACCGGTTTGCCGTTGTTCTCGGCCACGGCCTTGAGCACGCCCTGATAGGTGATGGGCGTGTAGGCGGGCGCCTTGTTCCCGGCTGGCTCGGTTTGCGCGGCGTTGAGACCGACGGCCGAAAACGCGACGAGCAGGCAAAAGACGATGAAGATACGATGAAGCATGTGGACCTCGACAGACACGAATTATCAAAAACTATACGGCATCTGCGTGCAAATGACAAAGGCTAGGTCGAAAGTCGCTTGGCCAGCCGCACGGCCGAGACCGCGTCCGTGGAGAAGCCGTCCGCCCCGATGCGGTTGCAAAACGCCTCCGTGACCACGGCCCCGCCGATGATGACCTTGGCGGGCAGCCCCTCCTCGCGCACCAGCTTCACCGTGTCCTCCATGCGCACCATGGTCGTGGTCATGAGCGCGGAAAGGCCGATGATGGCCGCGCCGTGGTTTTTGGCCGCGTCCACGATGGCCCGGGCCGGAACGTCCTTGCCCAGGTCGATGACCTGAAAACCGTGGTTCTTGAGCAGCAGGCAGACGATGTTCTTGCCGATGTCGTGGATGTCGCCCTCCACGGTGGCCATGACGACCTTGGGACGCGCGGCTTCGGCCTGTCCGGCTTCGAGCAGCGGCTCCAGGCGCTCCATGGCCTTTTGCATGGTCTCGGCCGAGAGAAGGAGCTGCGGCAGGTAGTATTCCTTGCGCTCGTACTTCTCGCCGACCTCCATGATGCCGGGGATGAGTTCCTCGTTGACCAGGACGAAGGGATCGCGGCCCTTGGCCAGCTCGTCCTCGATCATGGGCAGGATCGCGTCTCGCGCCCCGGCCACCACGGCCTGGCGCGGCGTGGTCACTGCCCCGGCCCCGCCTCCGGAAACGGCCGCGCCGCCGCCCCCCTCCGAGGGCGTCCAGCCGGAATAGCCGACAATGAAGCGCGCGGCCTGCGGATCGCGGGCCAAAAGAACCTCGCCCGAGGCCAGGGTCTCGCGCAGCCTGGCAGAGGAAGGATTGGCGATGAACGAGGACAGCCCCGCACCCAAGGCCATGGCCAGGAAGGTGGAGTTGACCAGATCGCGCGCGGGCAGGCCGAAGGAGACGTTGGAAAGCCCCATGGTCGTGGCCAGGCCGTTTCGCGCGCACCAGCGCACGACATCGAGGCAGGCCTTGGCCGCCTCGGGCTTGGAGGACACGGTCAGGACCAGCGCGTCCACCACGATCAGGCGGCGCGGGATGCCGAAGGATTCGGCCTTGGCGAGCAGCTCCTCGACGACCGCGATGCGCTCGGCCGCGCTGACGGGCAGCTTCTTGCCCGTGAGCGGCAGGAGGATGAAGGGCGCGCCGAGTTTCCTGCACAGCGGCCCAAGGGCCTCCATGCGGCCGGGCTCGCCGGAGATGGAGTTGACCAGGGGCGAGCCGGGCGCGTCCCACAGGCAGGCGGCGATGGCCTCCTCCTTGGTGGAGTCGTGACACAGCGGCATGGGGAAACGGGACATCAGCGCGCGCGAAAGCTCGGGCAGAAGCTCTTCCTCGGCCACCAGCGGCGCGCCCACGTTCACGTCGAGCACGGCCGCGCCGAGTTCAGCCTGTTCGTGGGCCAGCATCTGGGCGTAGGTGAAATCGCCCGCCTGCAGCTCCTTGGTCAGCCGCTCCTTGCCCGTGGGGTTGATGCGCTCGCCGATGAGCGCGGCCGGATGATCGAGCCCCAGCGGCACGGACCGCGCGCGCGAGGTGAGCACGGTCAGGGCCGGGCGCTCGGGCGCGTTCGGCACGTAGGTCTTGGCGTCGAGCGCCGTGGCCAGGGCGCGGATGTGGTCGGGCGTGGTGCCGCAGCAGCCGCCCACGAGCTGCACGCCCGGCTCGTCGGCCAGGATCGCGGCCTGCGCGGCGAAATCGTCCGGCCCCAGGCGGAAGACGGTGCGGCCGTCCACCAGTTCGGGCAGCCCGGCGTTGGGCTGCACGTGCAGCGGGATATCCAGGCGCTCGCGCATAGCGCGGACCGTGGCCAGCATCTCCACGGGTCCGGCCGAGCAGTTCACGCCCACGACCTCCACGCCCAGGTTCTGCATGGTGTCCACGAAGGTGGTGGGCGGCGTGCCGGTCAGCGAGGCGTCGCCTTCGAAGGTCATGGAGAGGAGCAGCGGCAGGTCGCAGACCTCGCGCGCGGCCACGACCACGGCCTTGATCTCGGCGAGGTCGAAATGCGTCTCGGCTTTGACGAGGTCGCAGCCGCCCTCGAAAAGCCCCTTGATCTGGAGCGCGAAGATATCCACCATCTCGCGGAAGGAGAGCGGCCCGAGCGGCTTGGCGAAAAGGCCGGTGGGGCCGACGCTGCCCGCCACGAAGGCATTGTCGCCCGCCACTTCGCGGGCGATCGCGGCCATGCGGCGGTTGAAGCCGCACACATCCACGCCGCTGCCGAGCTTGGGCTCGGAGCCGCCGAAGGTGTTGGTGGTCAGGACGCGCGCCCCGGCCGCGAGGTAGTCGGCGTGGCAGCCCCTCAGCACGTCGGGCCGATCGAGCGCCCACAGTTCGGGGGAAACGCCCGCGGGTAGCCCCCGGGCTTGCATGAGGGTGCCGTAGCCGCCATCGACGCAAAGGATGCGGCCGCTTGCAAGGGCCGCCCTGAAATCGGGCACTTCAACAACTCCTGGGATGGCGTTTTCCGCGCCGACGGGCCGCCGGGGACGCCCCTCGCCCCGCCGACGGCGCGCGTCCGACGGCCGTTTCGCCTAGCGCGCGGGCCTGTCTCTCCTACTTAAAATCGTTGAAAGAGACAAATAAAAACTCTATATTCACAAATTCCACGACCAGTGCCCCTGGCCATAGCCCGTGCGTGGAGGAAGATCGTGCCGAGCAAGACTAAGAAGACCGTCGGCAAGCCCGGCGGACGTGACGATAGCGACATCGAACGCCTCGACTCCGTGGAGGAGCCGGGCGACGAAGACGAAGTCGAGTCCGTGGACCTGACCGAAGACCTCATCGAGGAGGCCGTGGAGTTGGCTGCGAACGGCGACGAGGACGACGGCGGTCTCGCTGCCGATGCGAACGACGAAACCGACGTCCAAGGCGACGAGCCCGATGAGCCTTCGCCCGCGCGCCTGCCCGCGCCCCGGGGCGCGGGACGAGATGCTCTGCAGATATACCTGCGAGAGATATCACGCGTGCCCATGCTCACGCCAGAGGAGGAGACGAGTCTGGCCCGCCGCGTGCGTGACCATGCGGACCAGGACGCGGCCTTCCGTCTCGTGACCTCGCACCTGCGGCTGGTGGTCAAGATCGCCATGGATTTCCAGCGCCGCTGGATGCAGAACGTGCTCGACCTGATCCAGGAAGGCAACGTGGGGCTCATGCGCGCGGTGCAGAAGTTCGATCCCGAAAAGGGCATCAAGTTTTCCTACTACGCCGCCTTCTGGATCAAGGCCTACATCCTCAAATTCATCATGGACAACTGGCGGCTGGTCAAGATCGGCACCACCCAGACCCAGCGCAAACTCTTCTACAATCTGGGCAAGGAACGCCAGCGGCTCATGGCGCTCGGCTTCGATCCCACCACCTCAGCCCTTTCCGAATCACTTGGAGTCTCCCAGGAAGACATCACTCAGATGGACCAGCGCCTGTCGCGCGGCGACATGTCGCTGAACATCCCGCTGGGCGAGGACTCATCGGCCACGCGGCTCGACTTTCTGCCCGCGCTCGGCCCCGGCCTGGAAGAAGAATTGGCCCGGAACGAAATATCCGGGCTGCTCGGACGTCACGTCCAAGACATTCTTCCCTCGCTCTCGGACAAGGAACGTGAGATACTGGAAGAGCGTCTGCTCACGGATTCACCCGTGACCCTGCGCGAGATCGGCGAACGGCACGGCATCACGCGCGAGCGGGTGCGCCAGATCGAGGCCAGGCTTCTGGAAAAACTGCGCGCGCACCTCACTCGCGAGATTCACGACTTCTCCGAGGACTGGATCAGCAGGGACGAATAGTCCGAGGAACGACCATGGCCATGCACCCCCTCAAACGCTTTCGCGACGACGCCTGCCGCCTGGCCCAGAGCCTCCCCCGGCCAGGGTTCGCGACGTCCTTTGCGCGCGAAATCGAAGCCGCGCGCATGGCGTTTTTCGAGGAGACGCTCATTGGCCGCCTGCGCGACGAAGCGCTTTCCTTTCTCTACGACGACTTCGGATTCGGCATCGAACACTCCAAGGCCGTGGCCGTGGACGCGGCTGCCATTGTGCTCGCCGAAACCTCGTTCTGGACACGAGAGGACTCGCGCAGGATGGCTCTTCTGGCCATTCTGGCCGGGCTGTTGCACGACGCCACGCGGCTCGACGAGGATGGCGAGGCCAAGGCGGCCGAACTTTCACGCAGCATCCTGGCCCAATATCCCCTGACCGACGAGGAACGGGATATCATAGCCCGAGCCATCCGCGACCACGAAATCCGCGATGGATACATCCCACCGTGCGACCCGCGCGCCGCGCTCCTCAGCGCGGCGCTGTACGACGCCGACAAATTCCGCTATGGCCCGGACATATACGTCACGTCACTGTGGGAGTTCTGCGACTACGAAGATATGCCGACGCCGCACGCACTGAAATGCCTCTCGGCAGCCGAGAATCGGCTGCCCGAACTGTCGGGCACCTTTCGCTCCAGACCGGGCCGCTCCTTCGGCGAGGAACATCTCGAATGTGGCGCTCGGCTCATGCCGCATCTGACCGACAATCTCCGGAACGTGCTCGCGGACATAGAAGCCTCCCCCGTCTTCCCTTCAAAAACGCAACGACCGGCCAAGCCATGACACGTCCCATCGCCACGCCCACTGCCCCGCGTCCGGCCACGGCCGCCTTGCTGCTCTTTTTTCTGGTAATCGTCGCGGGCTGCGCGGCGCGCGAGACCGCCCCACCCCCCGCCCAGGCGCCCATGCAGCCGGTGACTTGGACGCTGACTCGCGACGCGGCCGCAGCCTACTATTTTCTGCTCTACATGGACGAACTGCGGCAAGGAAACCCCGAGCAAGCCGAACGAGCCCTTTACACCGCGCTCGAAATCGACCCCTCGCCAAGCCTGCACGCCGAGGCCGCGGACCTGCAATGGCGCATGGGACGCCCCGCCAAGACGCGCGAGCACCTGCAAAAAGCCCTGAAGGACTCGCCGGGCGACAGACTTCTGGTCATGCGTCTGGCGGATTCCTATCTCGCAGAGCGGCGCATCGACGACGCTCTGACCACGCTGGAACTGTGGCTGAAGGACAATCCCGGCGACCCGACGGCCATTCTGCGCATGGCCGACATCCAAATCGAAACCAGACGCTTCGCCCAGGCGGCGCAGACGCTCCAGACCCTGCCACGCGAAGCGCGGGGACCGGAATCGCGCTACCTCGAAGCCAAGGCCCAGGCGGGTCTGGGCAACCACCGCCGATCCATCGAGATACTTTCAGCCCTGTCGCGTGAATACCCGGACAATATCCTCTATCTTGCCGAGTTGGCCTACCAGTACGAAATCACCAAGGACTACCCGGCGGCAGAGCGAACCTACATCCGTATCCTGGAATTTGGCGAGGTGGGCGACGAAATCTGGCTCAGGCTCATCGCCATCAACCTCAAGCTGAACAACGTCGAACGCGCCCTGGATATGGCCAGGGAAGCTCCTCAGAGCACCGAATTCCTCATGGAGGCAGCGCGCACCTTCATCGCCGAAGGATTCCCGGACGAGGCCGAAAAACTGCTCTCCCCCCTGAGCGACGCCCCCGGCAGCGACCCACGCGTCCACTTCTACCTTGCCCTGCTCGCCTTCGACGGCCGGGGGGACGCCCAAAAGGCCCTGGAACACTTGGAACGGATTCCTCCGGATGGCGAGATGGCCTCCCGGGCGACTTCCTTCAAGGCGCACATGCTCTTCCTCCTCAAACGGTTCGACGAAGCCCGCGAACTCGTCGCCACGGGCAAGCGGGATTTCCCCGAGGTCCGAGATTTCTGGGAGATCGAGTCGTGGCTTCACGAGGAGGCCGGACAATACGACGAGGCAAGGCTCGCCATCGAAGAGGCGCTGACGCTCTGGCCCGACGACACCCGGCTCATCTACCGGCTCGGCGTATTGCAGCACCTCATGGGCGACGACGATGCGGCCATCGAGACCATGGAGCAGATCATCGCGATCGAACCCGACAACGCCGAGGCCCTGAACTTTGTCGGCTACCTCCTCGCCGACATGGGCCGCGATCTCGACCGGGCGCTCGTGCTCATCGAGGAGGCCCTGGAGCAAAAGCCCGACAGCGGTCATATCCTCGATTCCCTGGCCTGGGTGCATTACCGCCGGGGCGATCTCGCCAAGGCTTGGGACGCCATCCTGCTGGCCGTGGAAAAAACGCCCGAAGACCCCACCATATGGGAGCACTACGGCGACATCGCGCGGGCCAAGGGCAGGGTTGAATCGGCCCGCAGGGGCTACCGCAAGGCCCTTGAATTCGGCCACAAGAAACCCGACGAGGTGCGTGCCAAACTTGACGCCCTGAAAAAGGAGGGGCGTTAATGCGCCACGCCGCGAGAGCGGTCGTCCTTTTCGCCGCGTGCCTTGCCCTCACGGCCTGTGCCGCTCGCCAAGTTCCCCATGCACCCGCAAGCGACGTCTGGAAAAACTACCAGAACCGCCAGCAGGCCCTGGCCGGGCTGCCCCGGACTGTCGATGCGCGGGCCAGCCTCTACTACACCGCCGATGGCCGCACCAATCGCACCCTGGTCAGCCTGTGGGGCGACCTCGACCACCCGCTGCGGGCCGAAATCACGGCCTCCATCGGCACACCGCTGGGATTCTTCCGCGAAGACGCCTCGGGCTGGGTCGCCTTCTACCCGCAGACCGGCGAGGCCTTCGCCCACAGCGGCGGCAGGGCCGGAGCGAGCGTCCTGGGTATCGGCGCGCCGTTTTCGCTGCGCGACCTGGCCTTGCTCGTCTTCGGCCAGACCATGCCCCTGACCGGAGCATTCTTCGCCGAATCCGAACCCACGACCGGCGAAGGGGCCACACCACTGACCGCCTTCAGGCTCGACGGGAACCCCGCGGCCTCGCGGCTCGTGCTGGACCGCCACGGGCGGCCCGTGGAGATGTCGGGCGGCGACGGCACGCCGTGGACCGTCCGATTCAGGGGCTACACGGGGGAAGCCGCGAACACGTCTTCGACCATCGAGGTGGAACTGGCCGACGGCCGGTCCGCACGCCTTTTGCCCCGCTCGCTATCCCGGCCAAAGGCCCCGTTCACGCCCGACGCCCTGGGGCTGCCCCTGCCCCCGGGCATCGTCCCGCAGTGGGTCGCGCCCTGATTTCCCCCTGGAAAAACAGTCTTGTTCCGTGTACACACGGGGGCGTTCGCAACGATGCGCCGCGCCCGCGCGGCCAGGCCCATGGAGACCCCCGATGACCGGCCCCTTTCAAAACCTTCTGCTCGGCCTTCGCGTGCTCGCGGACGAGTTGTCCTGGGTGGCGATTCGCGCCATGCGCGAAATGGAGATGCGCCAGCTTCGCAAGCGCCTCGCCGAGGAGCGCAGGACGCTCGAAAAACTGGACGCAACAGGTCCGGAAGACGAGGCCGAACTGTGTCGGCGGCAGATCGACTTCCTCTCGGAAGAGCTTGACTTTCTGGCCTCGGAGATGCAGGCCAAGCGGGCCGACATGCTGGCCCGCCGCGCGGCCCGGTTCGGGCTCGACGCCTCGTGATGCCAGGGGCGGCCGCGCCTTTCGCGCCCCTTCGCGCAAAGGACGCCCGACGCCGCCCATGAGTTCCACAAGGAAGGATTTCATGAACAACACCATCTTCATCGCCTCCGACCACGGCGGATTCGCTCTCAAGGCGATCGTGGCCGACCATCTGGCCCAAAAGGGCCTCGCGGTCCACGATCTCGGCCCCGCGAACGCGGCCTCCACGGACTACCCTAACCACGCCGCCGCTCTGTGCGCCCGCATCCTTGCACAGCCCGGGAGTCTCGGCATCCTCATCTGCGGTACGGGAATCGGCATGTCCATCACCGCCAACCGCTTCCGTGGCATCCGCGCAGCCTTGTGCCACAACGAATTCTCCGCCCGCATGTCCAGGGCGCACAACGACGCCAACGTGCTCTGCCTTGGCGAGCGCGTGCTTGGCGCAGGCATGACGCTTGGCATCGTGGACGTCTTCCTGGCCTCGCGCTTCGAGGGCGAACGGCACAAGCGCCGCATCGACCTCATCGATGAATTGGCCGCGAAGCCCTGATGCGCTACGTGGCGTCACATATCTGTTTCATCTTAATATTTAAGGACTTACCATGAACCCCATGCTCGTCAACGTCGTCAAGGGCCTTATCATGGACGCCACGCGCGCCGCCAACTCGGGGCATCCCGGCGGGGCCATGTCCTCGGCCGATTACGCCTGCGTCCTGTTCCGCGACTTCCTGAAATACGACCCGAGCGATCCCAAGTGGTTCGACCGCGACCGCTTCGTGCTCTCGGCCGGGCACGAATCCATGCTGCTCTACAGCCTGCTGCACCTGGCGGGCTTTTTATCCATGGATGAGATCAAGCGCTTCAGGCAGTGGGGTTCGCTCACGCCAGGCCACCCCGAACACGACCTCACGCCCGGCGTGGAAGCCACCACCGGTCCGCTGGGCCAGGGGCTGGCCATGGCGGTGGGCATGGCCGCGGCCGAGGCGCACCTGCGCGCCAGGCTCGGCGCGGACGTCTGCGACCACTACACCTACGTCCTGGCCTCGGACGGCGACTTCCAGGAAGGCGTGGCCTACGGCGCGGCCACCCTGGCGGGACTGTGGGGCCTTGGCAAGCTTATCGTCTATTACGACTCCAACAAGGTCCAGCTCGCCGGCCCGACCAGCCGCGTGGACTGCACCGACTACAGAAAGATATACGAAGGCATCTGCTGGCAGGTCATCGACATCGACGGCCACGACCACGAGCAGATCCGCCGCGCCATCGCCGAAGCCCAGCAAGAGACCGGCCGCCCCACCCTGATCATTGGGCATACGGTCATGGCCAAAGGCTCAGCCAGCCGCGAGGGAGATTTCGGCACCCACGGCGAACCCCTCTCACCCGAGGAAATCGCGGCCACCAAGAAGCGTCTGGGGCTCCCCGAGGCCGAGGCGTTTTACTGCCCCGCCGAAGTCGGCGGGGACTTCAGGGGCCGCCAGCCCGCGCTTTCGCGCCTCGCCGAGGCTTGGCGCGGCAACCTCGCAGACAAGAAGGCCCATAACGCCGAGTTCGCCGCCGCCTGGGAATGGACGACCAAGGACCGTGGGGCCCTGACTTTCGAGTGGCCCGCCTTCGATCCTGCCAAGAAATACGCCACGCGGCAGGCCTGGGGCGCGTGCCTGAACGCGCTGATCGAGCAACTTCCGCCGCTCGTGGGCGGTTCGGCCGACCTCGACCCTTCCAACCAGACGGCCAAATTCCGCGACACCGTGGGCAACTTCAACGCCGATACGCCCCTCGGCCGCAATCTGGCCTTCGGCGTGCGCGAGTTCCCCATGGGAGCAATCGCCAATGGCATCGCCCTGCACGGTGGGTTGATCCCCTTCACGGCCACCTTCCTGACCTTCTCCGACTACATGCGCAACGCCGTGCGCATGTCCGCTCTGCAAAAGCTCCCGGTGCTGCACGTCTACACCCACGACTCCTTCCACCTCGGTGAGGACGGCCCCACGCACCAATCCATCGAGCACGTGGCCAGTCTTCGCCTGATCCCGAATCTGCTCGTGCTGCGCCCGGCCGACGCCATCGAGACGGCGGCCTGCCTTGAAATCGCCCTGCGCCAGGAGGAGACGCCCTCCTGCCTGTGTCTGACCCGCCAAGGACTGCCGACGCTTGATCCGGCCGTCTTCCCGCAGGTCGCCGCAGGCGTGGCGCGCGGCGGCTACGTGCTGGCCGACTGCGAAGGAACACCCGACGTGGTGCTCCTCGCCACGGGCTCGGAAGTCTCCCTGGCCCTGGACACCGTAAAGCTGCTGAAGGACCTCAAAATCCGCGTCGTCTCCATGCCCTGCGTGGAGCTTTTCGAAATGCAGGACGAAGCCTACAAGACTTCCGTCATCCCCGAGGGTGCGCGTCTTTACGCTGCGGCCGAGGCCGGACGCCCCGAGGGATGGCACAGGTACGTCGGTCGCAAGGGCCTCATCCTTGGCATCGACCACTTCGGCCACAGCGCCCCGGCGAACGTTCTTGCCGAAGAATACGGATTCACCCCCGAAAATCTGGCGCGGCTGATCCGCGAGCGCCTAGTCTAAAAGGAGGCAATGCCATGGAAGCCCCGACAAAGAACCTGGCTCTCGATCTCGTGCGCGTCACCGAGGCAGCGGCCCTGGCTTCGGCCCGCTGGCTCGGACGCGGCGACAAGGACTCCGGCGACAAGGCCGCCGTGGACGCCATGCGCAAAAGCTTCGCCGCCCTGGACATCCAGGGACGGGTCGTCATCGGTGAAGGCGAAAAGGACGAAGCCCCCATGCTCTTCAATGGCGAGAAGCTTGGGTCAGGCCAGGGACCGCGCGTGGACGTGGCCGTGGACCCGGTGGAAGGCACGCGTCTTCTGGCGTACGGCCGTCCCAACGCCATCTCCGTGGTCGGCGTGGCCCCGGCCAACACCATGTTCGATCCGGGCCCGAGTTTCTACATGAAAAAGCTCGTGGTGCCCTACGAAGCACGCGCGGCCATCGACATCGAGGCTCCGGTGCGCGACAACCTCATCAAGATATCCAAGGCCCTGGGCAAGGATGTGGACGACTTGACCGTCTTTGTCCTCGACAAGCCTCGCCACCAGAAGTTGATCGAGGAGATTCGCTTCGCCGGGGCGCGCATCGCCCTGCACACCGACGGCGACATCACCGGCTCGCTCATGGCCATCGACCCGCGCAACGAAGTGGACGTGATGATGGGCACCGGCGGCACGCCCGAAGGCGTGCTCTCGGCCATCGCCATCCGCATCATGGGCGGAGCCATGCAGGCCAAGCTCGATCCCCAGAAAGCCGACGAGAAAAACGCCCTCATCGCGGCGGGCATAGACACCCGGCCCGTGTACGGCGAAGCAGAACTGGTGCGCAGTGACGACCTCTATTTCGCGGCCACCGGCATCTCGGGCGGCTCGTTCCTGCGCGGGGTCAAGTTCACGGGACGCGGCGCGGTGACGTACTCGGTGTCCATGCGCGGCCTGACCGGCACCGTGCGCCACATCGAGGCGGAGCACGTCTTCGAGCGGCTGATGCGTGTAAGCAACGTCAAATACGATTAGCAGACTGTCCCTAAAGCACCATCTGCTGCGTTGCTGCGAAAGCGCCGGATCCTCGCGTATATTCTAATACGCGTCGGCCCCGGCGCTTTCTTGCGCCTTGCATCTGGCGCTTTTTGAACAGTCTGCAAATCCGCGCTTTTCGATGCCCTGCCGAGCGCGAGCCTCTTGGGCGGCAAAGGCCCGTAACGCCCCCCATCTGGGCATTTCGGGCCTTTGCCGTTTACTTCCGGATGCCACCAGGTCGCAACACGATTGCTTTTTTCATGTTCATTCAGTACCTTGGCTTGCACAGGGAGCACTTGATGGACACAGCGGGCACAATTCTGGTGTTTTCCGAAAATCCGGGGACCGGCAAGGCGCTCATGGCCGTGCTGGCCAAGCTCGGGCTTACCGACGTCGCGGTCGCCACCTCTCCCCAGGAGGCGGCCAAGGTATTGTTCGGGGGAAAGATGCGGCTCGCGGTCATCGACCATGTGCCGGGATCGTCCCAGACAGTGGCCCTCATCAAGGCTCTGCGCGAGCAGGAACGTACCCGCCTTCTTCCCCTTCTGATCCTTGCCGAGCCAGGCGAGAAGGCCCTGGCGGCCTTCGCCGCCAAGGACGAGCGAACCACGTGCGTGGCGAAACCCCTGGCCGCCCAAGCCTTCACCGCCGCTCTCAAAAACCTGCTCGCCCAGGCCAAAGCACCCGGCGCGCCTGCCAAGGACGCCGCTCCTGGCGCGTCGCCGAGCGATCAGGCCCTGCGCGACTTGGCCCTGCTGCTGCGTGACCGCAAGGGCGCGGAGGCCGTGATCCTCGCGGAATCACTCATCACGGCCCACGGCACGCGCACCGACCTGCTCATGGCTCTGGCGCTGGCCCGCCATCTACTCGGGGAAACAGACAATTACGTCGCAACGCTCTCGCGTATCATCGGCATAGAGCCTGACACGCCCGAACCGGCCCGGCAAGATCAGCCAGCCGCAGCAGCAGCGCCAGCCTCTGGCCGGGGCAACGCCGCAAGTTCCAAGAGTGGACTCAGGGGCGTCTGGGCAAGCCTCCCACCTCCCGAACGAAGACAAAAGGCCCGGCAACTCTATTCGCCCAGCCATGCCAAGCGAAACGCCCTTCGCATCTTCACCCCTTTCTGGAGCGCAGGCGCGCCAGGCGGCGAGGGGCGTCTGCAACTCGTGGACCTCTCCTTCGGCGGCCTGTGCATGGAGGCTCCGCGACCCGCCGTGGCGCGCGGCGCGGAGTTCGTCATCGACCTCTACGTCAAGGACGAGCTTGCCCTGCCGGGCGTGAAGATCCGGGTCGTGCGAGTAGAGGACGAAACCGTGGGTTGTACGTTCCGCGAACTCGACCGACAGACCGAATCGCTCTTGAACCAACGGCTGCACGAAGAGCAGAAAAAAGGCGTGGCCGCGACCGGCGAACCGGGCGTGCCCAGCACCAAGAAAGTCATCAAGCTTTCGTTTTGACGCCTACGCACGCCATATCAGGCCGGTAAAAAAGCCCCATATGCTAAGAGCGGTTAGTTCTCCTGAAGCTTGTCGAGTTCCTTGATCAGCGTTTCCAGATCGGGCTGCTTGTCGATTTCGTGGACCATGATGGTGCGGATGATGCCGTTCTTGTCCACGATGATCTCGGCTCGCTCGCTCGTGCCGTCGCCGCGCAAAAGCCCGTAGCGCGCCGCCGTGGCCCCGTGCGGAAAGAAGTCCGAGACCACGGGGAACCAGACCCCGCCCATCTCCCGGCACCAGGCGAAGAGCGAGGGCACGTTGTCCGTGGTGATGCCGATGACCACGGCCCCGCGCGCCTCGATCATCTCCCTGCCCAGATTGTAGGCGGGGAACTGCTCCGAGCACACAGGCGTGAAGGCGGCGGGCACGAAGGAGAGCACCACGTGCTTTCTGCCCCGAAAGTCGGAAAGCGTGACCTTGCCGCCCAGGATCGAGGGCAGGGTGAAATCCGGAGCTTCCTGGCCCACAGCGACCTTCAGTTCACTGTCGATGGGCTTCTTGGCTTCTCCGTAAAACACATTCACCGCCTGAGCCGCGCCGATCACGAACGCCGTCGCGCAAAGCCCCAGGATCACGGCGGAGAGAAATTTCCTGCCGACACGCATGGCCCTACTCCTCCTTCACCTTGGAGCGGACGGTATCGAGAAACTTTTCCCAGGAGACGAAGCGCCCTTCGCCCGAAAAGAGTACCGTGGCCCTTCCTCCCTTGTCCTTGGGATTTCGCACCAACACGTAGGCGGGCGTGCCGGGCGCGCCCAGGGCCTTGTGGGCCGCGAAGCTCTCGTCCGTGCTCATGGGCAGGGTCAGACCATACTTCTCGCGGAAGACCCTGATTTCGAAAGCAGTATTGCCCATCGCCACGCTCGTCATCTTGAGCTTTTCCGCCAGATCGCCGTCGGAAACGGCCGCGAAGAGCTTCTGCACGTCCGGGGCCTCGGCCTGACAGTGCATGCAGTAGACGTTGAAAAACTGCACGAGCACGAAGGGCGCGTCCACGTCCTCGATGCGGTAGGTCGGCGCGTCCTTGGGCAGCCCCAGGTAGTCGAGGTCCGCCTCCCGGTCGGGAGCGGCCAGATCCAGAGCCGGAAAGCTCTTGCCCGCCGGAGGCAGGGCCAGAACGAGGGAGGCGGTCAGAAGAACCAGACCGCAGGCCAGGGCCAAGCGAAAGGCGATCATCCTAGACATATGACTCCATCACGCGGCGCAGCGCGCCGTGATCGGGTTTGGCCGACGCCAGGGACCTGCCGCCCGAAGTGGGCAGCATTTCCTCGAAGGGACGGCGCTCGGTGTTCTTCCAGATGACGCCGATGGGAATCTCCTCCCCGAAGGTCATGGCCGCGCGCAAGGCCGCCTGAGCATCCGTGGGATCGTGCGTGGCGTCGAGCTTCTTCACGCGCTCCTTGTACCAGGCGTAGGTGTTGACCTTGTTGAAGGAGACGCAGGGCTGGAACACGTCCACCAGGGAGAAGCCCTTGTGGCGCACGGCCTGCTGGATGAGATCCACGAGATGGTCCATCTCGCCCGCGAATCCCCGGGCCACGAAGGACGCGCCCATGGTCACGGCCACGGCCACGGGGTTGAAGGCCGCCGATGGCGCGCCGAAGGGCTGGGCCTTGGTCTTCATGCCCTGCATGGTCGTGGGGCTGGCCTGCCCCTTGGTCAGGCCGTAGATCTGGTTGTCGTGGGCCACCAGGGTGATGTCCACGTTGCGCCGGATGGCCGCCAGAAAATGGTTGCCGCCCTCGCCGTAATTGCAGCCGTCGCCGGACTCGGCGACGACGGTCAACCCCGGATTAGCCAGCTTGATGGCCTGGGCGGGCGGCAAGGCGCGGCCGTGCAGCCCGTTGAAGACGTTGCACCTGAGGTAGTGCGGGGCCTTGGCCGCCTGGCCGATGCCCGAAACCAGGCAGACCTGATGCGGCGACAGGCCCAAGCCCGTCAGGGCCTTCTTCATGGAATTGAGAATGGAGAAGTTGCCGCAGCCCGGACACCAAGCGGTTTCGAATTCGCCATATTCCTCGATGGAAACCATACGCTCTCCCCTTATTCCAAGCCCGCAAGGCCGGCCAGGATGTATTCCGGCGTGAAGGGCGCGCCATCGTACCGCAGCACCTTGCGCTCGATGCGGTAGCCGCTTTCGCGGTGCACCAGATCGGCGAACTGCCCGGTCAGGTTGCCCTCCACGCAGACCACCCTCCCCGCCTTCTCGAAGCGGTGCAGGAAATCGTTCGGCCGCAGGGGGTAGACCTGACCGAAGTGCAACACTCCGGCCGTCTCTCCCGAGGCCGAAAGACGCTCCATGGCTTCCAGGGCCGCGCCACGCGTAGACCCCCAGCAGACGAGAAGCGTCTTCGGCTGTTCGTGGCCGAAGTACTCCGGGGCGAGGGCGTCAGCGCGAAGCCCGTCGAGCTTTTTGGCTCTTTTGTGCACCATGGCCGTACGCACGCCCAAATCCTCGGTGATGTGGCCGTCAGGCGTGTGCTCGTCCGAATCCACGACCACCAGGGCCTTGGAAAGGCCGGGCAGCGCGCGCGGCGAAACCCCGGTCTCTTCGTTCGGGGCGAAGCGCACGTAGCCCTCCTCGTCGTCGGGCTTTTGCAGCGGCGCGCTCACCGGCGGCAGGGCGTCCAGGTCAAAGGGCCGCACCGCCGAATAGCAGTCGGCCTGATACTGGTCCGTGAGCACGAACGCGGGCCCCTGCCACTTCTCGGCCTGGTCGAAGGCCCGATGCGTGAGCCAGAAGCACTGTTCCGCCGTGCCGGGACTCAAGATGGCTCTGGGGAACTCGCCGTGCCCGGAATAAAGCGCCAAGTTCAGGTCGCCCTGCTCGGTGCGCGTGGGCAGGCCCGTAGCCGGGCCCGGCCGCATTGCCAGGACGATGACCAACGGCTGTTCGATCATGCCCGCGAGCGAGACGCCCTCGCACATCAGGGCGAAGCCGCCGCCCGAGGTGGCCGTGAGCGCCCGCGCGCCCGCGTAGGAAGCGCCGAGCACCATGTTGATAGCCGCGATCTCATCCTCGGCCTGCTCCACCACCACACCCGTCTCCTGCGCGTGCTGGATTAGGGTGAGGGGCACGGACGTGGACGGGGTCATGGGGTAGAACGAGACGAAGTTGCAGCCTGCGGCCATCGCGCCGAGCGCGATGGCCTCGTTGCCGTTCAAGGCCATGCGGCCCCGCGTCCCGGCAGGCGGGGCCGGGCATTCAAAGATGGATTCCTGCCCCTCCTTCCAGGCGAAGGAGCGGCGCAGCACCTCCACGTTGGCCGCGACGATCTTGTCGCCCTTCTTGCGGAAGGTGTCGTCGAGAAGCTCCTCGAGCACGGCCACGTCCAGACAGATGGTCGAGGCCAGGACGCCAAGGGCCACGGTGTTCTCGTAGATGGCCTTGCCCGCGAGATCCTTGAAGGGCACGCGGAAGACGCGCGGCCAGTCCACGGCCATGTCCTCACCGGCCACGACCACCGCCCGCTCGGACAGGGAATCCCGAAACAACGGGAAGGTCTCCTTGCCCAGGCAGACGAGCACGTCGATAGCCTCGCACGGCGCGAGCACCGGATCTGGGCCGAAGCGCACGCGGTAGGTGTTGTGACCGCCGCGAATGCGGGAAAGATAGTCCTGATAGACGTTGATTTCATAGCCGGAGCGCACCAGCGCCTTGGTGATGAGGGCGCCGACCGTGACCAGCCCCTGTCCGGCCTCGCCGCCGATGCACACGTTGACCGCCGCCATCAAGAGACTCCTTGTCGGTTGGGCGTCGTCAAAACGACCATGAAGGCCCTACTCGCCGTTTGCGGGCCAGACGAAGGTCCGCGCGCCCAGTTCCTTGTCGAGCATGTAGAGCGCGCCGCCGTCGCCGATCATTTCGAGCTTGGCCACGACATCGCCAAAGCTGGCTTCTTCCTCCACCTGCTCGGCCACGAACCACTGCAGGAAGTTGGCGCTGGCGTGATCCTTAAGCGACTGGGCCAGATCGACCAGGGCGTTGATGCGGCCAGTGACCTCGCCCTCGTGCGTAAGGCCGGAGCGCATGACGTTGAGCGGCGACTCCCACTCGCACTTGGGCGCTTCCACGGTCTGCAACACGGCGCGTCCGCCGCGCTCGATGACGAAATCGAACATCTTCATGGCGTGGAAGAGTTCCTCGGCGGCCTGATTGCGCATCCAGGCGGAAAAGCCGGGAAGCCCCCTGGAGGCGAACCACGAGCCCATGGAGAGATACAGGTAGCCCGACCAAAGCTCCCACTTGATCTGTTCATTCAGGGCTTGTTCCATCTTTTCGTGCAGCATGGGAAAGCGCTCCTTTGCTCTTTTCCGGGTTTCGACGCCCCGACCGCGCGAAGGCGTGGCATCACACGGCGAGAAACGATACAGGGGGCGTCATCCGATTAGAAACCACTTCCGCCGATTTTTCGCAAGGTCTATTTCCCTGCGGCGACATTGCGCGGACTTTGGAACCGGCACGTCCAAGGCAGGCGTGAGCGGCGAAGCCGCGGGAACGCAAAGGAAAGAGCTTGCGCTCGCGTAATACGCGAGGGTCCGGCGCTTTTCGCGGCAACGCGGCAGATGGTGCTTTTGGGGCAGCCTGACGCCCGGCCCCGACGCATCGCACGATGCATCGAAGCCGGGCGTCATTGCCCTTGCGGGGAAACCGGAATGCGCGAGGCCCGCGCCAAAGGCCTACTGGCCCATGCGGCGAAGCGCACTATCCAGGGCTGGTCTCACGATCTCTTTCAGGGTCTCTTCGAGAATGTCGGCAGCGTTGCCGCTGGCCGGAACCTTGGTGCGCTCCACGCGGCTGGACAGGTTCTCCTCGTAGACTCGTTCCCCGCCCCGCGTGACGCGAACGTTGAGCGTCATCTCGGCGCTCAGTTCGGTGAGGCTCACCTCACGCAACCACATCTCGCGCACCGTGCCCGTGAGCACGTACTCGGTCTGGGCTCCGAAATCCTGCTGGCTCCAGTTCATGGCGCAGCCAGACTTCTTGAGCTCCTCGAAGAAGGCCTTGCTTGTCCACTCGCCCACAGGTTGCACGGCGTAAAAGGCCGTGCCGTCCTTTTTCTCCCCGATCTCCTCCTTGCCGCGCTCGTCGGCGAACTTGACCACGGTGATCGAGGTCGCGCACGGCCGCGACACATCCATGGGCGTGTATTTGAGGTTGATCATGTTGGGCGCGGCGCAGCCCTGCACGCTCAAAAGCAGCGCAACTGCCAGAAGAATCAGCGAAAAACGCGGAAATACGTTCGAACGCATGGTCGTCTCCTTCGTCATGGCTTGGGTTGTCTCCCCACTGCCCCTTCAAACTGTTTCCCAAAGCGCCATCTGCTGCCGCGCCGCGGAAAATTCAATCCCCGGCGCATATCCTGAGCCATGCTGCGGCCTTGACCCTTCCGTACGCCTTGCATCCGGCGCTCTTCGAGCAGCCCGTGGCACGGCTGCTTCTCGACAGCACGCCTATAGCAAAGCCTGGGCGGTTTGACAGCCCCTTTCAACAAGCCTATTTCAGATCGAAAAGGTATATTTTATCACGAAGGATGTGCCCAAAGCCCTTCCGCCGCCGCCCGAAGCATGCTATGATTTACCTTCCGCCAGCGGCGGGAAAAATCTGCGACAAGACCCATGGGAGGAACAAGCCATGTGGGAATACACGGACAAGGTCCGCGAACACTTTCTGAATCCGCGCAACGCGGGCGACCTGCCCGACGCCAACGCAGTTGGCGAAGTGGGAAGTTTGGCCTGCGGCGATGCGCTGAAGCTTTTCCTGAAGATCAACGACCAGGGAGTGATCGAGGACGCCCGCTTCCAGACCTTCGGCTGCGCCTCGGCCATCGCGTCAAGCTCCGTGCTCACGGAGATGCTCAAGGGTAAGACCGTTGACGAGGCCAAGACCATCACCAACAAGGACATCGCCGAGATGCTCGGCGGCCTGCCCAAGGAGAAGATGCACTGCTCGGTGATGGGCCAGGAGGCCCTGGAAGCGGCGCTCAAGGGCTTTCTGGGCGAGAAGGTCGAAGCCTACGAGCCCGAGGGCGAACTGGTCTGCAAATGCTTCGGCGTCACCGACGTTCAGATCCGCCGCGCCATCCGCGAGAACGACCTGAAGAGCGTCGAGGACATCACCAACTTCACCAAGGCCGGAGGCGGCTGCGGCGACTGTCTGGAGCGCCTGGGCGAGATCCTGGACGAGGAGCGCGGCAAGCCGAAGGCGGAAAAGTCCGTGACCGAGCCAGCCAGGAAGATGACCAACTTGCAGCGCATGATGCTCGTGACCAAAATCATCGACGAGGAGATCAGGCCGAGCCTGAAGAAGGACGGCGGCGACATCGAACTCGTGGACATCGAGGGCGTGAACGTGATCGTGGCCCTGCGAGGGGCCTGTGTGGGTTGTCCGTCCAGCCAGCTGACCCTGAAGAATTTGGTGGAACAGCGGCTGCGCGAGGCCGTGGACCCGGCCATCACCGTGAGCCAGGCATAAGGGGGCGGCAATGCAGGAAATCTATCTGGACAACAACGCCACGACGCGCGTGGACCCGGCCGTTCTTGACGAGATGATGCCCTTTTTGACCACGCTTTACGGCAACCCCTCCAGCATGCACTCCTTCGGCGGCCAAGTGGGCAGGCACATGCGCCTCGCGCGCGAGCGGGCGGCTCAATGCCTGGGCTGCACGCCCGAGGAAATCGTCTTCACCGCCTGCGGCACCGAGAGCGACAACACGGCCATCAACGCCGCGCTCATGGCCGCGCCCGAAAAGCGCCACATCGTGACCACCAAGGTGGAGCACCCGGCCGTGCTCTCCTACTGCAAGCACCTGGAAAGCCGGGGCTTCGAGGTCGAGTTCCTGTCCGTGGACAAGGAGGGCCATCTCGATCTCGACGAGCTTCGCGTCTCGCTTCGCGACGACACGGCCGTGGTCTCGGTGATGTACGCCAACAACGAGACCGGCGTGATCTTTCCCATCCCCGAGATCGCGGATATCTGCCGCGAGCGCGGCGTGCTTTTGCACACCGACGCCGTGCAGGCTGTGGGCAAGATCCCCCTGGACATGAAGACCCTGCCCGTGGATTTCCTGGCCCTCTCCGGCCACAAGCTGCACGCGCCCAAGGGCGTGGGCGCGCTTTACGTGCGCCGCGGCGCGCCGTTTCGGCCCTTCCTCATCGGCGGGCACCAGGAGCGCGGCCGCCGCGCGGGCACCGAGAACACGGCCTCCGTCGTGGCCCTGGGCAAGGCCATGGAACTCGCCGCGCAGGGCGTCGGAGACGAGAACACCCGCGTGCGGGCGCTGCGCGACCGGCTGGAGAACGGGCTGCTTTCGGCCATCCCCGAGTCGCGCGTGAACGGCGCGCGCGACGAGCGGCTGCCCAACACCTCGAACATCTCCTTCAAGTACGTCGAGGGCGAGGCCATCCTGCTCATGCTCGACCAGTTCGGCATCTGCGCCTCCTCGGGCTCGGCCTGCACCTCGGGCAGCCTTGAGCCCTCGCACGTGCTGCGGGCCATGGGCGTGCCCTTCACCTTCGCCCACGGCTCCATCCGCTTCTCGCTCTCGCGCTTCACCACCGAGGCCGAGATCGACACCGTGCTGCGCGAGCTGCCGCCGATCATCGAACGGCTGCGCGTGCTCTCGCCCTTCAAGGCGGAAGGGCCGGAGCCGCTCGACGCCAAACCGCCCTGCACCTGCTGAGGAGGGCACCATGAAGATCGCACGGAACATGCTGGAACTCGTCGGCGGCACGCCGCTGGTCAGGCTGAACCGGCTCTCGGCCGGGCTTTCGGCCACCGTGGTCGCCAAGCTCGAATCGAGGAGCCCCTGCTTCTCGGTCAAGGACCGCATCGGCCTGGCCATGATCGAGGCGGCCGAAAAAGACGGCAGCCTCGCGCCGGGCGGGACCATCGTGGAGCCCACCTCGGGCAACACCGGCATCGCCCTGGCCTTTGCCGCGGCCGTGCGCGGCTACCGGGTCATCCTGACCATGCCCGAGTCCATGAGCTTGGAGCGGCGCAAGATGCTCGCGGGGCTTGGCGCCGAACTGGTGCTGACCCCGGCCGCCGAGGGCATGAAAGGGGCCATCGCCCGCGCCCGCGAACTGGCGGCCGAGCTTTCCGCCTTCATGCCCATGCAGTTCGAGAACCCGGCCAACCCCGAAATCCACCGCCACACCACGGCCGAGGAGATCTGGGCCGACACGGACGGGGCCGTGGACGTCTTCGTGGCGGGCGTGGGCACGGGCGGCACCATCACCGGCGTGGGCCAGGTGCTCAAGGAGCGCAAGCCCGGCGCGCGCATCGTGGCCGTGGAGCCGGAACTAAGCCCCGTGCTCTCGGGCGGCGCGCCAGGGCCGCACCCCATCCAGGGCATCGGCGCGGGCTTCGTGCCGCCGGTGCTCAAGACCGAGCTCATCGACGAGATCATCACCGTCTCGGGCGACGACGCCTTCGCCACGGCCCGCCGCATGATGCGCGAGGAAGGCATCGTCTGCGGCATCTCGTCCGGGGCCAACGCCTTCGCGGCGCTCAAGGTGGCGGCGCGGCCCGAGAACGCGGGCAAGCTCGTGGTCTTCGTGGTCTGCGACACCGGCGAGCGCTATCTTTCCACTCCACTCTTCGAGACGAACTGACATGGCGAACCTGAACAACGGCAACGGCGCATACGGATCGGTCATCGAGCGCGTCACCGGGCAGTTGTGCGAGCCCGGCTCCTACGAGGGCGTGTACCACCGGCCCAAGCACGAGCAGCCCATGCCCTCGCTTGCGGCCCTGGAAGAGGTCATGGAGCGGCTGAAGGCCGTGCTCTTCCCCGGCTATTTCGGCAACTCCGAAGTCACGCCCGAGACCATGCGCTTCCACATCGGCGCGAACCTCGACGCCGCCTGCCGCCTGCTCGTGGAGCAGGTCAAGCGCGGCTTCTGCTTCGTCTGCCCGCGCGACGAGCAGCGCACCTGCGCCGAGTGCGAGGACCGCTCGCAGCGCATCTCCCAGGATTTCCTCGAACGCCTGCCCGGGATCAGGAGCCTCCTGGCCACGGATGTAGACGCGGCCTTTCGCGGCGACCCTGCCGCCAAGACGCCGGGCGAGACCATCTTCTGCTACCCCTCCATCATCGCCCTGACGCACTACCGCGTGGCCCACGCCCTGCACCACCTGGGCGTGTCCATCATTCCGCGCATCATCACGGAAATGGCCCACTCGCGCACCGGCATCGACATCCACCCCGGCGCGCATATCGACGAAAACTTCTTCATCGACCACGGCACCGGCGTGGTCATCGGCGAAACCTCGGTCATCGGCCGGGGCGTGCGCCTGTACCAGGGCGTCACGCTCGGGGCCAAAAGCTTCCCCAAGGACGAGGCGGGCATGCTGGTCAAGGGGCAGCCGCGCCACCCCGTGGTCGAGGACGACGTGACCATCTACTCCGGCGCGACCATTCTCGGCCGCGTGACCATCGGCCGGGGCGCGGTCATCGGCGGCAACGTCTGGCTCACCCGCTCTGTGCCCGCCGGGGCACGCGTCATGCAGCCGCCGGGGCAGCGCGAGGCGCTGGTGGAGGGCTCGGGGATATAGCAGACGTAGCGGCAGCGTCGGCTCCGCCCGTCCATTTCAGACCTGTTTCGTCATATTATATTTTATTCCAGATGCTTGCCAGAGCCCCTCGATTTGCTGCATGGTGAATGGCAGGTTCCAGGTCAGGGTTTCTCCGCCCTGGAGGGACCGGCCGGGGCCGTGGAGGTGAGCCATGTCGGAGTACAAGGAATCCGATCTGCCCGTGGCCATCAATCATGAGGAATTCGTGACCCTGCCCGGCGGCGCGTGCGTGCGCTTCGAGAGCAACGGCGAGGCCAAGGACGTCTTCATCCGGGGCGAATTCACGCCCGTGGTCCAGCTCTTCCCGGACTGCGACTACGAGTTCGAGGACGGCGGAAAGAGATATCGCGTCAAGGCGACCTTCGAGGACAAGCTGCTCGTCGATTTCGCCTGAGGCGACGAGCCTCGCGCCAGACCACGCGGCGGCCGTCCACCTGTTTTCCGGACGGCCGCGCCCGTGTCCGTCCCGGCTTCGGCCTGGCCCGCGCCTAGTAGACCCGGACCGCTCTTATTGTGCGTCTTTCTACAGTTCTTCTTGACGCCGTGCGGCGCGCCTGCGACTTTTCCCATTGCGCAATCCCGGCAATCTCCGCGCAAGGAGGGTTTCGTGCGCGACACCGGCACTCGCCACAAGGTGGTCATACTCGGAGCGGGTTTCAGCGGCCTTTGGGCAGCACGCACCCTTGCGGGCGGCCCCTGCGACGTGCTCGTGGCGGACCGCAACAATTACCACACCTTCCTGCCCCTGCTCTATCAGGTGGCCGCGGCCGAGCTCGAATCCGAACAGATCGGCTACCCCGTGCGCGGCATCTTCCGCCGCGCGGAAAACGTCTCCTTCGCCATGGGCGAGGCCACGGCCCTCGACCCCGCCGCCAGGACGCTCATCGTGGACGGCCGGGAGATCGCCTACGACACGCTCATCGTGGCCCTGGGCAGCGTGACCAACTTTTTCGGCGTGCCCGGAGCCGACACCCACGCCTTCCGTCTGAAGAGCCTGGAGCAGGCCATCTACCTGCGCAACCACATCATGGGCTGCTTCGAGAAGGCCGTCTCGTCCAAGGACCCGGCCGAGCAGCGCAGGCTTCTGACCTTCACCGTGGTCGGCGGCGGCCCCACGGGCGTGGAGTATGCCGGAGCCCTGGCCGAGCTGATCCGGGGGCCGCTGGCCAAGGATTTCCCGGCGCTCATCGCGGGCCAGGCGCGCGTGGTGCTCTTCGAGGCCATGGACGGCGTCCTGTACGGATTCCCGGACCCGTTGCGCAAGGAGGCGCTGCTCGCGCTGCGGCGCAAGGGTGTGCAGGTCTTTTTGGGCGCGCAGGTGGAGGAGGTGACGCAGCAGTACGTGCGGCTCAAGGACGGCAGCAACTTCCTGACCGAGACCGTGGCCTGGACCGCCGGGGTCAAGGCGCATCCGCTGCCCGCGCGGCTCGGGCTCACCTGCGCGCCAAACGGCAGGGTGCTCACGGACGAGACGCTACGCGTCAAGGGCATGCCCGACATCATGGCCGTGGGCGATATCTGCCAGATCGACGGCCGCCCGCCGCTGCCCATGGTGGCCCCGGCGGCCATCCAGCTAGGCCGCCACGCGGGGCAAAACGTGCTGCGGGCGCTCAAGGGCAAAAAGCAGAAGGCCTTCACCTATCGTGATAAGGGCAGCATGGCGACCATCGGCCGGGGCGCGGCCGTGGTGCGCTTCGCGGGCCGGTCGTTCACGGGTTTCACGGCCTGGGCGCTGTGGCTCTTCGTGCACCTGATGTATCTGGTGGGCTTTCGCAACAGGCTTTTGGTCATGGTCAACTGGGCCTGGGACTACTTCCTCTTCGAGCGCGCCGTGCGGCTGATCCTGCCGCGCGAGGGGCTGTGGAACAAGTCCAGCCTGGACCCGGAGGCCTTGAACGGCCAGGCCGCGCCCAAGACTCCGCCCCAAGCGCCGTAGCAGGCTGTTGAAAAAGTCCCATCTGCTGCGTTGCTGCGAAAAGCTCAAATCCTCGCGTATGCAAATACGCGTCGGCCTTGAACTTTCCTTGCGCCTTGCATCTGGCGCTTTTGAACAGTCTGCGGAACCGTGTTTGCCGACGCCCCCTCACGAGGGTTTGCTCCAGCATATGCCCCAGGCGCTGCCCCGAGTAAAGTCCCGGCGGCTTCTCCCAAACAGAAGGCCCCCGCGAGTCCTCGCGGGGGCCGTGATCGTTCTGTGTCTGTGCGGGTGCGGGCGGCTTATCCGCCCGGCCGCCGGATCAGTGCATCTTGCCCTGCTCCTCCGAGCCCGAGCCCTTCATGAGGCTCGCGGACAAAGGCACGAGGTCGTTCAGGTCGCAGAACAGCGGCCTGTCGTCGCCCTCGCAAAGCAGCGCCTCGCGCAGCACGTCGTCCATGTTGTCCATGGGGATGATCTTCAGGTCGCGCCTGATCTCCTCGGGCACGTCCTCAAGGTCCTTCTCGTTGTCCTTGGGAATGAGCACGGTCTTGATGAGCCCCCGGTGCGCGGCCAGAAGCTTCTGGCGCAGGCCGCCGATGGGCAGCACGCGTCCGCGCAGCGTGATCTCGCCGGTCATGGCCAGATCGTCGCGCACCGGACGGTTCAAAAGCGCCGAGACCATGGCCGTGCACAGCGTGATGCCCGCCGAGGGGCCGTCCTTGGGGATCGCGCCCTCGGGCACGTGCACGTGGATGTCTATCTCCTTGTGGAAGTCGGGCTTCAGCCCGAAGAGATCGGTGCGCGAGCGGATGTAGGAAAGCGCGGCCTTGGCCGACTCCTTCATCACGTCGCCGAGCTTGCCCGTGGTCTCCACCTTGCCCGAGCCAGGCATGAGCGCCACCTCGACCATGAGCATATCGCCGCCGTGGTCCGTGTAGGCCAGGCCGTTGACCAGGCCGACCAGGGGCCTGTCCTCCTTCTCGCCGTAGCGGTGCTTGGGCACGCCCAGATAGTCGTTGAGCATCGGCGGCGTGATTTCGAGCTTGAGGTCCTTGTCGCCCTTCTCCACCACGTTGCGCGCGGCCTTGCGGCAGATGGTAGCCAATTCGCGCTCCAGCGAGCGCACGCCCGCCTCGCGCGTGTAGCGGCGGATGACCTCGAGCAGCGACTCCTCGGGCAGGCGCAGGTTCTCGGGCTTAAGCCCGTGCTGGCCGATCTGCTTGGGCAAAAGGAAGCTCTGCGCGATCTGCTTCTTCTCGGTCTCAAGGTAGCCGGGAAGCTGGATGATCTCCATGCGGTCCTGCAACGGCAGAGGGATGGAGTGCAGCGTGTTGGCCGTGGTGATGAAGAATATCTTGGACAGGTCGTAGTCCAGGTCCAGGTAGTGGTCGCCAAAGGCGTAGTTCTGCTCGGGATCGAGCACTTCGAGCAGGGCGGCCGAGGGATCGCCCCGAAAATCCATGCTCATCTTGTCGATCTCGTCGAGGATGAAGACGGGGTTGTTGAACTTCACCCGCTTGAGCGACTGGATGATCTTGCCCGGCAGCGCGCCCACGTAGGTGCGGCGGTGCCCCCTGATCTCTGCCTCGTCGCGCACGCCGCCCAGCGAAAGGCGCACGAAGGGGCGGTCCGTGGCGCGGGCGATGGACTTGGCGAGCGAGGTCTTGCCCACGCCCGGAGGGCCGACGAAGCAAAGGATCGGCCCCTTCATCTTCTCGACCAGCGACTGCACGGCCAGATATTCGAGGATGCGCTCCTTGGGCTTGTCCAGACCGAAGTGGTCCTCGTTGAGGATGGACTTGGCTTTCTCGATGTCGATGGCCGTTTCCTTGACCTCGTTCCAGGGCAGGTCGAGAATCCAATCCACGTAGTTGCGGACCACGGTGTACTCGGCGGAGCTCTGCGGGATCTGCTTGAGCTTCTTGATCTCGCGAAGGCCCTTCTCGCGCGCCTCGTCGGGCATGTTCTTGGCCTTCATCTGCTTTTCCAACTCCTCGGCCTCGGCGGAGGGGTCGTCCTCGCGCCCCATCTCCTTGTGGATGGCCTTGAGCTGTTCGTTCAGATAGTAGTCCTTCTGGTTCTGCTCCATCTGGTGCTTGACGCGACCCTTGATCTTCTTCTCCAGCGAGGCGATCTCGATCTCGGTCTCGAGCAGCTTGTAGACCTCGTCGAGCCTCTTCACGGGATCGGGCTCTTCAAGCACCTGCTGTTTCCTGGCGAAGTCCACCTTCAGGTGCGGCATGACCGAGTCGGCCAGACGGCCCGGCAGAGTCAGCGAGGAGATGGCCATGACCGTCTCCTGGGCCAGCTTCTTGTTGACCTTGGCGTAAGCCTCCAGCGAATCCTGGACCGCGCGCACCAGGGCCACGGCCTCGGGGTTCTCGGTCTCGTCGTCGTCAAGCGGCTCCACCGTGGCCATGGGATACTCGTCACCAGTGGCGAGCGTGTCGGGTTTGTTGTCCCAGCGGGCGCGGTACAGGCCCTCGAAGAGCACCTTGATGGTCCCGTCGGGCAGGCGCAAAAGCTGCAAAATCTTGCTCACCGTGCCCAGGGTGTAGAGGTCCTCGCCTTCGGGCCTCTCCTTTTCGGGATTCTTCTGGGTGACGAGAAAGATCTTCTTGTCGTATCGCGTCAGCGCGTTCTCGATGGCCTTGATGCTCGCCTCGCGCCCCACGAAGAGGGGCACGATGGAGCGCGGGAACATGACCACCTCGCGCAGGGACATCATGGGAAGGGTCAAACTGGAAGGACCGGCCCCTTGGGGACCGAAGGATTGGCTGCTCATCATCGCTCCTTGGGGGGAAGCTCCCCCGAGAGGGCCAGGCGCCCGGCCGGAAGGATATCCGGCCGGGTCCAGGGCATGGCGCTATACTTAAGGCAGTTGTCGGCAAAGTCAATGCAAAGCGGCGCGCGGGTCCGCGTTCGGCCCGGCGCGGAAAACGGCGGGAGACGGCGGTTCGCCCCTTGGGCGGCGGCAAAACGCATCAGGCGGAGCGGGCCTCCTGCTGGTGGTAGAAGAGCATCGGCTCCTGGCCGTTCTCCACCACAGCGGTGTTGATCACGCACTCCTTGACGCCAGTGAGCGACGGCAGGCGGTACATAATGTCGAGCATCACGCTCTCGAGCACGTTGCGCAGCCCGCGCGCGCCGGTCTTGCGCTCGATGGCCTTGCGGGCCACGGCGCGCAGCGCGTTTTGCGTAAAGCGCAGCTTGACGTTGTCCAGCTCGAACAACTTGGCGTACTGCTTGGTCAGCGCGTTGCGCGGCTCGGTCAGGATACGCACCAGATCGTCCTCGTCCAGGTCGGTGAGCGAGGTGACCACGGGCACGCGGCCCACGAACTCGGGGATCAGGCCGAACTTGACGAGATCGTTGGGATGCACGTCGGCCAGAAGCTCGGAAAGGTTCTCCTCGCGCTTCTTCTCCACCTTGGCGTGGAAGCCCATGGCCGTTCCGCTGCGGCGGTTGGCGATGATCTTGTCCAGGCCGATGAACGCCCCGCCCAGGATGAACAGGATGTTCGTGGTGTTGATACGGATGAACTCCTGCTGCGGGTGCTTGCGGCCGCCCTTGGGAGGGATGTTGGCCTCGGTGCCTTCGATGATCTTGAGCAGCGCCTGCTGTACGCCCTCGCCCGAGACGTCGCGGGTGATGGAGGGCGAATCGGACTTACGGGCGATCTTGTCGATCTCGTCCACGTAGACAATGCCGCGCTGCGCGGACTCGATGTCGTAGTCCGCGTTCTGCAGGAGCTGCACCAGGATGTTCTCCACATCCTCGCCGACGTAGCCAGCCTCGGTCAGGGTCGTGGCGTCGGCGATGGCGAAGGGCACCTTGAGCACGCGGGCCAGGGTCTGGGCGAGCAGGGTCTTGCCGCAGCCCGTTGGGCCGACGAGCAGGATGTTCGACTTGTCGATCTCCACGTCGTCGCCCACGCGGTCGGCGTGAAAGACGCGCTTGTAATGGTTATGCACGGCAACGGAGAGGATGCGCTTGGCCGCGTCCTGGCCGATGACGAACTCGTCGAGCAGCGCCTTGATCTCGGCGGGGGGCAAAAGCTGCCCGGCCTCACGCTCCTCGCCCGCGCTCTCCTGGGCGATGATCTCGTTGCACAGCGACACACACTCGTCGCAGATGTAGACGTCAGGCCCGGCGATGAGCCGCTGGACCTCTTCCTGATTCTTGCTGCAGAAGGAGCAGCGCAATTCCGTGGGCCGTGGGGCCTTTGTGTTGGCCATGTGATGACGGTCCTTTTGCGTTTTGCGGGCGGGCTACTCGCCTCCACCCTTCTTTTGGCTTTCGTTGCGCGAAACGAGGATGCTGTCAATGATGCCGTAGGCCTTGGCCTCGTCGGCGCGCATGAAATAGTCGCGCTCGGTGTCGGCGGCCACCTTCTCGATGGGCTTGCCGGTGTGGTTGGCCATGATCTGGTTCAACTCTTCCTTCATGCGCAATATCTCGCGGGCGTGAATCTCGATGTCCGTAGCCTGGCCGGAAAACCCGCCCATGGGCTGGTGGATCATAATCCGCGAATGGGGCAATGCATAGCGCATGCCGGGCGAGCCCGCGGCCAGAAGCAGCGCGGCCATGCTGGCGGCCTGCCCCAGGCACAGGGTGGCCACGGGGGCGGAAATGTACTGCATGGTGTCGTAGATGGCCATGCCCGCGGTCACGGAGCCGCCGGGGCTGTTGACGTAGATGTTGATCTCCTTCTCGGGGTTCTCGGATTCGAGGAAGAGAAGCTGAGCGCAGACGAGGCTGGCCACGGCGTCGTTGATGGGCGTTCCGAGCAGGATGATGCGGTCCTTGAGGAGACGCGAGTAGATGTCGTAGGCGCGCTCGGTGCGGCCCGTGGTTTCTATGACGATGGGAATTTGCGCGTGGGGCATCGCGTACTCCTTGAAATGTGTCGGGATTTCGTCGCAAGCGGAAAGGGAACGGGAATCGCCGTGTCCGGTCACCCTTCTCGTCTACCGTGATCGGCCTGCAATCTCAAGCGCGATCATGGAGACCCTCAAAATAATATCCGGACCGCGCGGGTCAAGCACGATCCGGCAAAAAACAACCGCCCGGCGTATGCTGCGCCGGGCGGTTGGAGTGGTTGCAAACGCCGCAGACTGCGCTCTTCCAGCGGCCTGCTAGCCTTCGGCGGGCGCGGCTTCCCCGGCTTCGGGAGCCTTGGCCGGAACCTCCGTGACCTCGGCGGCCTCGTAGATTAGTTCCATGGCCTTGTCTGCCAGGATGCGGTCCTTGACGAGCACATGCATGCCGGTCTGCTCGTAATACTGCTTGATGGTCTCGAAATCCTGGCCGGACTGCATGGCCACCTTGCGCATCTCGTTGTCGATCTCCTGCGGAGAGACGGTGAGCCCTTCCTTGGTGGCCACAGCCATCAGGAATACCTGCACGCGCGAGGCCTGCTCGGCCGTGGGCTTGTACTCCTCGCGGAGCTGCTCCATGGTCTTGCCCGTGGATTCGAGGCTCTTGCCCTTGCGCTCCAGACGGTTCACGTGCTCGCCCACCAGGTTGTCGGTGGTGCGCTCCACGAGCGAGGGCGGCAGGGGGATGTCCATGCCCGCGATGATGTCGTCCAAAAGCTTCTTTTCGGCCACAGAGCGGTGCAGGGCCTTGCGCGAGGACTCGTAGGAGGAGGTGATGGCGTCGCGCAGAGCCTGGAAGGTCTCGTAGCCGCCGGCCTTCTTGGCCAGGGCGTCGTCGGCCGGGGGCAGAACCTTTTCCTTCACGGCCCGGATGTGGACGTGCATCTCCACGGTCTTGCCCGCCAGGTCGGGATTCAGGAAGTCCTCGGGGAAGGTGATCTCGCCCTTGCCCTGCTCGCTCGCGCCCAGGGTCTTGACCAGAGCCTCGAAGCTCTCCAGGGCTTGGCCCTTGCCGAGTTCGAGTTGGAAGTGCTGGGAGCGCAGCCCTTCGAAAGCCTTGTCCTGGCTGATGGCCGCGAAGTCGAGGATGACCACGTCGCCGTCGCGTGCCTTACGGTGCTCGCCGATGTCGCGCAGTTCGGCCATATTGCCCCGGATGCGCTCGATGACCTGATCGACCTCGGCCGCATCGACGCTCACGGCTTCCTGCTCGACCTTCAGCCCGCGGTACTCGGGCAGATTCAGGGCGGGCGGAACCTCGAAGCTGAAGGAATAGGTGTAGGGCTCGTCCTTGGCGATCTCGCCCTTGGAGTCCACGTTGATGCCGGAGACCGGCGAGAGCTTCAGCTCGGACATGATCTCGTTCAACTGGTAGTTGACCATGTCCTGCGTGGCCTCGGCCAGAATCTGGCGCTTGAACTTGCCCTGAATGACGCTCATGGGCACCTTGCCCTTGCGGAAGCCCTTGATCTGGGCGGTTCGACCGTAGATGGCGGTGGTCGCGGCCAGGGAGGCGTTGACCTCTTCCGCAGGCACGGTGACGGTCACTTTCTTTTCGACCGGAGAGATATCTTCGATAGTATAGTCCATGGCACGAGACTCCTTTTGCTGAAGCCCGGAAACGGGCGAACATTCGGCGGAAGTCCAGGGCTATACGTATGGGCGGGGGGGCTGTCAATCGTCGACCCCCGCCCCAAGGGGCGAAGAGGGCCTAAACGGCCCCGAAGAACAGGCTTGTGGTGCGAGAGGCGGGACTCGAACCCGCAAGGCCATGCCGCCGGATCCTAAGTCCGGTGCGTCTACCAATTCCGCCACTCTCGCCCGCGTCAAAAGACCGCCGAAGGGGCCTGCGGAGAAGCCGAAAACCCCACGGCAGGCCCGTTTCCCACACCGGGTCAAGGCTGTCAACCAAGCTCGAAGGTGTCCGCGTCCGCCTCAGACACTACGCTCTCCGCTCCCTCGGCCACGGCGTCGAGCTTCTCGGCAAGCTCCAGGGCGTCTCGCGCCAGCAAAATGACCGTCGGGCCGGGGAAGTCGCCCGAGGTGTCGATCAAGGCATCCACACGCGCACCCTCGGCCACGGCTCGCTGCAAGGTACGCAGGGTGTCCCAGTCGAAGTCGTCACCCGCGGCGCGCTCCTCGGCCCCCGCTCCGCCGTGATCCACGGAGGCTGTGAGAAGCCCGGCGCGCTCCAGGCCGCGCAAGGTGGCCTCGGCAAGCCGAAGCGGCATGGCCCAGGCCGCGCCAGAGCCCGAGGCCGAGGCGGCGGCGAGCCTCACGCCCAGTTCGGGCGCGGCACCGAAGCGTGGGCAGCCCGGAACGAAGATATGTCCGTCTGCCGAAGCCGCAAGGGGCACCTCGAAGGCCGCGACCTGCGCCGGGTCGCTGGCGAACGGCAGCGCGGCCGCGATGTTGCCGCCGAAACGCGGCAGCAGCCGGGCCAGCCCCGGCAATTTTTCGAGCATGCGGGCCGTCTCGATGAGTTCGTCGAGGATCTCCGCCCTGGCCCTGGCCTGGGTCAGGACCGCGCCGTGGTGCACGGGCCCCGGTCCCTGCCCGACCGTAAAGGAGGCGCGAAGCCCGAGGTTCACGTAGGCCTGCGCCTTGGCCACCGCGCGCGCCAGGGGCTCGCCCAGCGCCAAGTTGGCCGCGATGGCCGCAGAAAGCGTGCAACCCGTGCCGTGCACGTTCTTCGTGTCCACCCTGGGCTGGATCATGGGGATGGGCTCCTGGCCGGGCAGGGCCAGCCAGTCCGTCACGGCCACGGCTTCGTCGAAATGCCCGCCCTTGAGCAGCACCGCGCCCGGCCCCATTTCCAGGAGCTTGGCGCAGGCCGCGAAGCATTGCTCCCGCGTCTCGACGCGCATGCCCGTGAGCAGTTCGGCCTCGTGGCGGTTGGGGGTCAGGAGCGCGGCCAGGGGGATGATCTCGGCCACGAGACTTTCCACGGCCTGCGTCTCCAAGAGCCGGTCGCCGCTTGCGGCCACGCAGACCGGATCGACCACCAGCGCCCCGCCCCATTCGCGCAGGAGCGGGGCCACGGCGGCGATGATGTCGCGCGAGAAGAGCATGCCCGTCTTGGCCGCGCCGATGGAAAGATCGTCCAGCACGGCGGAAAGCTGCCGGGCCACGAACTGGGGCTCGGGCGCGTGGATGCCGCTCACGCCCCGGCTGTTCTGGGCCGTGAGCGCGGTGATTACGCTCGCGCCGAATACGCCGTGCATGGCGAAGGTCTTCAGGTCGGCCTGAATCCCCGCGCCCCCGCCGCTGTCCGATCCGGCAACGGTCAGGGCTTGGGGCCGGGGAGCCATTTTCGCTTCAGCCGAAGGGGGCGTGCTTTCCATGGCCTTACACCTCGCTCTTTCTAAGTTGCCCAAGCCTGAGGTCGCTTGCGGCCAAGACCAGGGTCCCCGCCAGGGTCACTGGGATAAATTGGGCCATATGCATCACCAGACCGGCAGCCAGTGCGCTTTCCTTGTCCACGCCGAACAGTCCGAGCGCGAAAACCACGGCTGCTTCATAGACGCCGATGCCCCCCGGTGTCGAGGGCACGGCCATGCCTAGCGCCGCGACGACGAAGGTCACAAGCACCTCGAAGAGTCCGAGTTCGAGCCCTGCGACCCAGACCAGACACAGCAGGCAGACCAGAAAATACGAGCCCCAGACGAAAACCGTGGCCAAGCCGAGCTTGACGAAGAATACCGCGCCCACCCTCTCGCGCAACTGGCCCAGAAAATCCCAGGCGAAGAGGCGCATCCGCTCCACAGGCACGAGACGCAGTGCGGCCCGGGCCAGATCCGGCCAGGCCGTGAGACCGGCGATGCATAGCCAAGCGGCGACGATGAACGCAAGGCCCGGCCAGATGAGCAGTCCGTCCCGCGAAACACCCACTGACAGGATGGCTAGACACAGAACCATGTTCACGTCGAAGAATCGTTCCCAAAAGATGAGCCCAAGGCCCTTCGCCGTGGAGAATCCGCATTTGCGGCTGACGTACACGGTTTTGGCGATCTCGCCGAGTTTGGCGGGAAAGACGTTGTTCAACCCAAGCGCAAGGGCCGAGGCCTTGCTGCCGCTCCATACGCCAAGGCGGCGGCCGCACAGAAAGCGCAGCCGAACGCCCGGAAAGACGAGCAAAAGAAGCATGATGACGCATACGACCGCGAACCGGACGGGACTGTACCCCATGATAGCCTGGCCAAGGAGCGCGAAGTCCACGCCCCACAGGGCATAGGCCAAGCATCCCCCGGCTAGGCCGAGCTTGAGGAGCACAACCAGGATGGCGCGCATCAGGACATCCAAGGCGCGAGGACGACATGTCCCGACAGGCTTCGACGCGGACACGGTCGGCTTTGAACGCGCCTGGACCGCGTGGTCTCGTCAAGCACCGCCCCACTCCGCAAGGTCGCCCGGATCGACGTCGAAGCGACGCATCCAGGAATCGAGGCAGAGCATCTGCCAGACGCGGTGTGTGAACAGTTCGTCCACAGCGCCGAGACGGCGCACCGGAGAATGTGCCTGGCGATCGAGGACGCCGCGCACGGCGTTTGGCGTAAAAATCGAGTGCAGCGGCGTATCTCGAACTGAAAGACGTGATCTGACGAAGTCAGAAAGGTCGGACCTGAACCACGGGCGAAGAGGCGTGGGAAAACCCCGTTTGGGCATTCCGTAAAGAATCTCGGGCAATCGGGAACGCATGGCCGCCCTGGGAATAGCCTTGAGTTCGCCGCCATGAAGCTTCAGTTCGAAGGGCACGCGCAGGGATAGATCGACCATGGCGTTGTCGCAAAGCGGCGTACGCGACTCCAGGGAATGGGCCATGGATATCTTGTCCTCGACCGTGAAGAGCCCGGGCAGATAGCTCTTCATGAAAACCCTGGTCAGCCGCCGCACCGTATCCGGCTCGTCTCCGATCAGGGCCGTGAGCCCGGCCCGGGGGTCGATCTGTCCAAGCTGCGCCAGGGCCCTGGGTTGCAGCATGCGCATAAGCGCCCTGCGGGTGTTGATGAGCGGCAGGAAGGTACGGCGCGCCCTCGTGAGCAGCGGTTGGAGGAGGAAATAGGCGAGATGGGGGATTTCGCGCGGCCGGTGTCCACGCAACAGCCTGAACGCCCGGCCTGGATCGCCCGGCAGCGAAGCCAGGAAACCGGCAAACTTGAAAACCTGGTATCCGCCGAAAAATTCATCGCCTCCGTGACCGGTGAGGATTACTTTGACGGATTTGGAGGCCTCGCGAGCCACCACGTATTGCGAAAAAGAACCGTAGCCCATGCGCGGTTCGTCGAGGTGGTACATAAGATCGTCGAAGCAAACCGCAAAGTCATCCGGCCCCATGACAACCTCGGAGTGGCGCGAGCCGATGCGCTCGGCCACTGCCCGCGCGCCGCCGCTCTCGTCATACCAGCCTCCCACGTCGAAACGGCCGTTGAAGGTTGCCACGCCCGTGCCCAGATTTTCCAGGGCCAGGGTGGCCACGCTCGTGGAGTCGATGCCGCCGGAAAGGTAGGTGGCGATCTCCACGTCGCTCATGAGGTGGCGCGCCACCGACTCCTTGGCGGTAACCAGAAACTCGTCGCAGGCCTCGGCGAAGGTCATGGGTGTCTCGTCCCGGAAGACCACGTCCCAATAGCGGTGCGCGCGCAGCCTGGCAGCCTCGAAAACGAGCGTCTGGCCCGGTTCGACCATGCGCATGCCGGCGAAAAGCGTCTGTGCGCCGAAGGTGTTCTCGAAGGTCAGATACTGGGCGAAACCCTCGGGATCGGCCTTGGCGCGGATCAGGCCCGAGGCCAGAATGGCCTTGATCTCCGAGGCGAAGATAAGTCCGCCCCCGATCTGGGCGTAATACAGCGGCTTGATGCCCAGTCTGTCGCGGCCGAGGATCAGACGGCGGCGGATGCGGTCGAAGAGGCCGAAGGCGATCATGCCGTTCAGGACCAGCGGCCAGTCTTCGTCGCCTTCTCGAGCCGCGTCCTCGTACAGATGCAGCAGCACCTCGTTGTCGCTGTGGGAACGAAAGGCGTGGCCCGCATCAAGGAGCCCACGGCGCAATTCCGGGGCGTTGTATATCTCGCCGTTACCCGTGAGGACCACGCCCTCGTCCTCGCTGAACATGGGCTGGTTGCCCTGCGGCGAGAGGTCCACGATGGACAGTCGGACATGGCCGAGGGAAATATCGCCCTCGGACCACAGACTCGTGTTGTCGGGCCCACGATGACCAATCACTTCGAGCATGCGCGCCACGATCACGTGGGCTCCGGCAATGCCCACCACTCCGGCTATGCCGCACATTTCTGTCTCGACCTTTCTTTACCGGTGGGCAGTGAAGTCCGCATGGCGTCACGGGCGACACCATGCGAGGGAAAGCCCTGGATCATGCGGCAAACCTCGTATTCGGCCATGCGCGTTCGTCCGTTCAACCGTTGACCAGTTCCTGGAGCCGGAAGCGAAGGTTGGTATAGCGGCGCTCGGAGCGGTTGTTCTTGACGGCCAGGGCCACGGCGCGGCGGCTGCCCACGAGCACGACCAGCTTCCTGGCCCTGGTGATGGCGGTGTACAGCAGGTTCCGCTGCAAGAGCACGAAATGCTGCGTGAGCAGCGGGATGACCACGGCCGGGTACTCGCTGCCCTGCGATTTGTGCACGCTCACGGCGTAGGCCAGGGAAAGCTCGTCCAGTTCCGTGGCGTCGTAGAGCACGGCGCGGCCGTCAAAATCCACGAGCAGTTCGCCGCCTTCCTGATCCACCTCGGTGATGAACCCCAGGTCCCCGTTGAAGACGTCCTTCTCGTAGTCGTTGCGAAGCTGGATCACGCGGTCGCCCGCGCGAAAGCGCGTCTGGCCGCGCAAGAGTTCACGGCGGCGCGGATTCACGACCTCCTGCACGGCCTCGTTCAGGGCCTTGGTGCCCACCTCGCCCTTGTGCATGGGCGTGAGCACCTGGATGTCGCGCAGCGGATCAAGCCCGTAGGCGCGCGGGATGCGCTCGGCCACGCAGTCGATCACCAGGCGGCGCACGGTGGCGGGATCGTCCTGCACGATCCACCAGAAATCCTTCTTGGGCGGCTGCGCGTCGTCCTCGATGGGGAACTCGCCCTGGTTCACGCGGTGGGCGTTGCGCACGATGGCGCTCTCCATGGCCTGGCGGTAGATGTGCTCCAGGCGCGAGTGCGGCAGCGCCTCGCTGGTCAGAAGATCGGCCAGCACGTTGCCCGGCCCCACCGACGGCAACTGGTTCACGTCGCCCACCAGCACCAGGCGGCAGGTCAGGGGCAGGGCCCGCAACAGCGCCTGGAAGAGCTGCGTGTCGAGCATGCTGGCCTCGTCCACGAGTATGGCGTCGGCCTTGAGCTTGTGCTCCTCGTTCACGGCGAAGCCGCCGTCGGGCTGGTATTGCAGAAGCCGGTGAATGGTCGAGGCCGCGCTTCCGGCCGCCTCGCTCAGGCGCTTGGCCGCGCGGCCCGTGGGCGCGCAGAGCTTGACCGAGAGCCCGGCCGCGGCCAGAGCGCGCACGATCATGCGGGTGATGGTGGTCTTGCCCGTGCCGGGACCGCCGGTGATGATCCAGGCCTTGTTCACGCAGGCTCCGACCACGGCCTCGCGCTGCTCGTTGGAGAGCGTGATCCCGGCCGCGCGCTCAAGACCCGGCAACAGCCCCTCGACCTTGGAGCGCAACTCGCGCGGGCAGGGGTGGTCGAGCAGGGCCACGAGGCGAGAGGCCACATCGCGCTCCAGGTTGTAGAAGAGCCTGAGCCAGATCGCCTCTTCCACGCCCTGCACGGAGAGATCCTCGACGACCACGCGCTTCTTGGCTTCGAGCCCGGCCAGGGCCTCGTCAAAACGGTCGTGATCCAGGCCGCCGAGCAGTTCCTGGCACAGGCCGAAGAGTTCGTCGCGGGGGAAGAAGAGGTGGCCGCGCTCGCTGACCGTGAAGAGCCCGAAGACGATGGCCGCCTCCACCCGTTCCAGCGCATCCGGGGCGAAGCCAAGCTTGAGGGCCATGGCGTCGGCCGTTCGAAAGCCCACGCCCCGCACCAGATAGGCCAGCTCGTAGGGATTCTCGCGCAGCTTGGCGATGGCCCCCGCGCCCCACAGCGAGAAGATGCGCGGGGCGAAGGTCACTGGCGCGCCGTGGGTCTGCAAGAAGAGCATCAGCCCGCGAATCTCGCGCTGCTCGTTCCAGCAGGCCACGATGTCCGCGAGCTTCTTGCGCCCCACGCCCTCCACCTCGAGCAGGCGCTTGGGCTCGTTGTCCAGGATGTCCAGGACTTCGATCCCGAAACGGTCGGCCATGCGCTCGGCCAGGGCCGGGCCCACGCCCTTGATGAGCCCCGAGGAGAGGTAACGGACGACCCCGGCCAGGCTCGCGGGATAGGCCTGCACGAAGCGGTTGACCTCGAACTGGCGGCCGAAGCGCGGGTGCTCCTTCCAGCGGCCCCACATCTCCAGGACCTCGCCCGGCGTGAGCTCGCCCATGACGCCGACCACCGTGGTCTGGCCCGGCTCGCCGCGCGCGGCCACGCGGGCCACGGTCCAGCCGCTGTCCGGCGCGTGAAAGGCCACGGACCGCACCTCGCCCGTCAGAAAAATCTGATCGTCGCCTTCGGGCAGGCCGTCGAGAAGGTGTTGGGAACTCATGTCGTTCAGGCGCTTCGTCTTTGGGCGGCCTAGATCTTCTGCCGCCACAGGAGCGATTGGCGCAGGGTCTCGCGGTCCACGTACTTGACCTCGGAGCCCAGCGGAATGCCCTGGGCCAGCCGGGTCAGGCCGATGTCTGGAAATTCGCGCGCCAACAGGTTCTTGACGTAGGAGGCCGTGGCCTCGGCTTCGGTGGTGGTGCCCAGCGCCAGGATCAGTTCGCGCACCTCGCCCTCGGCCAGCCGGGCCTTGAGCGCAGCGAAATCGAGGCTCGCGGCGTCCACGCCGTCCAAGGGGGCGATGAGGCCGCCGAGGACCATGTACTGGCCCCGGTAAAAACCGCCCGCCTCAAGCGCCAACAGGCTGTCCCACTCGCCCACCAGGCAGAGTTGGTCGCGCTCGCGCCCCGGATCGGCGCACAAGGGACAGGGGCTTTGCTCCGCGATGCTCAGGCAGCGGCGGCAAAAACACAGCTTCTCGCGCAGGTCCAATACGGCCTGGCCCAGGGCGTCCGCCCGTTCGCGCGGCCATTTGAGCATGGTCAGGGCGATGCGCAGGGCGGACTTGGGGCCCAGGCCGGGCAACGCGGCCAGCCGCTCCACCAACTCGCGCAAGGGGAGCGGCAGCGTGTTCGCGTCCATGGACCGCCTAGAGGATGCCGGGCAGCTTGATGCCGCCGGTGATCTTGGTCATTTCGGCCTCGCGCAGTTCGTTGGCCTGCTTGATGGCTTCCTTGATGGCCGCGAGCACCAGATCCTGGAGCATCTCCACGTCCTGGGGATCGACCACGGACTTGTCGATGCGAATGGCCACGATCTCGCCCGAGCAGTTGGCCGTGACGCTGACCATGCCGCCGCCGCTTTGGGCTTCCACGGTCCGCTCGGCCAATTCCTTCTGTAAATCGGCCATCTTCTTTTGCATCATCTGGGCCTGGCGAACCAGGTCGTTCATTCCGCGCATGGCGTCTCCTTGCGATATTTTCGTTTTCTAGTGTTTGGGGCCGAAATCCATGATGACCGCGCCGAATTCGTCCTTCATGCGGCGCACCACGGGGTTGGCCAGTATCTCGTCGAGCATTTCGCGGCGGCTCTTTTCCGGGGCGCGCCGGACGCTGGAAAAGCCGATCGTCACGTCCGGGCCGAAGAAGTCGCGGGCCGCGGCCGTAATACGGGCGAGGTTGTCCGCCTGGGTCATCTGGCTGCGATGGCTGTCGTTTTGACAGACGACGGTCAGTCCGCCCCCGGCGTATTCGCCCGTGCACAGGGAAAAGCTCGGCGGCAGGGCCCGGCCGTTCTCGCGGGTTCCGACGTAGGCCCGAAACGCCTCGAAATCGCGCGGTCCCGGCGGAGGGGGCGGATTGCCGCGCGGTGCGGCCACTGGTTCGGGACTCGCCTTTTCCTCCGCCTTGGGCGCGGGGGAAGCGGCCTCAGCCGTGCGCGGCGGCTCGGGATCGCGGGGGGCGGTCTCGGCCCACGGCGGGGTCGCGTCGGCGCATGGGCCGGGGTCGCCGTCCTCCCAGGGCGGGGCTTCGTCCTGGGAGGCGCGCCTGGCGGGCTCGCGGGACGAAGCGGGCGCTGGCTCGCGAGGCGCCGCAGGCATGGCCTTGGCGGTCGGCGCTTGGGGCGGGGGGGCGACCTCGCCTCCCTGCTTCGCGCCGCTAGGGCTTTGCGGCGCGTTGCCCGGCCCGCTGGCCGATGATTTGGGAGGAGCGCTCGCAGCCCCACCCGGCGTATTGCCCGGCGTATTGCCAGACACGTTGCCGGATGCGGGCGTGACCGCGCCAGTCGCGCCGGGGCCGTCGAGGTCCAAGAGCCTGGGCAGGCAAGCCATGTTGAAAAGCAAAAGCTCCAGCGCCTGCGCGGGCTCCAGGCTGTGCAGCACGCGGCGCTGGCCTTCGAGCGTCAATTGCCAGCAGGCGTGGATGTGGGCCAGGCTCAGGCGCGAGGCGAAACCGGCCAGTTCGCGGGCCTCCTCGGCGGGCATGTCCAGCACCTCCAGGGCCTGCCCCTGCGACTGCGCGAGCAGGAACAGATCGCGCCAGGTTCCGGCCAGCTCGCGCAGGAAAAAGCCCAGGTCGAGCCCCTGGTCCAACACCTGGCCCAGAAGCCGCGACAATGCAGGGCAATCGCCCGCGGCCACGGCAGAGAGGATTTCGAGCAGCATCTCGCGCCCGGCCAGCCCCAGCACCTCGCGCACGTCGCTCGCGGTCAGGGTCGCTCCGCCCATGGCCAAGGCCTGGGAGAGCAGCGACATGGAGTCGCGCACGCTGCCCGCGCCGCGCCGGGCCAGAAGCGTCAGCGCGGCGGGCTCGAAGGGCGCGCCCTCGCGCTCCAAAAGCCCGCGCAGGTGGGCTTCGAGCTCCTTTTGCGGCAGGCGCTTGAAGACGTAGTGCTGGCAGCGGCTGATGATCGTGGCCGGGAACTTGTGCGGCTCGGTGGTGGCCAGGACGAAGGTGGCGTGCGGCGGCGGCTCCTCCAGGGTCTTCAGGAGCGCGTTGAAGGCCTCGCGCGTGAGCATGTGGGCCTCGTCCACGATGAAGACCTTGTAGCGGCACTCGATGGGCGCGTAGCCGATGTCTTCCTTGAGCCGCCTGGCGTCGTCGATGCCCCGGTTGGAGGCCGCGTCGATCTCCACCACGTCCACGGCGGCCCCGGCCGTGATGGCCCGGCAGTGCCTGCACTCGTTGCAGGGCTCGGCCGTGGGCGCGGTTTCGCAGTTCACGGCCTTGGCGAAGATGCGGGCCACGGTGGTCTTGCCCACGCCGCGCGTGCCCGAAAAAAGGTACGCGGGCGCGATGCGGCCCTCCTGGGACGCGCGCGCGAGCACGGCCTTGACGGCTTCCTGCCCGGCCACGTCGGCAAAGCGCTGGGGACGGTATTTGGCGGTGAGGCTTTGGGTGCTCATGGTCTTTGGGGCCGCAAGCGGCCCCTTTCCCTCGGGTTCGCCGTCAGCGGCTAGACTGTGTAGTAGGTCAGGTACTTGGCGTAATCCGGGTTGGCCCCGGTCACGACCTTGAAGTACTCCTTCTGCAGATTGAGCGCCACCGGTCCGGCCTCGCCCTTGCCGATGCGGCGGCGGTCCACCTCGCGGATGGGCGTGAGCTCGGCGGCGGTGCCGGTGAAGAATGCCTCGTCCGCGCTGTACATCTCGTCGCGGGTGAAGCGCTCTTCCACCACCTGGTAGCCCAGGGACCGGGCGAGCTCGATGACTGTCTCGCGGGTGATGCCCGCGAGGATCGAGGTCAGGGGCGGGGTCTTGATGATGCCCTTGCGCACGATGAAGACGTTCTCGCCCGAGCCTTCGGAGACGTAGCCCGCCGTGTCGAGCATCAGCGCCTCGTCGTAGCCGTCGGCCAGGGCCTCGACCTTGGCCAGCACGGAGTTGACGTAGTTGCCGCAGACCTTGGCCTTGGTCATCATCACGTTGACGTGGTGGCGGGTGAAGGTGGAGGTCTTGATGCGGATGCCCTTGCGCAGGGCCTCCTCGCCGAGGTACGCGCCCCAGGCCCAGGTGGCGATGGCCACGCGGATGGGGTTCTTGCCCGGGTGCACGCCCATGGCTCCGTCGCCGATGAAGATCAGGGGCCGGATGTAGCCCTCGGACAGGCCGTTCACTGTCAAGGTCTCGATGATGGCCTTGTTGACGATGTCCTCGCTGTAGGGGACTTTCATCTCCATGATCGCGGCGGAGTCGAAGAGCCGCTCCACGTGTTCGGGAAGACGGAAGACGGCGCTTTTGCCGTCAACGGTCTTGTAGGAGCGAATGCCCTCGAAGACGCCCACGCCGTAATGCAGCGTGTGGGTGAGCACGTGAACGTTGGCCTCGTCCCAGGGCACGAGTTTGCCGTCGAACCAGATCTTGTCCGTCTTTTGCACCATGGCGAACCCCTTTCAGCGAATGTCGGATGAGATGCGGGAAACACGTGGTTACTGCATGGCCGTGAGCGGGTCAAGACGGTCCGGCGATCTGCCCCGCACGCTCGGCGAGCCGCCCTGTCCGGACCGGACTTTTTCCCCGGCCATTGCCGCGAAGCCGAAAGCCCAGTAGACTTGTCGTCGATAGACG
This sequence comes from Alkalidesulfovibrio alkalitolerans DSM 16529, assembly GCF_000422245.1. Lineage (NCBI taxonomy): Bacteria > Pseudomonadati > Thermodesulfobacteriota > Desulfovibrionia > Desulfovibrionales > Desulfovibrionaceae > Alkalidesulfovibrio > Alkalidesulfovibrio alkalitolerans. Next base: position 99,192 of record NZ_ATHI01000005.1, read on the forward strand.
CATTTTAAAGCGGACGCCCGAGAGCGCGTCCTTGTTTCGAGAACCCTTCGCCCCCGCCAATGACCGGGGCAATGTCAAGGAGCCGCACATGCCAGCGAAAATAGACTTCACCCGCATCCTTTTGCCCGTGGACGGTTCGGATTACTCCATGCAGGCCGCCCTGGCCGCCGTGGAAATGGCCAGGCTCGCCAAGGGAAGCATCGTGCTGCTGCACTGCCATCGCCCCGTGCCCACGGCGCTGGGCGAACCCAATTTCCAGGATCTGACCGAGCGCTACGCCCGCGAGGCGGCCGAAATGCTGGCCCCGTTCCGCGAACTGCTCGTGCGCGCGAACGTGCCCTACACGGACAAGATCGTGGGCGGGCCGACCGCCGAAGTGATCGTCGAGGTGGCCGAGCTTGAGAAGTGCGGGGTGATCGTCATGGGCACCAAGGGCAAGTCGGGCCTGGAAAGTCTGGTCCTGGGCAGCGTGACGCACAAGGTGCTGCACACCTCGCCCTGCCCGGTTCTCGTCATCAGGTAGAGGGAATTTTTCACCGACGCCCCTCTCCCTTTGGGCCGGTCAAAAAGCGCGAGGGTCCGGACTCTTCGCGGCAACACAACCCGTGGGCTCGTCATCAAGCCCTTCTTTCAGGCCGCTCAAAATACCATGTCGGCCTCAGGCTCAAACTGGCGTCAAATGCAAGGCGCGAGAGCCGGTCAAGACCGACGCGTATCAAAAGAATACGCGAGGGTTTGACCGGCTCGAAGCAACGCCGCAGATGGCGCGTTTTCAGCGGCCCAAAAGGGGGCGGACCTTGTCAGCCATAGCCCAGACAGTGTTCACGTAGGCCTGAGACTGATTGTAGCGATAGATGGCCCGGCGCTGTCGCGCAGAGTTCTGGCCGCCCGGCCGGAAACCGTGGGCCTTCAGGAAATTGGCCAGGCTGTGCACCGCGTCCTCCTCCACGAAGAGGTCGATCACGCCGTCGCCGTCGGCGTCGATGCCGTAGGCCTGCACGTTCGTGGGCATGAACTGGCAGATGCCGATGGCCCCGTAGACCGAGCCGGGGATGTCCAGCGGATCGCGGCCGCAGGCCTCGGCCACGTCGAGCAGCGCGGTCAACTCGGCATAGGCCCAGTCGGCCTTCTCGCCGGTGCGTTTGATGAGCCAGGGCATCTGGTCGGGCAGCACCGCGCGCCCCTCGAAGGAAGGAGCGAGATCGTCCCATTCGCGCGTGGCGGCCATGCTGGCCAGGGCCAGGAAGGCGCTGTGCCTGCCCAAGACGGCCCCGAACACGGTCTCCACGTTCAGGATGCCCAGCGCCACTTCCGGAGGCACACCGTAGCGCTTCTCGACCTCGCGGAACATGTCCTTCCTGGCCTTGTAGAAACGCACCGCCTCGTCCACGCGCTCGGGGGTGAGCGCGCTTCGATAGACGAGGTGGGGCGTGGCCGCAGTCGTCTTGGGCGGCGGCGGCACGGTGAAATTCGCGGGAGCCTTATCCTTTGTGCGCTCCAGGACGTCGAGCAGCGCCCATGACGGCCAGCCCGAAACCTGCAATCCGTGATGGGCCTGGAACGCGCGCACGGAGGCCATGGTCATGTCGCCCGGCTTGCCGTCCACGGGCCCGGGCTTCCAGCCCAGCGCATCGAGGCGCTTTTGGACCCTGGCGTACATCCAGTCGCGGTACTTGATCTCGTAGAGCGAGCGCATCTTGCGGCCCATGACCGCGGCGTCGTAAACCGCATCGGGCCTTGCGAAAAGCCGCGTCAGGTTCTCGCGCGAGAAGCCGTCCCCGGCTAGACGCTCGATGAGCGGCTTCCAGTGGGGCGCTGGAGCCGCGGGTGCATCGAAAGGCGGAGTCGCCGACTCTTTCTTTTCGGGAGTCGTCTGTCCGGCAGGCGAGGCCAGAACCGGAGCGGCCAAAATCAGCGCCCCAAGCAGCCAGACGAACAGAAACAATCCAAAACGATGCGTCGCGAAACATTCGCATCGCACAGGGCGATATGCGGCGTTGCATGCCGTCACGGCGACTTTCGGAGTGTGCATGGCGGCTCCAGCTTTTTTGGTGTATAATACAACAAGCCGGGCAAAACACAATACCCCTCACGCTACATCGAGAAAAATCGATGCACACGTGACATTATGTAACGATGGCACACCGCAGCGTGCCGGACCGACGCAGCGCGGCGCGCGGCGCATCACTCCACAGCCTCGCCGCAGTCGTCGCGGCGCTGTGTGCGGCCATTGTCTCTATCCACCGGCATAAAAGCCCCTTCCAGATCGCAGGGAAGGTATTCAAAAGCGCGGCAGTGAGACCGCTCGGCGTGATCGCGAGAATACGGAAATGAACGGCATTTGAACGGCCGGTGCTCGTAGATGGCGCAGCCGCGTCCCTGCCCGCCCGGCAGGCTGCGCAGCCATGGGCAGCGTTTGAAGTGCTTGCCGTTCTTCGGATTCTTCCAGGCCGTGTAGAGGGTATAGCCGCCGCGCTCCTCCACGCCCACCAGGCGCAGGATGCGATAAAGGCCCAGTTCGCGCCAAGCCGCGACCTCCTCGTAGCTCACCCGTCCCCTGAAGGCGTCAGACATGGACTCGCAACACACGCCGCACAGTCGGCAGGCGAAACCGGCAGGCGGCATGACCGCGATCTGCGCCACCTGCGCGGCCAGCGCCTCGTCCGGAACACCGAGCAGCACGGAGGCCGAGGCGAGCGCGGCCTGAAGGTCGGCCGCACGGTCGCGCGAGAGATGGTGGTAGTGTGGATTGGGATAGCGCACCTCGCCCGGCAGGCCCTCGCGGCTGCACACTGTCCAGACCACGTTGTCACGGGGATCGCAGACGTCGCGCACAAAAAAACCGCGTTTGAGCAGGTACTTCTCCAGAAGCGACAGGCTCGGTCCGCTTACGGCGGAAAGCCGAGCCGAATCAGTGGTAGTGGTGGTCTGGGCCTGCGGCCCCTTTGCATCGAAAATCATGATCGCCTCCCCGGCTGCGCGCATGATGAACATGACAAACGGCGCGCCACGCTCCGCGCCGCAAAGGCGGCCCGGTCGTGGACGAATGAAGGGAGGCGGGGAATCAGGGATGTCGCTGGGGTTCGTCTCGCACAGGAATCATGGAGCATGCTCCGCACGAACAGGGTTGGGTTTGCCGACGGCCTGAGACGGGATTTGCCGACAACCTCGACCAGGCGAAATGCCCGGCAGGGACGGTAATAGTGCCGAACGTTCCGGACGGCAAGAGGGGCGGCCTTCTTTTCCGGGCGGCGGGCAGACACGGCCCGACGGTTCACTCTCCAAATTGACAGCGGCCAATTGCAAGGCTAGGCAGGGACAGTGGAAAACATCCCGCGTTCAGCCGGAACCAGAACCGATCCGCCGCCCGCGCGCGGCGCACAGGGGGAAGCGATGTCAGACGAGACCAAGATCATCCTGCCCGAGAGCGAACTGCCCACGGCTTGGTACAACGTCTTGCCCGATCTGCCCACGCCCCTGCCGCCGCCCCTGGACCCGCAGACCCACAAGCCGGTGAGCCCGGACATGCTTTCCGCCATCTTCCCGCCCGCGCTCATCGAGCAGGAGATGTCCCAGGAGCGCTGGATTCCCATTCCCGAGGAAGTGCGCGAGATATACAAGCTCTGGCGGCCCTCGCCGCTGGTGCGCGCCCATCGCCTGGAGAAGGCGCTGGGCACCAGGGCCCGCATCTACTACAAGAACGAGTCGGTCTCGCCCGCTGGCTCGCACAAGCCCAACACCTCCGTGCCCCAGGCCTATTACAACATGAAGGCCGGAACGAGGCGCCTAGCCACCGAGACCGGGGCCGGGCAGTGGGGCACGGCCCTGTCCTTCGCCTGCCAGATGTTCGGCATGGCCTGCACCGTGTACATGGTCCGGGTGAGCTACGACGCCAAGCCCTATCGCGGCATCCTCATCCGCACCTACGGGGCCGAGGTCTTCCCCTCGCCTTCCGACAAGACCCAGGCGGGCCGCGCGGCCCTGGTCGAGAATCCGGACAATCCCGGCTCGCTCGGCCTCGCCATCTCCGAGGCCGTGGAGGACGCGGCCACGCACGCCGACACCAACTATGCGCTGGGCAGCGTGCTCAACCACGTGATCTTGCACCAGACCGTCACCGGCCTGGAGACGAAGAAACAGCTCGCCATGGTCGGCGAGACGCCGGACGTGCTCATCGGCTGCGTCGGCGGCGGCAGCAACTTCGGCGGCCTGGTCTGCCCGTTCGTGCCCGACAAGCTGGCGGGCTCGAAGGTGCGTTTCGTGGCGGCCGAGCCGCAGGCCTGCCCGACCCTGACCAGGGGCGAGTATCGCTACGACTACGGCGACGTGGCCGGGCTTACGCCGCTGCTCAAGATGCACACCCTGGGGCACGGGTTTTATCCTCCGGCCATCCACGCCGGGGGGCTTCGCTACCACGGCGACGCGCCCATCGTCTGCTCGCTGGCCAAGGACGGGCTGGTGGAGGCCAAGGCCTACTACCAGAAGGAGGTCTTCGAGGCGGGCCGGATATTCCTGCAAAGCGAGGGGTTCCTTCCCGCGCCCGAGACCACCCACGCCATCGCGGCGGCCATCGAGGAGGCGCGGGACGCGCCCGAGGGCAAGGTCATCGTGCTCCTCTACTCGGGGCACGGGATGCTCGACCTGGCGGCCTACGACGCCTACCTGCGCGGCGACCTGGAGAACTACGCCTACCCCGACGCGGCGATCAAAAAGGCCCTGGAGTCCTGCCCCAAGGTGGATGGATTCTAGCGGGCCGCTTGCGCAGCCTCACCTGCGGCGCTGTCGCGAAAACCCATGTCCGGCGCGTATCGAAAGCATGCGCACTGGCCTGGGTTTTCGCGCGCATTGTGCCTCCACGTGTGTCTCCAGTGGAGACACAGCCGCACTGGGCCACGGTTTTGCACCATGATTCCGGATGATTAACTAAGACTTGGCGGAGGGAGAGGGATTCGAACCCCCGGACCCCTTGCGGAGCCAACGGTTTTCAAGACCGCCGCAATCGACCGCTCTGCCATCCCTCCGCGGGAAAGGGGTAAGTTGTTTACGGCAATCCCCCCCGTAAGGCAAGGGCAGCAGGGGAAAGCCCCGGCCGCCCGAACCCGCCAGCGACGAAGAGCCCGGCGTCCGGCGCGATGACGGAAAGCCCTGCTCGGACTCGTCCGGCCCCGCCAGCGCCCGACTTTCCGGCAATGCGCCCTTCCGGCAACGCCGACCGCTTCTCCTGCTGCCTGGCAGGTTCCTTGAACCATACCGCTAGGCAGACTGTTCAAAAAGCATCAGCCGCAAGGCGCAAGCGAATTCGCGTCCGCCGCGTATCACACGCATGCGCGAAGGCCAGGATTCTTCGCGCCAGCGCCCCGGATGGCGCACTGGGGCGGTCTGCTACCGCTTTTGCCCGATGACCTTGGCGATGGACTCCGTGTAGGGCGGGGTCAGCACGCCCTTCTCCGTGATGATGCCCGCGATCAGTTCCGCCGGGGTCACGTCGAAGGCGAAGTTGTAGACCTTCACGCCCACCGGGGTGATGGACGACTCGCCCGTGGGGTGCGTGACCTCGCGCGGGGTGCGCTCCTCGATGGGAATCTGCTCGCCCGTTGCGCAGCGCAGGTCGAAGGTGGACGAGGGCGCGGCCACGTAGAACGGGATGCCGTGCGCCTTGGCCAGCAGCGCCACGCCGTAGGTGCCGATCTTGTTGGCCGCGTCGCCGTTGGCCGCGATGCGGTCCGCGCCGACCACCACCTTGTCCACCAGCCCTTTCTTCATCAGCAGCGCGCAGGCGTTGTCGCAGGCCACGGTCACGTCCACGCCGCACTTGTCGAGCTCGTAGGCGGTCAGCCGCGCGCCCTGCAAAAAGGGCCTGGTCTCGTTGGCCACCACCGTGATCTTCTTGCCCTGCTCCACGGCCGAATAGATCACGCCCACGGCCGTGCCCCAGCCCGCCGTGGCCAGCGCGCCCGCGTTGCAGTGCGTCATCACCCGGTCGCCGTCGGCGAGCAGGTTCGCGCCGTGCGCACCCATGGCCTTGTTGGTCTCCTCGTCCTCGCGCTGCATGGCCTTGGCCTTGTCCAGCCAGACAGTGGCCAGCGCGGGCAGGCCGATGCCCGGCCGCTCCGCCCACATGGATTCGAGCAGTTCCACGGCCCAGCGCAGGTTCACGGCCGTGGGCCGGGCGTTTCGCAGGGTGTCGAGCCTGGCCCGGAGCGATTCCGCCCAGGGGAGCAGCCCGTCGGTCTCGCGCAGCGTCTCGCGCGCGCAGAAATAGCAGCCGTAGGCGGCCGTGACGCCGATGGCGGGCGCGCCGCGGATGACCATCTCCTGCAGCGCGTAGACCGTGGTCGCAAGGTCGCGCACCTCGTACCAGTCCTCGCGGCAGGGCAGGTAGCGCTGGTCCAGGAGCATCAGCCGATCGGCGTCGTGTTCGAAGCGGATGTGCGTGTTGAGCATCGAAGAAATCCCCTTAAGAGGCTGTTGAAAAACTCGTTTTTTGCAGGCCGGTCAAAAAGTTTCAGATGCAAGGCGCAAGAAAAGTTCAAGGCCGACGCGTAGTTGAAATACGCGAGGGTTTGAGCTTTTCGCGGCAACGCGGCAGATGAGACTTTTTCACCGGCCTGTTAGCCCTTGCATCGGGCGGCGATTTCGTCGGCCACGGCCACGCCGTCGCGCACCGCGGTGAAGATGATGTTCGGATGGCGGTTCTCGCTGATGGCTCCGGCCTCGAAGACGCCCATGTAGACGGGGCTGATGGCTCCGCCGATGGCGAAGACGCCCTTTTGGCTCGTCTCCAGCGACTGGTTCAGAAGGATCAGTTCCGAGCCCTCCTTGCCGATCTTGCAGATGCCCTCGGTGCAGGTGATCATCTGCAGCCCGAGCTTGCGGAAGACCGGCGCGGGCCCCTGCGAGCCGATGCAGGCGATGACGTTCTTCATGGGGAAGGACAGGCTTTGCAGGATGTAGACGCCGCCGTCGAGGTGCATCTTCTGGGTCTGCACCACGAGGCGTTCGATGCCGTCCTCGTCCACCTCGCCGAGCTTGGGCACGGCGTTGTGCAGGATCTTGATGTTGCCGCCGAGCAGGATCTCCTCGCCCATGTCGCGGGCCACGTCCTTTTGCACGCGCATGGTCGTGCGGCGGTGCCCCCAATAGACCGGCGTGGGGTCGTTGTTGGCGCGCTTGAAGCGCGAGAGCACGGCCACGATGTCGGCCGCGGTGCTGCCGCCGCCAAGCACCAGGGTGGGCGCGCCAAGAAAATCCTCGGGGTTCTCCAGGTTGCGGGCCACGGTCTTGGCCTCGCCGTACACGCCAAGCTCCACCGGGATGTTGCTGCCGAAGGCCAGGACCACGTACCTGGCGTGCACCGCGCCCGAGTCCAGGGTCACGGCGAAGCCGTCCTTCTCGCGCGCAAGTCCCTTGAACTCATCGCCCAGGCGGATGGGAATGCCCGTCTCGTCCACGAAGGCCTCGATGCGCGCCAGAAACTCCTCCAGGTCTTCCTTTTCGCCCTGAGGGCGCATCTGGGGGATGGCGAACTCGTCCTCCGTTCCCTTGGGCGTGGTGGGGTACACCCCCTTGCCCTTGGGATAGGTGTCGCGGATGCCTTGCAAAATCCGCCTGCCCTTTTCAGCGACAAGGCAGGAAAGGCCATGACGGATTGCCTGCGCGGCGCAGGCCAGTCCGCCCGGACCGGCTCCGATGATGGCGATGTCCACAGTGTTCATGGCTTTCTCCTTGCCCAGCACGTTGTCAAAACAAACATCGCTGCACAGACCGCTCAAAAAGCGCCAGACGCAAGGCGCAAGAAAAGTTCAAGGCCGAAGCGGATTCCAAATACGCGAGGGTTTGAACTTTTCGCGGCAACGCAGCAGATGGCGCTTTTTGAGCGGTCTGCTAGCTTTTGCCGAGCTTCGCGGCCAACAACTCGTTCACCAGCTTGGGGTTGGCCTGCCCCTTGGTCTTCTTCATGATCTGGCCGACGAAAAAGCCCGTCAGCTTGGTCTCGCCGCCCCTAAAGCGCTCGGCCTCCTTGGGGTTCTCGGCGATGACCGCGTCCACCACGGCGTCGAGTTCACCCGAGTCCGATATCTGGACCAGCCCCTTCTCGGCTACATACGTCTCGGGGTCCGCGCCGCCCGTCACGAGATCGCCGAAGATCTGCTTGCCGATCTTGCCGCTGATGGCCCCGGACTCCACGAGCTTGACGAGCTTGGCCAGATGCCGCGGCGTGAGCTTGCACCCCTTAAGGCTCTGGTCACAATCCTTGAGCTCGCGCAAAAGCTCGCTGAGCATCCAGTTGGCGATCTTCTTGGGCTCGGGATAGGTCGCGGCGGCGGCCTCGAAATAGTCGGCCAGGTCTCGCTCGGCCGTGAGCAGGGCCGCGTCGCTCGCGCCAAGGCCGTACTGGGCCATGAAGCGCTCGCGCTTGGCCTTGGGCAACTCGGGCAGTTCCGAACGCCAACGGTCGAGCACAACCTCGTCCACGAGCACGGGCAGAAGGTCCGGGTCGGGAAAATAGCGGTAGTCGTGGGCCTCTTCCTTGCCGCGCATGGACTGCGTCACGCCCTTGTTCGCGTCGAACAGCCGCGTTTCCTGCACGATCGACTCGCCGTCCTCGATGCAGTCGATGTGCCGACTGATCTCGTAGTCGATGGCCCGTTGCACGTTGCGAAACGAGTTGACGTTCTTGATCTCCGTACGCACGCCGAAAGCGGTCTCGCCCTTCAGGCGCACCGAGACGTTGGCGTCGCAGCGGAAGGAGCCCTCCTCCATGTTGCCGTCGCAGATCCCCAGGTAGACGAGGATGGCGCGCAGTTCCTTCAGGTAGGCCACGGCCTCCTCGGAGGAACGCAGGTCCGGCTCGGAAACGATCTCGATGAGCGGCACGCCGCAGCGATTGAGGTCCACGAAGCTTCGGTTCTCCACGGCGGAGTGGATGTTCTTGCCCGCGTCCTCCTCCATGTGGATGCGCGTCACGCCGATGACCTTGCGCTCGCCGCCCGCCTCGATTTCCACGCGGCCGCGCTCGCACAGCGGCTGCTCGTACTGGCTGATCTGATAGGCCTTGGGCAGGTCGGGGTAGAAATAGTTCTTGCGCGCGAAGATGCTCTTCAGGTTGACCATGGCCTCGATGGCCATGGCCATCTTGCAGGCGTACTCCAGGGCGCGCTCGTTCATCACCGGCAGCACGCCTGGCATGCCCGCGCAGACCGGGCAGACGTTGGTGTTGGGCTCGTCGCCGAAGCGCGTGGCGCAGGCGCAGAATAGCTTGGTGTTGGTCGTGAGTTGGGCGTGAACCTCAAGCCCGATGACGGCTTCGTATTGTGCCATGCGTGAACATCCTTCTCGGGAAAATGGCGGGACGCACCGGCCCCAAGACGTGACTATAGCCCCACGGCGACGCCGGGGCAAGGCCGCCTCCCCGGGGCGGCCATCAGCCTGATGAAAAACACCGCGGGGCGGACTGTCCGAAAATCTCCAGGGGCGGCGCCTTGGCGGCAACGCCGCAGATGGCGCCTTTCACAGACTGTTACTTTTTCGCCGCGCCGTACAGCGCCGGATTGAGCGCCGGATCGTTGTACATCTTGAACTGGAAGTAGACCTTGGGCCGCTTGGTTCCGGCTGCGTACTCGGCCACGAGATCCACTATCGCCGCCAGAAGGTCGGCGCGCTGCTCCAAGAGGACGTCGAGCTTGGCCGCGCAGGCCTCGCGGTGCGCCTGCTCCGCGTCCGCGCGCCGCGTCTGCTCGGCCATGTGGAAGACCTTCAGCGCCAGGATGGAGAGTCGGTCCACGGCCATGCCCACGGTCTCGGTGTTGCGCCTTTCGGACGCATTCGCCGGAAGCAGCGGGGCCATGAGGCCAATCAGGGCCGCATCCACCTTCTCGATCAGGTCGTTGCGCTCCTGGTTCAGGCGATCGATGCGGCGCTTGCAGTCGGCGATGACCTCGGGGCCCACGTCCGTGCGTCTGGCCTCGTCCTCCACGTGCCACAGTCGAAAGTTGGCCAGGTGCTGGGCCAGAACCAGGGCCGAGAACGCCTCGCGTGGCCCGGCCGGAGAAGAATCCGCAAGGCCCGGCTCGGCCTCGTGCCAGTCGGCCGTGGCCTTCTCCTGGGCGGCCGCGCACTCCGTGAGCATTTCCCGCACGTCGGCAAGGGTTGCGGCAACGGCGCTCACGGCTGCCCCCCGCCAAGCGCGTCGCGATGCACGAGGATGTGGACGCGCACCGGGTTCTTGATGCGGAAGGCGATATATTCGCTCTCCTCGCCCGCGCCGCAGTAGTAGTCGATGCGGCCACCCTTGATCACGCCGCCGGTGTCCTGGGCCAGGCCGATGCCCTGCACCACGCGCCGCGGTTCGCCGGGACCGGTCGGAAGCTCGGCCGAAAACGGCACGATGGAGCCAAGCGGCAATAGCTTCGGGTCGGTGGCCAGGGAGACGTAGGCCGTGACCGGACGGCCCATGCTGCCCAAGGGCGGGCTGTCCGAAAGCGTAAAGAAGACATAGCTCGGGTTCTCGGCCAGGATATCATGGCCGCCCGGTCCCATGCGCCTCAATGCCTCGCGGATGCCCTCGCGGTGCATGGCGCCCGGCTCGATGTGACCGCGCGAGAGCAGAAGCCGCTCCGAGGAGACGAAGGCATGGCCGTTCTTGCCCGCATAGAGCACGGGCTGGATGCGGCCGTCTGGGAAACGCAGATAGCCCGAGCCCTGCACCTGGAGATGGTAGACGTCCCAAGGGTGGCGCGTCCAGGCGATCTCAAGCCCCCGTCCGGCGAGCGCGCCCTGCATTTCGATTTGGCGGCGATCGAAGTACGGCACGACGCGGCCGTTTTCGACCCGATAGACGAGCTGCTGCCCCTCCCAACGGGGGTGGAAGAGTCCGAGGTCCACGCTCTGCAGGTCCGAAGGCCTGCCGTAGAGCGGGTATTCGTAGCCGGGCGCGCGCACCGGGCTCGCGTCGATCATGGGCGCGTAGTAGCCGGTCATGAGCGGGTCGGGGTCGAGCGTGTACCAGACGAACTCGCGACCGAGCAGCGCGGGGTCGGCGTCGAGAAGCGGCAGGATGTCCAGAAGGCGGCGCACCGAAAGGGTCAACTGCGCCCAGGTCAGGCGCAGCTCCGGCCTGTCCAGGGCCAGGGCGTCCTGGGGCCTGGATTCGAGATACGACAGGCTGAGCGAGAGCGGCCCGGTTAGCTCACGCCAAGAATCCAGGCGCTGTTCGCGGATGTCGATGTGCTCGGCCAGGGCCATGGCCTCGGCCGGGCCTATGCGGCGAAAGCCTTCCTCCGCCACGGGAGGCGGTGGCGGCGGCGCGGGTTTTGGAGGCGGCACAGGGGCCTTGGGCGCGCAGGCGAAAATGGTCAAGGCCGTCAGGACGAGCAGCAGACCGCGAAGCGTTCGAGTCATGGAGTTATCCTTGAGGTTATCGTACCGGGATCGAGGCGTCGAAGAACTTACCCACGCCATACTCCCGGCGGCGCAGGAACTTTTCCGGCGATGGGCCGGTGATCTGCATCTCTGGGTGCTGCTTTTGCACTTCCAGAGCAATGCGCATCTCCTTGGTGCAGCCCGTGGAGAAGGTCGCGTCCTTGCCCGCCCAGAACGGGGGGACTTTCTGGCCCATCAGCTCAAAACTCTTCTCGATGTCCTCCACGGTCTGGAACCGCCAGACGTCGATGAGACCCGAACGCTGGACCCGCTCCCACATATACATCAGATCGTCGGCGTCCATGCCCTCGATGAAGTGCTCGCCCGGATTGATGACGAAGGTCTGGTCGAGGCGCTCGCGCAGGTGCTCCACGAACGTCGAAAGGACTTTGAGCGCCGTGGCGGTCTGGCCGGGAATGGAGCCCACGATGGCAGAGTAGAACATGACGCTCTTGCCCGCGGCCCTGGCTCTGCGCATGGAGGAGATGATGCTGCCCGCGAGCGCCGAGAGGTCGGCCTCGTTGAACTTGCGTATATGGGCGGGCTTTTCGCGGTGGACGATGCCGAAGCGCCCGGATTCGTCGCGCCAGTAGCAGATGATGTCGCGCGTGTAGTCGTGGTGCGTCTCGATGAGACGGCGCCTGGCCGAGGCTCCCTTGGCGATGATCAGGTCGGCCTCTTTCCAGGCCCGGGCGAAGGTCACGCTGGTGCGGTAAAGGTTCAGGTCCTCGCGCGTGCCGTCGGAAATGACCAGGAAATGATTCTCGCGCTGCGCCTTGAGCAGGTCGTTCTTGGCCATGCGCGGCTCGGAAACGAAGAAGGCGTCGCGAAGCTGCCCCGCGAGCACCGAATCATGGTCCCAATCCCAGAAGACCGGCGCCATGAAGTGCGGGCCCGATTTGACGGCCATTATCACCCGGTGTCCCTGGCGGACCAGGGCGCGGGCCAAAAGAAGGTCCAGGATCAACCCGCCGCTCTCCTCGGGGATGAGCAGGATCTTCAGTTCCCTGCCCGCGTCACGGCCGAAGCAGGCTCTCAAGATGTCGTAGCAGCGGGTCTGCGCCTCGCACTCGCGGCGCATGGCCTCGATGTCTGGCGGCGCGCCCGTGGTCCACAGCTCGCGGCGCGTGGAAAGGTGCAAAAGCCGTTCGAGTTCGCGTAGATCGAGTTCGAGGCGAACGTCGTCGAGATGGGCGCAGGTCGAAAGCGTGGGCGGGCACTCGGCCAGAAAACGCTCGGTGTTTTCGTGCTTGAGGGCCTTCCAGGCGCTTTCATTGGCCTCTCGCCTGCGCTCGCGAAAGGGATCCTCCAGGCCGCTCACCGCCAGAAACATGGTCATGAAGCGCTTCATGAGCCTGGAGGGAATGATGATCGGCGAAGCCTGGACCATGCGGAACTTGTAGCGGCACAGGTGCAGGATGCGGCGGCGGTCTTCGGCGTCGTGCACGTGCTCCCGGACAAGGCCGACCAAGGTCCGCCAGCGCGTCAGGTATTCGCCCTTGAGCTGCGGATCGAGGGCGTTGTTGAGGAGCAGCGTGAGCATGCGATCCGAACAGGGGGCGAAGACCTCGTCGTCGCCCAGGCCGACCATGAAGCGCAACTGCTCGGGCGAGGCGTTCTTGTCCGGATCGGTGGCGTGCTCCAGGGTGTTCTCGGTGAGAAAATGCAAAAGCCAGGCGTCCAGTTCCGCGTCCTGGCCGAAGCGCAGTTCCGGGGGACTGGTGACGGTCGTGAAATCCCTCATACCGGAAGCTCCGTCAAAAAGCCCTTGTCCACGAGCGTCTGGAAATACCCCTGGCGATCCAGGCGCAGAAGCGTCATGCCGCGCGGCGCGCGGCGCACTTCCAGGCGGTCGCCGGGAGCGAGTTGTAGCGAGTCCTGGCCGTCCTCGGTCAGGAAGACCTCGCAGGAATGATCCTCGTTGACCACGGACAGGGGCTTTTCGGCGGGCAGGACCAGGGCCTTGAAGTAATTTCGGAAAGGACAGATGGGAGTGACGCAGAAGGCATCCACGCCCGGATGCACGAGCGGTCCCCCGGCTGACACGGAATAGGCCGTGGACCCCGTGGGGGTAGAGAGAATCAGGCCATCGGCGCGAAGCGTGCTTACGTGCTCTCCGCCATAGGTCAGGGAGAGGCGCACGAGCCGGGCCATGCGACCCCGGCCGACGACGAGGTCGTTGACCGCGCGGCCGCTATGCAGGGTTTTTCCGTCGCGCTCGATGTGATAGACGAAGGCGAGGCGTTCTTCCACGCGGGCAGCGCCGTTGAGCGCCGTGTCCAGAGCCATGGGCCAGAATTCCGGCCGCATTTCGGTCAGAAAGCCCACCCGGCCCATGTTCAGGCCGAGCAGCGGCACGCCCGAGCCAAGGGCCGCCCGAGCCACGGACAAAAAGGTGCCGTCCCCTCCGAGTACGAGGACAAGCTCGGCTCCGTCGAGGGCCCCGGGCGGAAAGATGAAGCCGGACCTGTCGTGTACGTGCCGGTCGGCGACAACACCGCGTCCGGCGCACCAGGAGGCGATTTCCTCAGCCAAATCATGGGCTTGGGGCCGGTCCCGGACGACCAGGACGATACGGCGCGTGGCTGGCGACATGGGGCGAGTTGTAGGAGAAAGGAACGAATCATTCAAGCCCGGCGCGACCTGAAAAAAATCGACGAGAGCGGCGGTTCCCCCCTAAAGATCGCAACCCCTTCAGCCGATAACGCTGGCGAAAGGGAGTGAATCAACCATGCTCACCAACCCCTACTCCGTCCGCGCCATGCTGCGCACCTACGGCAAGCAGCTCGTCACGGGCCGCAGGCTGGCGAGGTATTTGCGCGGCGCGCGGGAGCCCGACGCGGCGGACGACGCCGGGCTGCGAAGCGCCAGGCGCCGGGCGCTGGTGGAGAAGGTGGCGCGGGAGATCATCGACAACCTGCTCGTGGCCGGGGAGGAAAACCCGCTCGTTGAGGAGATCAAGGAGGCCTTGAACGAACGATTCAGGTCTCGGCTTCTTTTCGAATATCCTTTTCTGGAACAGGAGTTGCAAATTTTTCGCGAGACGCCGGGCGGTGTCCAGGAATTGACGCCTCCTGAAATGAACGAAGTTCTTGTCGCCTTGTGGGACATCACAACGCAAAAGGTTGACGAGACAATGCTTTAGCACGAAGGCTCGATCGGCCCTGAAAACTAAAGAATACCGCGCCGCCGACCGATAGAGTTCTTGACAACCTTTCGGGCTGATGTATCCCCGAAAGGAAGGCAGGGAACCATGGAAATCAAAAAGCTGCTGGTAGGGGCCAACCCTTACGAAAAGACCGTCGAAAAGATCGACCGCGAGCGCGCCGAGGCGGCCGCCAAGGCCCGCAAGGCCGAGGCCACCGGCGACAAGGTCGCCATTTCCGAGGACGCGGCCCTGCGCAGCGTGGCCGTGCGAGCGGCCACGGTCGAGCCGGACACGCGCGCCGAAAAGATCGCGGCCTTGAAGGCCCAGATCCAAAACGGCACCTACGAGCCCGACAACAAGAAGATCGCCGAGGGCATCGTGCGCGAGGACCTGAGCATCTTCCTCCAGTCCTGAACCAACGGGAATCCTTCCTATTGCGCAATCCTGGCCGGAGGCGGAGCCTCCGGCCTTTTTTGTTGCCTGCCTCTCCCGTTCCTTGAAATGCCCTTCCATCAAATCCCGCTTCCGGCCCTTTTTGCCGCAACGCTGCGGATGAGGCTTTTTTCAACAGCCCTGAACCCCCTTTACGCCCGGCCTCATCCGGGCTAGGTGGACCTTCCCAGGTCATCAAGGCCAGGTCATCAAGGAAGGATCCCATGGCAAAAATTCCCGTCACCGTGCTCACCGGCTTTCTCGGCGCAGGCAAGACCACGCTCTTAAACCGCGTGCTGTCCGAGAACCACGGCCGCCGCTTCGCGGTCATCGTCAACGAGTTCGGAGAGATAGGCATCGACAACGACCTCGTCGTGGACGCGGACGAAGAGATTTTCACCATGAACAACGGCTGCGTCTGCTGCACTGTGCGCGGCGACCTGATCCGCATCCTCTCCGGCCTGCTCAAACGCCGCGACTTCGATGGCATCCTGCTCGAAACCACAGGCCTGGCCGATCCCTCGCCCATCATCCAGACCTTCTTCATGGACGACGACGTACGCGAGGCCACGGCCCTTGATTCCGTAGTCACCGTCGTGGACGCCCTGCATTTCCCGGCCCAGGTCGAACGCTCCCGCGAGGCCGTGGAGCAGGTGGTCTACGCCGACCTCGTGGTCCTGAACAAGGCCGACCTCGTGGATGAAAAGACGCTGGCCGACATGGAGACGCGCATCCGCCGCCTGAACCCGCAGGTGGAAGTCCTGCGCACGACGCGCTGCGACCTGCCCCTGGACAAGTTGCTCGGCCGCGACTCCTTCGACCTCAACCGCCTGCTCTTCCTCGCCCCCGGGTTCATGGCCGGGGAAGACAGCCACACTCACGACGACGCGGTGCGAAGCGTCTCCTTGACGCTCCCCGGACCGGTGGACGCGGCCTGTTTTCAGAATTTCCTGGGCAGCTACCTGGCCGAGAGGGGCGAGAATGTCTATCGCTGCAAAGGCATCGTCGAGGCGGCGGGCCAGGCGCAGCGCCTGGTCTTCCAGGGCGTGCACATGCTCCTTGAGATGAGCTGGGGCGTGCCCTGGAAGGACGGCGAGGAGCGGACCAGCCGGGCGGTCTTCATCGGCCGCGACCTCGACCGCGAGGAATTGTCGGCCGGTCTTCGGGCCTGCCTCGCGGCGGGAGCAAAGGCATGACCTTCTCGCCCGACGCCGCCGTGCCCGGTCTGTTCAGGGTCGAGGTAGGAGCCTATGCCACGGCCTGCGCCTTTTCCCCGAACGGAGAAACCCTGGCCCTGGCCACGGGCGACGGCAAACTCCTGCTGGTTTCCCCGGCCACGCGCGAGGCGCTGCTCACCAAGCCGCACGAAGGCGCGATTCTGTGCCTGCAAGCCACCGCCGAAGGATTCGTCAGCGGTGGCGACGACGGCCGGATCATGCGCACGGCCGAGAACGGCGCAAGCGAGGAGATGTATCAGCGAAAGGGCCGCTGGATCGAGCATCTCGCCGTGTGCGCGGGCGGGCGGTTGGCCGCCGCCATGGGCCGCGAGGTGGCGCTCTTCGAACCGGGAACTGCCCAGCCGCGCCTGCTCGGGCCGCTGCGAAGCAGCGTGGCAGGGCTGCGCTCCGGCCTTGGCGGCCGTCTGCTCGCGGCCACTCACAACGACGGCCTGACCCTGTGGGACATGCCGCCCTCCTCGCCCGAAGGCCGTCTTCTGGAGGCACAGGGTTCGCACCTCTCCCTGGCCCTTTCGGCCGACGGCCGCTTTGCGGCCTGCGCCACGCAGGACAAGGCCGTGCGCATCTTCGATCTGCGCGAAAACGAAGGTTACGCCCTGGAGGGCTACCCCATCAAGGTGGAGAGCCTGGCCTTCGACGCCGAAAACCGCAGGCTCCTGACTGGCGGCGAGCAGGCCGTGGTGGCCTGGGATATCCTCGCGCCTGAGGAGGAGCGCGGCAAGGCCATCATCTTCGGGGCCTTCGAGCACGGCTTTTTACGCGTGGTCGCGCCGCACCCCGCCCTGCCCCTGGTATGCGCGGGCTTCGACGGTGGCGTGGTCTTCCTGGGCGACGTCTCGCGCCGCACGGCCAAGCCGCTCTTCACTCTTCCGGGCGATCGCGTAACCTGCCTCGCCTGGTCGCACAACGGCCGCCACCTTGCGGGCGGCTCGGATTCGGGCGGCCTGTTCCTGCTCGACCTGGTGGCCCTGGCCACTGCCTGAAACCCTACGTCTTGGACATGAGCCCTTCGCCGCTCTCCACGTAGGCAGCAGCGCAGCCCGGACAGACTAGGTCGTCGCCAAGGCGCTCGCCGCAGGCGCAAACCCAGCCGATGCGCCTGGCCGGGCTGCCCGCGACCAGGGCGTGGTCGGGCACGCTGCGCGTGACCACCGCTCCCGCGCCCACGAAAGCGTAGCGTCCCACGGTGTTGCCGCAGACGATGGTGCAGTTGGCCCCGAGCGTGGCCCGACGCTTGACCAGGGTGGGCCGCGCCTCGTCCATCTTGCGGATGTGGGCGCGCGGATTGTAGACGTTGGTGAAGACCATGGACGGGCCGCAGAAGACCTCGTCCTCCAAGGTGACGTGCTTGTAGACCGAGACGTTGTTCTGGACCTTGCAACGGTCGCCGATCACCGCGCCGTTGTCCACGAAGACGTTCTGGCCCAGGTTGCAGTCGCGGCCGATCACGGCCTGGCCGCAGACGTGGGCGAAATGCCAGATGCGCGTGCCCGCGCCGATGCGCGCGCCGGGGTCCACCACGGCCGTCTCGTGAATCTGGCAGTCCGCGGCTTTCGGAGCGCGGCCCAGCGTGGCCGGGGCCACGGCGCAGGCGTTGTTGTCCATGGAGCGCTGCGCGGCCTTGAGCACCCTGAGCACACGCACGCCCTCCCAGCCATCGGTGCGAGGTCTCGCGCCGCTCGCGCAGCATTCGAGAAAGTGGCGGCATTCGCACTTCAAGGGCTCGTCCTGGTCCACGGCCGGGGTTTCGGGCTCGGCCTTCACCGGCACGGGCGCGCCGTCGCGCCACTCGATGACGTGTGGATAGACCAGGAGTTTCCTGTCCCAGCCTTGAGTGTCGTCGAAGACCGCCATCTTCTTCTCGCCCACCACCACGAGCTTTTGCTCCTTGAAAGGATGCAGCCAGGAGACGTAGATGTGGGCGCGCATGCCAGAAGGAAATTTGAGATGGGTGGTGGTCACGTCGGCGATCTTCTCATGCAGGTAGTTGCCACCCACGGCCAGCACGGACTCGGGCTCCTCGCCCGCCAGGGAAAGGATCATGGAGACGTCGTGCGGGGCGAAGGACCACAGGATGTTCTCCTCGCGCCTGATCTTACCCAGATTCAGGCGGTTGGATTGCACGTAGTCGATCCTGCCCAGATCGCCTGACCGCACGAGCGCCAAAAGCCGCTCGAAGACCGGATGGTACTGCAAAAGATGACCGACCATGAGTCGAAGGCCCTGCTGATCGGCTAGCCGGGCCAATTCCTCGGCCTCGGCCACTTCAAGCGCCAGCGGCTTCTCGACATAGACGTGCTTGCCGGCCAAAAGCGCCTCACGGGCGATGGAGAAATGCGTCTCCGCCGGGGTGGCGATGGCCACGGAGGCGATGGAGGGGTCGCCCAGGATGTCCGAAAGGGCCAGGACGCCCCTGGCTTGGGGGTACAGCCGCGCGAAATCGGCCAGCAGAGCCTCGTTCTTGTCGCAGATGGCTCCAAGAGCGCCGAGCGCGTCGAAGTTGCGGGCCAGATTCTTCCCCCAGTAACCACTACCTATCAGAGCCAGGGATCTCGCTTCCATGCGTTTCCTTGCCTGTCGTAAGTTCTTTGTTGAAGTCCCTGCCCACGCGCGGCCTTTTAAGCCGCGACGCTCATACAACCTACTGCTCGGGCGCGGGTGCGGGGGTCAGGGCGTAATGGCTCGGAAAGCGCGGGTCGGTCTGCGGAACCTGAAGCCCGATGCGCGACTTGGAGTTCACGCAGATGGGGCCGGTGAGGTTCAAGACGGCCTCGCCCGGCTTGCCGGGAGGGATGGTCACGGTGACCAGGATGGCGAGTTGGCGGATGTTCTCGATGCGCAGGATTCGCTGTTCCGCATCGCCGATCTGGATCTCATAGTCGTCGAGAAAGGCGAAGGGATCGGTGACCAGCAGACCGAGTTTCGGGTCCTTCAGGCATTGCAAAAGCATGAAGGGCGAGTCCTCGCGAATCTTCAGGAGTGCGAAGTCGTGCCGGTTCTCCAGTCCGATCAACCCCTTGGGGAAGTGGATGATCCGGCTCGAGTCCACGGTCCGTTCGCCCAGACGTGATTGGATGGTTATTTCTTTCCTGGCCATAGCTCCGCCGCCGCCATCAGGTCGTTTTCGAGGGTTTGCAGGGCCAGACTGTTTTGTTCCTTGACCTTGACGTACAGTTCCTCGCGGTACACCGGCACGTCCTCGGGAACCTCGAGTCCGATCTTGATCTGCCTGCCCTTCACGGAGAGGACGGTGATCTTCATTGTATCGCCCACGTGGATCGACTCCCCAGGGCGACGCGTCAATATGAGCATCCGTTTTATCCCGAAGTTCACGGCCGCGCGGGGGTCACGCGACCGTGGGCATTGTGAACGCTCACTCCCTCCGCGTCAAGCAGCCGCCCGGACGCTTTCAAGGCGGCCCGCTAGACGTAGTTCACAAGCGTCATCTTCATGATGAGACTCGACGTCTTGAGCACGGCCTCGTAGGATATTTGTTGCTGGGCAAGCCTAGTCATGAGTTCCGCCACGTCCACGTCCTCGACCGAAGAGAGCCGCTCGCTCTGGTTCAGATAGAGCCCGGTGAGGATGGTTTCCGCGACCTGAAGCCTGTTCTCGCGCCCGGCCACGTTGGCCGTTTTGTTGAGCAATTGATTCTGGCTCTTGGTCAGGTCCGCGAGCACTTCCTGAATGCCCTGCTGGTTGTTGGTCTCCAAATATCCCACCAGCCTGCCCATGGTGTCGAGCAGATTCTTGCCAGGGTCGTCCCCGAAGACCAGCCGGGCTTCGGAACTGTACATGTTCTTATAGACACCGCCGAAAATGTCCTTGCCCACGCTGTTCACGGCGATCTCCTCGCTGGCCGAGATGCGCAACGAGATGTCCGCGGTGTTGGGCCGGATGACGAACTGGTTGCCTGCGGTGAGGATGTTGCCGCCGTTGGAATTCAGCGTCAGGACTCCGCCGGGGACGATGAGCCGCGCCTGATCGGGCGAGGCCCCCGAGACGGTGACGTTGCCCGTGACCCAGTTGTTTCCCCCGTCGAGACTGTAGGAATAGGTGATGGGCTCGCCGAGGTTGGCCCCGGCCGAGTCAATGCGCACGGCAACATTCTTGGCAAAATAGCCTTCGGCCATTCCGGCCACGTCCGTGACCCCAAAGCCGTCCACGCGGGAGAAGTCCTTGTCGTCGCCGAGATATTCGGCGGTGGGCCGCACCCACATCCAAGTGCCGTTGTTGTCGCCCACGTTGTCGAGCGCCGTGGTCGTGACCGTGGCGGTCGCGTCCAGGTTCATGCGCACGCCCTGGAAATCCAGCACCGCGCGGCCGCCGGAGATGTTGAGCGGACCATTCACCGTGGTGAAGGAGTCCCCGCCGTCCATGGAAAAGCGGTAGCCGAGCGTGGCCGGGGCCGAGGCGAGGTCGGTTGTCGTGCCGCCCTCGGGATTGGCGGTGTCCACGAACTGCACCAGGATCGTCTTCTCGGCGAATCCTTCGATGGAGAAGGATGCGTTTTGCAGCGCGCCATCGTTGGCCGTGGCCCACAGGCGTTCCTCGAAGGCGTTACCGTCGATTTTGTGACCCGCGAAAATGGATTTGTTGTCGTAGGTGGTGTTGCCCAGGGCCACCATCTGCTTGAAGAGTTGCCGTGCCTCGTAGGATATCTGCAACCGGTTGTCCTTGGTCAGGGTTCCGGTGGCGGCTTGCTCGGCGATCTCCTTGGCGCGGGTGACGATGGTCGAGGCCTGCAGAAGCGTCTCGTCGGCCAGGTTCAGCCAACCCTTGGCCGTGTCGATGTTTTTCTTGAACCCCTCCATGCCTGCCAGAGAGGTTCGGATGTCGAGCAGGCGCGCCGTGCCCACCGGATCGTCCGAGGGACGGTTGATGCGCTTCTGGCTGGACGCCTGGAGGTTGGACTCCATCAGGTTGGCCAGGTTGGAGTTCATCCGTACCAGGAAATTCTGGTAGAGCATCTGCTGGGTGACGCGCATGGGCTTTCTCCCGGATTATTCCCGCGCTACTGCTTCAGACCGAGCAGCGTCTGGATCATCTGGTCCGCGGTTGTGATGAGCTTGGCCGCGGCCGTGTAAGAATGCTGGAACCGGATGAGATCGCTCATCTCCTGGTCCAGGTTCACGCCGGAAATCTCCTGCTGGCGACGGTCGAGATCGTCCGCCAGGGCCTTTTGATAGCTGAAGTTGAACTGGGCGATCTTGGTGTCTCCGCCCACCTCTGCCACGAGCGAGTTGTAGAACGAGGACAGGGTCTCGCTGATCGTGCCGGAATGGATGGTGGAGATGCTCACCTTCTTGGATTCGAGCTTGGTCATGGTCAGGGCCATGGTGTTGTCGCCCTTGTTGGTCTCACCCGCGCCGTTGACGTGGCCCGTGTTCACGTGCCCCAGATTCTGTGACAGGGAACTGTTCAGGGAAATGGAGCGCGCATCCGAACCGTCGAAGAATGTGTTGACGCCAAGGGCGGCCCAAAGGCCGGTGGTGTCCTCGCCGAATTCGAACTGGGTAGTGCCGTCGGCCGAGGTGATGGTCAACTGATGGTTGCTGATCTCGGCCCGCAGGACCCCAGAGAAGGTACGGTTGATGGCATCGCGCACGTCTTCGAGGCTGTGCAGCGAGGGGTCGAAGTTGAGCTGCCCGGCCCCGCTGGAAAAGTCGAGGGCCGCGCCAGTCACGTACTCGCCCGAGGTCTTGTCGTAGACGTGGATCATGGTCGATCCGGCGGCCAACTTGTCTGCGAAGGCCAGGCCGGATTCAGGCGTGCCCAGGGCCATGGAGTCCGAGCGCACGGAATAGGTGCCGACAACGGCGTCGTGATGCACGAGCCCCGCGCCCTGGCTGTGAATACGGTTCACTTCCCAGATCAGCGATTCGGCGAAGGAGTTCAGCTTGTCGCGGTATTTGCCGATATAATCGTCGCGGAAGTTGAACAAACCGCCCAGGCTGCCCCCCACGATGCGACGCTCGTTGTCCTTGCCGTCGAGCCCGATCTGGGGAGTGATGTTCTCGGGGTTGGCCGCGGTCTGATACCAGTAGAGCGCCTTTTTGGGCACGATGGTGAAGGAGTCACCCACACGCAGGTTGTTGGTGGGAGTCGCGCCGGAGTCGTTGCCGGTGCCGAACCAGACGGTCAGGTTGCGCACCGCGACCGCGCCGTCCTCGGGCCGAGCGCTGACGCGGAGCTCATTGCCGTTGTCATCCCGAAGCCAAGTCTTGCCGCCGTCCAGCGAGACGCGCATCAGGGCCGCGCTGCCGCCGTTGCTGACCTGGCCTCCGCTCACGACCTCAAAGGTGTACTCGTACTCGTCGCTGCCGGAAAAATAGATCTGCCCGTCGAAATTCGAGGCCGGGGTCAGGTTCTTGAAGGTCTTGGCGTTCTCGAAGGAGAGTTGGAAATGGGACTCGCGGTCCACCAAGGTCTGTCCGGCCTTGGTGGTGATGGTGATGTTGCCCGCTCCCTTGTCGATGAAATTGATGTCGATGATCGTGGCCAGCTCGCGGGTCAGGAGATCGCGCTGGTCGTACAGCTCGTTGACGTTGTTGATGCCATCCACTTGCTGTTCGTTGATCTGCCGGTTGAAGGTCGCGATGGAGCGCAGGATGTCGTTGGCTCTGGTCACGTCCTGCTGGATGTAGTTGTCGGTCTGCCGCTGCAGGGCCGTCATCTGTTCGTCGGCGCTGTTGAGAAGCGTCAGGATGCTCTTGGTCTGCGAAACCAGGGTCTCGCGGGCCGGATAGCTGGACGGATTCGCTGCCAGATCGTTCCAGGCGCCGAAGAAGCTCGACATGGCCGCGTTCATGCCGTCGAGGTTGGCCTCGTTGAAGAGCGAATCGAGGCCGCGCATCTCTTGGTAGATGGTGCTCCAGCGGCTGCTCGACGAGGACTTGTCGTTGAAGGTGCTCTCGATGAAGCGGTCGAAGCTCCTGACGACCTCGGCGGCGCGCACGCCCGTGCCGATCTGGCCCGGAGCGAAATTGATGGACATCGCCTCTTCGAGCCGCACCGTGCGGCGGCGATAGCCCACGGTGTTGACGTTGGCGATGTTGTTGCCGACGGTCTGGATCGAGCTTTGCGAGGCGAAAAGCCCCGTCTGCCCGAGATTCAGGAGCGAGTTGACGCCGGGCATCAGAGACTCCCGCGCATCAGCGAGGCCTGGGTCTTGCCAGACACGAAACGACCGTTGCGCGCGTAGACGTCTTGACGCCTGGGCTTGACCTGCTCATGAAGGAATTCGATCATCTCCTTGCTCTGGTCGTACAGGGCCAGGGCGAGATGGCTGTTCTTCTCGGCCTGCCGGGCGCACTCCTGCTCCAGGACGTCGATGCCCGCAAGCAG
Source organism: Alkalidesulfovibrio alkalitolerans DSM 16529 (assembly GCF_000422245.1). Lineage (NCBI taxonomy): Bacteria > Pseudomonadati > Thermodesulfobacteriota > Desulfovibrionia > Desulfovibrionales > Desulfovibrionaceae > Alkalidesulfovibrio > Alkalidesulfovibrio alkalitolerans. The sequence continues at coordinate 122,778 of NZ_ATHI01000005.1, forward strand.
TTCCCGAAAGGCGGGGATATCCTCGGCGCCGAGCGTCTCGGCCACCTCGGTCATGGGAATCGCCCGACCGTGAGCCTCCACGACCAGTGCCTTGAGCGCGGCGCGCTCCGAGGCCACCTGGCGGATCAGTTCCTGGATGGCCATTTCGAGTCGGGTCACTTCCTGCGGCTTGCCTTCGCGCAACAGGGAAAATTCTTCCTCCAAAAGCCCGGCCAGAACGCCGAGCGCTCCGCGCTGCCTGGTCAGATTCTCCCGCATGGTCCGTATCATGGCTGCTCTCCGTTTGTCCGGCACCGGCCGGCCGGCATAGTCAGTATCTCATCCTTGCGCCGGATTTCAGGCTCGTATCGGCCTCACGTCCCCTCGCCCTGCCCCGAGGCGTCGGAGAGGACTATTTTGCCGACCTGCCCGTCTTTGTCCGGTTTCAGTGCAAAAGACCTGCCGGGCTCGATGCCCGCGATGCGCTCGGCGATAAGCCGGGCACGGCTTACGGCTTCTTCGTCGGAAAGCTCGGCCACGTTCGAGGCTGAACTGACGCTGACGGAGCCAGACGCGGCTGGTCCGGGACCGGAGACGGCGATCTTCGGCTCAGGTACGGGCGACTGCGACACCCCCGGCAGCCCGCCGATCTGGTCGCGGGCTTCGAGCGACCGCACCGGGATCTGCTCCGCCTGTCCTTCCTTGGCCTTGAGCGCTGCGGAAAGCTGGGCGTACATCATGTCCGCTATGCCTATGCCGCCCGCCTGGGCGAACTTCCTGGACAGCTCGTGGTCGAACATGGCCATGTACTGGTCTTCGTAGGGGCTGTGCAGGTAGCCTTCCTTGGGTATGGAATTGCGCATCTGCTCCCACATCTTGCCCATGAAGATGGCCTCGAAATCCTGGCAGGTTTCGCGCAGCGCCTCGTCAGAATTCTTCTGTTCGAGACGACGCTTCAGATCCTGCATACGCGCGGTCTGGCGCGCAAGATCGGCCTGATCGGTCAGGCCGCCAGGGATGAGCGGCGAAAAACCGTCTGACATTTAGATCACCTCCAGATCGGCCATCAGCGCGCCTGCCGAACGCAGCGTCCTGAGGATGGAGATCAGGTCGCGCGGGGTAGCGCCGATGGCGTTCAAGCCGTCCACCAACTCGCGCAGGGTGGCGCCTTCCATGAGCAACAGCCGCTTGTTCTGTTCCACGATGCCGATTTCGGTTTCGGGCACCACGACCGTCTCACCCGCCGCGAACGGCGCGGGCTGACTGACCTGGGCCGTCTCGGCGATGACTATCTGCAGGTTGCCATGGGCCACGGCCACCTGCCCCAGGCGCACGTTCTGCCCCAGAACCACGGTGCCGGTCTTTTCGTCCACCACCACGCGGGCGCGGCTGTCGGGTCTGATCTCGATATTCTCGATGCTGGCCATGAGCGGCACCAAGTTGCCCTGGAAGCGGGGCGGGATATCCACCTCGATGGTCGCGATGTCGCGCGCCGTGGCAAACTGGCCGCCCAACGAGCGGTTGATGGCCTCCACCGTCTGCATGGTGGTGGAGAAGTCCTGGATGGACATGTTCAGTGTGATACTTTCCATCTCATTGAAATTGAAAGGAATACCCCGTTCGACTGTGGCCCCGCCGGGGATGATGCCCACGGTGGTGACGTTCTTCTGCGCCTGGGCGGCCGCGCCTTCGGCCAGAAAACCGCCGATGGTCAGCGGCCCCTGGGCCACGGCGTAGATGTTGCCGTCAAGCCCGCGCAGCGGCGTGACCAGCAAGAGGCCGCCGAAAAGGCTTTTGGAGTCGCCGATGCTCGACACGGTGACGTCCATGCGCGAGCCCGGCGCGGAGGACACGGGCATGTTCGCCGTGACCATGACCGCGGCCACGTTCTTGGGGCGAAGCTGGGCCTGGTCCACGCGTACGCCCATCTTGTCGAGCATGTTGACCATGGACTGGATGGTGAAGTCGCTGCCCCGCTGGTCGCCGGTGCCGTTCAAGCCCACGACGAGGCCGTAGCCCACGAGCTGGTTGGAACGCACTCCCTTGAACGTGGCCACGTCCTTGATGCGCGCGGCAGAAACCTCGTGCGCGAGGCCCGCAAGGAGCACAAAGATCGTGCAGGCGGCGATGAGCACCCGTTTCATGATTTTTTCCCTTCCCCATAGACGGAGGATACGACGAGGCATGGTTCCCTTCTTCCCCGGTCTCCGGGCGCGTCTAGAACGGCCAGATATTGTCCAAAATTCTGGCCATCCAGCCGGGCCGCTGCTTGTCGGCCAGAACGCCTTGACCGTAAAATTCGATGGTCGCGTCGGCCAGCTTGTCCGTGGTCACGGAATTGTCCACGTCGATGTCTTGCGGCCTGACGAGCCCGCGCACCACCAGGATCTGGGTCTCTTCGTTGATGCGCATCTCGCGCGCTCCCTCGACCTGCATCAGGCCGTTGGGCAGGATCTGCACCACACGCGCGCCCACGGAAGCCGAAAGATCGGATTCGCGCTTGGTCTCGCCCTTGCCGGTGAGGTCGTTGGTGCTTCCGGCCCTGACGATGGGTTCGTTGCCCACGGCTCCGCTCATGCCAAAGGATGGCACGAACAAGGGAGTGGCGCGGACGTTGTTCTTGCCGAAGAAGCTGCTTACGCCGATGTTGACGTCGGACTCGCGCTGGGCCGTTGTATCGGCTTTGTGCTTGCCCTTGGAGACGTCGTTGACGCGCACCGTGACCACGTCGCCGACGCGGCGGGCGCGGCTGTCCGCGAAAAGGTTGTCGGCCTGTCCTTGGGCGAAGAGCGAGCCGGGATTCTCCCGGGCCGGAGCCGGGGCGGCGGGCGGCGGCGTCATGACAGTGACTTCGCGCGGCGTCTTCTGCTGCGTGGCGCAGCCCGAAGAAAGCACGACCACCAGCAGGGCCGCGAGGGCCAGACGTGAATTGGGGATGTTCATATTGTCCTCCGTTATCTGACGGCAACCGTGGAGCGCCCCACGACGCGCGCCCGGATTTCCATGCCTGATTGCACGTTGCGTACCGGAATCGTTTCTCCGAAGCGGCCGTCGGCCAGCGCCTCGGCTTCGGCCGTGAGGCGCACCGCGCGCCCCTCGTAGACGAGCTGGACGATGTCTCCGCGCGCCACGTCCGGTGTTTCCTCCACGTCCTCGGCATAGACCGGCAATCCCCGGCCGATGGTTCTTTTGGCGCGCAATCCCGGCCGCATTTCCACGGGCGCGCCCTTGAGAAAGGCCACGTTTTTGCGCTCGTGGGAGATCATGTCCGGCGTCAGCACGTCTCCGGTGTTGATGGGCCGCGCCGCGCAGGGCACGGCCAGCCACTGATCGACGAAGGCCGTCACGGGAACAGTGCGCAGCACCCGACCGTCGGCGGTCAGGGCGCGCAGGCGAAGCGCGGTCCTGCCGGGCGAAAGCTCGGCTTGGCTTTCCACATCCATGCGGCTGAAATCCTCGGGCAGGAACACGGCCTCTGGCACGCTCACGTCGCGCACCGAGACCTCGCCCGCGAGCCGCGCCGCGCGATCGGCGACATAGGCCGAGATCAAGCGCCGCATGTCCTCGCCCAAGACCACGAAGCCGCCGCGCTGAACAGTCAGACTGCCGCGGATGGAGACGGCGCGTGCGGCGTCGTCGCCCAGGGCGCGAGCGAAAAGCTGACGTAGCACGTCGGGATTGATCACCACCTGTCGGCCGTTTTCCGGAGAACGGAAGAGCGGCACCTTGGCCAAGCGTTCCCAAGTCTCCCTGGGCATCTCGCCGAAGGGTTCGGCCACCTCGCCGACGAGCGTCTCGCTGCCGCGCGCCACGGCCGCCTGCCTGGTGACGATGGCGAAGGCGCGACCCTGCTGCTCGGCCGAAAGCCTGTGCTCCGTCCCGGTCGAGGCCCAGACGCCCCCGGACGCCGAGGCGAGGATCGCCACGGCCACGCACGCGAGCGCGATAAGGATGCGGAAACGCCGGAGGAGCACGGCTACCTCTTCACCTGGATGGCCGTCTGGAGCATGGCGTCGGCCGTGGTGATAGCCTTGGAGTTGATTTCGAAGGCGCGCTGGCCCACGATCAAGCCGACCATCTCGTCCACGAGTTCCACGTTGGAGCCTTCCACGAAGCCCTGGGCCAGGGTCCCGAAGTTGTCCTCGCCCGGGGTTCCGGCCGTGGCCGCGCCGCTGGCCTGCGTCTCGAAGTAGAGGTTGCGGCCCACGGCGTTTAGCCCCGCAGGGTTGATGAAGGTGTATATCTGCAGGTCCGCCCCGGCCAGCTCGTTGCCCTGTTTGTCCAGGGCGCTGATGCGGCCGGTGGGGGTGACCACCAGGTTCACCGTGTCGGCGGGCACGGTGAACGCCGGTTGCAGGGCGTGGCCGTTGGCCGTGACGATGGTGCCGTCATTGTCCAGCTTGAACGTGCCCGCGCGGGTATAGGCGTCCTCGCCGTTGTAATCGACCAGAAAGAAACCGTCGCCCTCGATGGCGATGTCCAGGGGATTTCCGGAGTTCTGGAAGTCGCCCTGGCTGAAGTACTTGTGCACCGTCACCGGCCTCACGCCCATGCCGACCTGCATGCCCGTGGGGATGCGGCCGCCGCCCTCGTTGAGCGTGCCTGCGATCTGTAAGGTCTGGTACATGAGGTCCTCGAACTCCGCGCGGCTCTTCTTGAAGCCCGCGGTGTTCACGTTGGCCAGGTTGTTCGACAGGGTGTCGATATGGGTCTGCATGGCCACCATGCCGGTGGCGGCTGTCCACAGGGAACGCATCATGGCGCGATTCCTCCTTGCAAGGCTTTTGAAAAACACCGTGTCGCAAAATGTTCCAAAAGCGCCGGATAGTGCTTTCTCAACATTGCGCTATGCCTTCGAGGCCACGGCGATGACGCGTTTGTCGATCGTATCCGTGCCCTGCATGATCTTGCTGTAGGCCTCGAACGAACGGTTGGCCGCGATCATGCGCACCATTTCCGTGACCACCTCCACATTGGAGGCTTCGAGATATCCCTGGTTGACCGTGGCCCTGACGATCATCTGTTCGGCCTCCTCGGCGGCCACTGCGAGCCCGGCCTCGATCTCCTCCTCCCCCTCGGGAGCGCGGAAGAGGTTGTTGCCGATCTTTTCCAGCCGAGCCGGGTCGGGCACCGTGACCACGTCGATCTGGCCGAGCTCCTGCTCGCCCGCGCGCACGTTGCCAGCGTGATCGATGAGCACCGTGGCGGAAAGCGGAACGGTGACGGGACCGCCGCCCGCCATGAGCAGGTTGCCGTTGCCGTCAACGATCTGACCGTCCGCGTCGAGACCGAAGTTGCCGTTGCGGGTCAGAAACATCTCCCCGGTCTGCGGGTTCTGCACCCGGAAGAAACCGTCCCCTTGCAGCGCCAAATCCAGCGGGTTTCCCGTCACGCGTAGCGATCCCTGGGTGTGGTCCGTGTATTGGTCGGCGAGGCGGGGCTTGGCCATCACCGAAGGCTCGGGCCACAGGGGATCGGCCCGCAAAAACGGCTTGGAATCGAGAATGTAGTCGTGGGCGAAGCGCAGGAAGGTGTCCGCGAAGGTCACTTGATCCTGCTTGTAGCCCGTGGTGTTCACATTCGCCAAGTTATTGGCGATGACGTTCAAACGGTGTTCGTTGGACAAAGCCCCGAACAAGGCGCTGTACATGCTGTCTTGCATGGGTGCGGTCCTCCTCGGCATGCCGACATGCAATCCCTGGGCCACTCAACCCTGCCGGACGGGGTTCTTTTTTTTGCGACCGCTTGACATCGCCATGAGATATGGTATGAACTCTCGCTCTTGATGTGAGCGGGTGTAGCTCAGCTGGTAGAGTACAAGCTTCCCAAGCTTGGTGTCGCGGGTTCGATCCCCGTCGCCCGCTCCAAAATCTCCGTTCCGCCTTCTGGGAACGGGCCTTCTTCGGCATGTTGTGGGAGGTGGCTTTCGCCACCTTTTTATTTGGCGCCGAGAGGGCGGGGCGCGGCGGCGCCGCGCAAGGACCGGACTGACGTTTTATGGATACCACGAATCTCGCTGACACTCTCGAAAGGCTCATCGCCCCCGTGGTCGCGGGCCTGGGCCTTGAACTCTACGGCCTGGAACTCGTCGGCGGCGAGGGCCAGTTGATCGTGCGCGTCTACATCGAGCGCGAGGGTGGCGTGACAATCGACGACTGCGCCACGGTCAGCAGACACATCGGCCTCCTGCTCGACGTCGAGGACCCCATCCCGGGGCGCTACGCGCTGGAAGTGTCCTCGCCGGGCCTGGAGAGACCCCTGTTCACTCCGGCCCAGGCCGCGTCCCACGTGGGCGCCACGGTCGAGGTGCGGCTGCACGCGCCCCTTCCCGACGTGCCGGGCCGCCGCAATTTCAAAGGAGAACTGACCGGGGTGAACGGCGACACGATGCATGTCGCGGTGGACGGCGTGAGCTACGCCCTGCCCTTTTCCCACGTGGCCAAATGCCGCCTGCGCATCACCGACTGGGACGCGGTCAAGAAAGGCGCGCATTCCTGAAATATATCACTGATACTCTTTTGCGACGCACGATTTCCCCGGAGGGGTCATGAGCACCGAACTCAAAAAGGCCATCGATCAGATCAGCAAGGATCGCGGCATCGACCGCGACCTCCTCGTGGACACGCTTGAGGAGGCCGTCCGCACCTCGGTCCTGCGCAAATACGGCGAGCACATCGACGTCGAAGTCTCCTTCAACGACGATACCGGCGAAATCGAAGTCTTCCAATTCAAGGTCGTGGTGGACGAGGTCGAAGACGAACTGACCGAGATCGCCCTTGAGGACGCCAAGGCGCACGACCCCAACGTCCAGATCGACGACGATCTGGGCTTCAAGCTCGAAATCCACGATCTGGGACGCATCGCAGCGCAAAGCGCCAAGCAGGTCATCATCCAGCGCATGCGCGACGCCGAACAGGAAATCATCTACGAGGAATACAAAGACCGCATCGGCGAGATCGTCTCTGGCATCATCCAGCGCCGCGACCGCACCGGGTGGATCATCAACCTCGGCCGCACCGAGGCCCTGCTCCCCAAGGAGGAGCAGATCCCCAAGGAACGCTACAAGCGCGGCGACCGCGTGCAGGGCTACGTGATCAACGTCCTCAAGGAAGGCCGCGGTCCGCAGGTTCTCATCTCCCGTTCGCACCCCGACTACATGACCGCGCTGTTCAAGCGCGAGGTGCCTGAGGTCTCCGACGGCACAGTGCGTATCATGGGCGTGGCGCGCGATCCGGGCAGCCGGGCCAAGGTGGCCGTGATGTCGCGCGACCGCGACGTCGATCCCGTGGGCGCGTGCGTGGGCATCCGGGGCAGCCGCATCCAGGCCGTGGTCCAAGAATTCAGGGGCGAGCGCATCGACATCGTAGTCTGGAAGCCCGACATCGCCGACTATGCGCGCAACGCCCTCTCCCCGGCGCTGATCACGCGCATCACCGTGGACGAGGAGGACAAGCTCCTCGAAGTGGTGGTTCCCGACGACCAGCTCACCCTGGCCATCGGCCGCAAAGGGCAAAACGTCAAACTGGCCTCCAAACTCCTGGGCTGGAAGATCGACATCTTCACCGAGACCCGCTACGGCGAGTTGCACGTGGCCCGCGAGTCTATGGAGCAGGTGGCGGCCGTGGCGGAAATGCCGGTGGAACGCTTCCTGAACGCCGGGTTCGAGACCCTCGAACAGCTTCTCGAAGCCGACGACGAGGCCCTTTTGGCCATCACCGGAATGAGCGAGGAAAAGCTCGGCCATGTGCGTGGCGCGGTGCGCCTGCTCATGCCGAGCAAGCCCCTGGAGCCGGAAGAATCCCTGGAGGAATCGGGGGAGATGGGCGAGGAGCCCGTACAGACCGAAACTTCGGACGGAAAACCGGCGGCCACGGAAGAGGCCGCCACCGACAAGGACGATGTCCAGTAGAAAGCACACGCCCCTGCGCACCTGCATGGTCTGCCGGGGGCGTTTTGAAAAATGGAGTCTTATGCGCTACGTCTGCCCGGACACGCCTGACGGCCAACTGCGATTCGATCCGCGGCAACGGCTTGCGGGAAGAGGCTTTTACTGTTGCGGGCGTCGGGAGTGCCAGGCGCGGCTGCCTGCCCTGAAGGGCTGGCGGAAGAAATGCAAGGGGGTTTTTTGATGGGAAGCATCAAGGTGCGGGATCTCGCCGCCGATCTCGGCGTCAGCTACAAGGAGATCCTTCAGGTGCTCCGCGACCTGGATATCCAGGTCAAGAGCCAGGTCAGCACCCTTGAGGACGATGAGGCGAAGCTCGTTCGCCAGCGGCTCGCGCAGGGCGTGACCGTGACCGAAGTCATCAAGGAAGTGCAGCCCGGCGTGGTGCGCCGCCGCCGCAAGAAGGTCCTGCCCTCCGGAACCGAGGAGGCCGGCGAAGCTGCCGAGACGCCCATCGAGGAGACCCCGCTCGAAGTCGAGGTCGCGCCTCCCGTCGAGGAGCCCGTCGCCCCCGAGACCGCCGAGAGCGACATCTCGGCCGAAGGCGACGAGGACCGTGAGTTGCGCGAGGCCGCTGCACGCGACGCTGAGTTTCCCGAATTCGCCGAGCCCGAGCCGGAAAAAACCCCGGCCAAGATCAAGGAGCGCTTCGCGCGCGTCATCGCTCCGGTGAAAGCGCCCGAAGCCGAAGCTCCCGCCGTCCAGGCGGCCGAAAGCGACGTCTCCGCGTCCGAGGCCGCGAGCGACGCAGCCGGACAGACGGCCCCTGAAGCGAGCGAGGAAAAGCCCGTGCTTGAGGCCGAAGAGACCGGGGAGCGCGAAACTGCCGAAGAGACGCCTGCCGAAGCCGAGGCAAAAGTCGAGGCCGAAACTCCGGCCGAAACCGAGGTTCCTTCCGAGGAGCGTGCCGACGCCGATGCACGGGGCCGCAAGAAAGACAAGGACAAGAAAAAGGAAAAATTCTCCGGGCCGCAGGTGCGCATCATCTCCAGGCCCGACCCGGCGGCGGCCAAACCCGCTCCCAAGCCCGCTCCCAGACCCGCCGCGCCCGGTACGCCCGGTGCGCCCGCGGGCGACGACGCGCGGGCCCCGCGCCGCGACCGCCGCGTGGTCGAGTTCCGCAACACGCCCGCGCCCGAGGCGCCGCGCCCGGCCGCCCCGGCCCGTCCCACCGACGGCAAGGGCAAGAAAGGTAAGAAGGGCAAGCGCGAGCATCCGGGAGCTTCTCGCCGCGAGGACATGGCGCCCAAGCATCTGATGCAGCCGCGCCGCGGCCAGCAGCCCGTGGCGCAGCCGCAGACCACGCAGCCCATGAAGGCCGCCAAGCGCAAGCTCAGGATCGAGGACGCCATCCGCGTGGGCGACATGGCCCATCAGATGGGCGTCAAGGCCCCGGAGATCATCCGCGTGCTCATGGGCCTGGGCGTGCTCGCGACCATCAACCAGTCGCTCGATATCGAGACCGCCGGAGTAGTGGCCACCGAGTTCGGCTACGAGGTCGAGAAGGTCGGCTTCTCCGAGGAGACCTTCCTGATCCCCTCCGAGACGGACAAGCCCGAGGACATGAAGCCCAGGCCGCCGGTCGTGACCATCATGGGCCACGTGGACCACGGCAAGACCTCGCTGCTCGACGCCATCCGCAGCTCCGACGTGACCGCCGGCGAAGCGGGCGGCATCACGCAGCACATCGGCGCCTACCACGTCCAGACTGCGCGCGGCGAAGTCGTCTTCCTCGACACCCCGGGCCACGAGGCCTTCACCGCCATGCGCGCCCGAGGCGCCAAGGTCACGGACATCGTGGTCCTGGTCGTGGCGGCCGACGACGGCGTCATGGAGCAGACCCGCGAGGCCATCAACCACTCCAAGGCCGCGGGCGTTCCGCTCGTCGTGGCTGTGAACAAGATGGACAAGGAAGGGGCCAACCCCGACCGTGTCAAGCGCGAACTCTCCGAACTGGGAATGATGCCCGAGGAGTGGGGCGGCGAGACGATCTATGCCTACGTTTCGGCCAAACAACGCCAGGGGCTCGACGAGCTTCTGGAGATGATCCTCCTGCAGGCCGAGGTCCTGGAACTCAAGGCCAACCCCGACAAGCCCGCGCGCGGTCACATCGTCGAGGCCAAACTCGATAAGGGACGCGGCTCGCTGGGCACGCTGCTCATCTCGGAAGGCACCCTGCGCCAGGGCGACGCCTTCGTTTGCGGCCTGCAATGGGGCAAGGTCCGCGCCATGTTCAACGACCAGGGCAAAAAGATCAAGAAGGCCGGCCCGGCCATGCCGGTCGAGGTGCAGGGCTTCGACGGCCTGCCCGAGGCAGGCGACGAGTTCGTCTGCGTGGCCGACGAAAAGGTCGCCCGCCGCATCGCCGACGAACGGCAGATGAAGCAGCGCGAGCGCGAACTGGCCAAGGAGTCCAAGGTTACCCTGGAATCCTTCCTCAAGTCCAAACCCGACCAGGACGTCAAGACCCTAAACCTCGTGGTCAAAACCGACGTGCAGGGCTCGCTCGAAGCCATCGCCGACGCCCTGGCCAAGGCCAGCACCGAGAAGGTCAAGATCAACATCATCCACTCGGGCGCCGGCGCCATCACCGAATCCGATATCCTGCTCGCCTCGGCCTCCGAGGCCATCATCATCGGCTTCAACGTGCGGCCGAACGCCAAGGTCAAGGACGTGGCCGACCAGCAGCACGTGGAAATCCGCTTCTACGACATCATCTACAAGCTGGTGGGCGAAATCAGGGACGCCATGGCGGGCATGCTCGCCCCGGTCATCTCCGAGAACTACCTGGGCCAGGCCGAGGTGCGCGAACTCTACCACATTTCGCGCATCGGCACGATCGCGGGTTGTGGCGTCATCGACGGCAAGATCCGGCGCGACGCCAAAATCCGCCTTATCCGCGACGGCGTGGTCGTGCACACGGGCGAGATGAGCTCGCTCAAGCGCTTCAAGGACGACGTCAAGGAAGTCTCCAAGGGCTACGAGTGCGGCATCACCATCAACAACTACAACGACATCAAGACGGGCGACATCATCGAGGCCTTCGAATTCGTCGAATCCGCGGCCACCTTGTAGCGCTTCCCTGCCCTGGGCGGTCTGTGCGGGCCGCCCAGGGCAGGAGCGCGGGCGCCTCCCGCGTGAGCGCGCCCGGCGGCCCGAAGCCGGAACCGGCCGCCGCAACGCCCCTCGACCGGACCTGATTAAGCATGTATATTGGCATATTGCGCATGGAGTTTCGGCTGCACGGCAACGACAGCCTCAAGGGAAAACGCCGCGTGGCGCAAAGCCTGAAGATGAAACTGCGCTCCAAGTTCAACGTGGCCGTTTCCGAGGTCGGCGCCCAGGACGAGCACGGCAGGCTTCTGCTCGCCGCCGTGACCTGCGGCCCTGACTACAAGACCATCGAGGGGCGACTGCAGAAGGCCCTGAACATGGTCGAGGCAGCCAGCGACGAAGACCTGGCTGACGTGGAAATCGAGATTTTCGACGACGAGGCACGATGAAACACGCAACCTCCCGCCGCGCCGACCGCGCGGGCGACCTGATCATGCGCGAGATCGCGCGCCTTCTGGCCGAGGAAGTGGCCGACCCGCGCCTCGAACTGGTCACGGTCAGCGGCGTGCGCCTGAACGCGGATTTTTCCGTGGCTTTGGTGCTGCTCACCTATTCTGGAGGGCCTGAGCGCCACAAGCAGGTCCACGAGGCCCTTGACCGGGCCAGGGGTTTTCTGCGCTCGCGCCTGGGCAAGGCTCTGAAGATGAAGAAAATTCCCGAACTGCGCTTCCAGGACGACGAGTTCCTTGAGGAAATGGTCTATGAGCGCCGTCCGTGACGAAATCGTCCGCATCCTGCGCGAGGAGGACGGATTTCTCATCGCCTCGCACACCAACCCCGACGGCGACGCCATAGGTTCCATGGCCGCCATGGGCTGGCTGCTCGCCTCGCTGGGCAAGCGGTTCGCGCTCTACAACCGCTCCGGCCTGCCCGCGTCCTTCGACTGGCTGGAGCTGCCCGCGCCGATCCACACCGACCTGCCCGCCGGGGACTACCCCTGGATCATCTCGCTCGACTGCGGCGACCTCTCGCGCGTGGGTCCGGACATGGCCGCCGTGTGGCCGCTGCGCAGCAGCATCAACATCGACCACCACCTTGGCAATCCCGAGTTCGCCACCGTGAACTGGGTGCGCAAGAGCTATTCGAGCACGGGCGAGATGGTGGCGAAGCTCGCCCGCGACTTGGACGTTCCCCTGAGCGGAGCGCTCGGCGAGGCGGTCTACCTCTCCATCGTCACGGACACCGGCTGGTTCAGCTACGACAGCACCACCACGCACACCCTTGCCCTGGCCTCGCGGATCATGGAGCTCGGCCTGCGCCCCGGCCCGATCAACGCCAAGATCCAGAACCAGTGGACGCCCGCCCGCATCTGCCTGATGCGAGACGTATTGGGCAAGGCCGTGCTCCTGAACAAGGGACGCATCGGCCTCATCAATATCACCAAAGAAGTGATGCAGGCCTGCGAGGCCGACATCGCCGACACGGACGGACTGATCAACATGCTGCGCCGAGTGCGCGGCGTGCTCATCGCCATCGCCCTGCGCGAGGAGCCCGACGGATCCATCAAATTCTCGCTGCGCAGCCACGGCGAGGTCAACGTGCAACAAGTGGCCGCCCGCTTCGGCGGCGGCGGCCACAAGAACGCCAGCGGCGGCTCCGTCGCCCTGCCCATCGAGGAGGCCGCCGCGAACATCGTGGCCGCCTGCGCGGCCATCCTGCCCGACGGCGGGGAGACTTCCGGGTGAGCGTCCCGCGCGGCCTCCGCGAGCCGTATCCGCTGCCGCAGCTCGACGGCGTGCTCGTGCTCGACAAGCCCGTGGGGCCGACCTCCACGCATTGCCTGAACGCCATCAAGCGGCTGGGGCAGAAAAAGATCGGTCACGCCGGGACGCTCGATCCCCTGGCCTCGGGCGTGCTCGTGGTGCTGCTCGGTCAGGCCACCAAGATCGCCACATTCCTCTCCGGCGCGGTCAAGACCTATCGCGGAGCCCTCAGGTTCGGACTGACCACCGACACCTACGACAACACCGGGCAGGTACTGACCGAGGCGGACTGGCGCGGGCTCGACCCCGAGGCCGTGCGCAAGGCCGTGCTTGACTGGACGGCCGAGACAGTGCAGGAAGTCCCTGCGTACTCCGCCGCCAAACATCAGGGAAAGCCGCTCTACGCCCTGGCCCGGGCAGGGCAGGAAGTTCCCGTCAAAACCAAGGAAATAACGGTTTTCGGGGCCGAGGCACTTGACATTGCCTTGCCGGAGACCGAATTTCGTGTGACCTGCTCCGCAGGCACCTATGTCCGCTCCCTGGTCCACAGCCTGGGGAAGCGGTTTGGCTGCGGCGCCGTCATGACCGCGCTCAGGCGCGAGGAAAGCCGCCCGTTCACCCTGGAACAGGCCGTGACGCTTCAGGAGGTGCTCGACGAACCGGGAATCGTTTCCGGACGGCTCGTGAGCATCCCCGACGCGTTACCCGACTGGCCCAAGGCGCCGCTCACGGCGCACGAGGTCGCCCAGGTCAAAAACGGGGTCAGGCTCTCCGCGCGAGGACAGGCCGGCGAGGGAGCGCGCGCGTTGTTTTGCGATGAAAACGGCGCGCCCGTGGCCCTTGCCGAAACCGTGTCCGAGGCCCGCGATATTCGCTGGGCCATCCTGCGCGGCCTGTGGTAGCCGCCTGACCCTCAAAACCTCAACAAAACATCATCGAGAAAGGAGAACCGCTGTGGTCATGACGCCCGACCAGAAGGAACAGGTCATCAAGGATTACGCCAAACACGAAGGCGACACCGGCTCGCCCGAGGTGCAGGTGGCCCTTTTGACCAACCGCATCACCTACCTGACCGAACACTTCAAGGTCCATTCCAAGGACTTCCACTCCCGCACGGGTCTGTTGAAGCTCGTCGGCCAGCGCCGCAAGCTGCTCAACTACCTGAAGAACAAGGACGTCGCGCGTTACCGCGAGCTGATCACCCGGCTCGGGCTGCGCAAGTAGCTTCCCCCGCCCGGCCCCTCCCGTGAGAGGGGCCGGGCGACACGCGATCCCTCGGAGCGGGGTTAGTTGGCTGTGGCGGGCGCTTTTCGCGCAGAGCCCTCTCCACAGCCCAGCTAACGCTCCAGGGACGAGAACACCCAACCCAAGGAGCATTCAATGCCCGTACCTTTCGAGAAGACCAGTCTGACGGCCACCATCGGCGGCATCGACATCACCATGGAGACCGGCCGCATGGCCAACCAGGCCGACGGTGCAGTCTGGATCCAGTCCGGCGGGACCGTGGTCCTGGTGACCGCCTGCAGCCAGACCCTGGACATCGACCGTGGCTTCTTTCCGCTGACCTGCAACTACCAGGAGATGTTCTACGCGGCCGGCCGCATCCCCGGCTCCTACTTCCGCCGCGAAGTGGGCCGCCCGTCCGAGCGCGAGACCCTGATCTCGCGCCTCATCGACCGCCCGCTGCGTCCGCTCTTCCCCAAGGGCTTCAAGGACGAGACTCAGATCATCGCCACCGTGCTCTCGGCCGACCGCCACACCAGCCCCGACGTGCTGGCCCTGACCGGCGCCTCGGCCGCCCTGCACATCTCCTCCATTCCCTGGGGCGGGCCCATTGCCTGCGCGCGCGTCGGCTACGTGGACGGCTCCTTCGTCCTCTTCCCGACTTACAAGGGCATGGCCGACAACACCGACCTCAACCTGGTCCTGGCGGCCACGCGCGATGCCGTGGTCATGGTCGAAGGTGCGGCCAAGTTCCTGCCCGAAGACCTCATCGCCGAGGCCATCGAGTGGGGCCACAAGCAGATCCTGCCGCTCATCGACATGCAGGAGGAACTGCGCGCCAAGGTGGGCAAGCCCAAGCGCCTGTTCACCCCGCCCCTTGAAAACAAGGAGCTGGTCGAGGCGGTCTTCGAATTCGCCCGCGCCGACATGGCCGAGGCCCTGGCCGTAACCGAAAAGATGCCGCGCCGCGCCGCCATGCAGGCCGTGCGCACGAAAGCCCGCGAGGCGCTGGCCGAGCGCTTCGTGGACGATCTCGCCTTTGACAAGCACCTCTCCGAGGCCCTGGACGCCCTGGAGAAGCAGATCGTGCGCGAGAAGATCCGCACCACGGGGCGGCGCATCGACGGCCGCGACCTGACCACGGTGCGGCCCCTGTCCATCGAGGTCGGCCTGCTGCCCCAGGCGCACGGCTCCTCGCTCTTCAGGCGCGGCGAGACGAGTGCGCTGTGCGTGACCACGCTCGGTTCCTCCCGCGACGAACAGCGCATCGAGACGCTGACCGGCGAGACGACCAAGAACTTCATGCTGCACTACAACTTCCCGCCCTACTGCGTGGGCGAGGCGCGCATGCTGCGCGCTCCCTCGCGCCGCGAGGTGGGCCACGGCAACCTGGCCGAGCGCGCCCTGCTCGCGGTCATGCCCGAGAACGGCGAGTTCCCCTTCACCGTGCGCGTGGTCTCCGAGGTCATGGAGTCCAACGGCTCCTCGTCCATGGCCTCGGTCTGCGGCGGCTGCCTGGCGCTGATGGACGCGGGCGTGCCCATCAAGGCCCCGGTGGCGGGCATCGCCATGGGCCTTTGCAAGGTCGGCGACGAGTTCTTCGTGCTCACCGACATCCTCGGCGACGAGGACGCCCTGGGCGACATGGACTTCAAGCTCGCGGGCACTGCCGAGGGCATCACCGCCGTGCAGATGGACATCAAGATCTCGGGCATTCCCAAGGAGGTGCTGCGCCGCGCCCTGCTGCAAAGCCGCGACGCGCGCCTGCACATCCTCTCCGAGATGTCCACGGTGCTCGAAACTCCGCGCGAGAACCTTTCCGATCTCGCGCCGCAGTACAAGACCGTGGTCATCAACCCCGAGAAGATCCGCGAGGTCATCGGTTCCGGGGGCAAGAACATCAAGGCCATCACCGCCGCCACCGAGGCCGACATCGACATCGAGGACACCGGCCACATCAAGATATTCGCGCCGACCCTCGAATCCCTGAAGAAGGCCGAGGAGATGATCCTCTACTACGACCAGACCGCCGAGGTCGGGGCCAACTACGCGGGCAAGGTCATCAAGATCATCGACTGCGGCGCGATCGTGGAAATCCTGCCCGGCCTCGAAGGGCTCCTGCACGTCTCCCAACTTGACGTGGAGCGCGTGGAGAACGTCTCCGACCTGCTGGCCGTGGGCCAGGAGGTCATGGTCAAGGTCGTGGAGGTCCAGCCCGGCGGCCGCGTTCGCCTCTCCCGCAAGGCTTGGCTCATGGAGCAGGCCGGACAGGAAGTGGATCTGTCCAGCTTCAGCGCCCCCAGGGGCGGCGGAGGCCGCGGAGGTGACCGCTGCGATCGCGGCGGACGCGGTGGAGATCGCGGCGGACGCGGCGGAGACCGGGGCGGCCGCAGGTAGCATCCCCAAGGGGCCCGCGCGCGGGAGAGGCTTCGCGGACCTTCCCGCCTAGCCGCTCCCCATCCCTTCCCATATGAAACGCCGACGGGCGGCCCCGCGAGGGGCCGCCCTCGTTTTTCTCGACGTGAACGGAGTACGGGAACTCCCCGACCCGGTCGAAATGGAGCGCATCACCCAGGGAGTTGTTGCAGGCCGGATCGGGAAGGAAGAACTCAGCACATGGTTCACGGCCGTCTGCATGGGTGACGGCGATCCAAAACGATAGCCTGCCTACCCTTCCCCGGCCTTTTGCACCGCGAAGTGGCTGGTCAGCCGCATGGCGTGAAGCAGAGCGTGAATTCTCGGGGCCACGTTGATGAGCGAGAGCCCGCCACCGCGCGCCCGCAGTGTGTTGTGCACGGCCACGAAAAGCCCCATGCCCAGGGAATCCACCATGCCCACGCCGTCCAGATCCATGGTCAGCCGCGGCTCGCTCTCCGCGAGCAGCCCGGCGATCTCGACCCGCACCCCCTCCACCGTAGAGGCCACCAAGTCGCGGCCAGGCCGGAAAGTGATGCCATCCGCCGTAGCCGAGACCGAGGATTGCGGTCGGCCCGCGCAGTCATAACGTTTGCTGAACGTCAATTCGTTGCCCGCCTCGTTGAAGTTCACCGTGTCGGCGTGAGCGCGGATGAGGTGGAATCCCCTTCCGTGTTCGTCGTCCGGCTCAGGCTCGCGTCTTGGAAGTGCGCGCCAATCGAATCCCGGCCCCGGGTCGCGCACGAGCACGGTCAGCACGTCGTCCGTCAGGGTCAGTTCGCAGAAGACCTTGGCGCCCTGCCGTCCGGCACAGCCATGCAGCATGGCGTTGGACAACGCCTCGCGCAGGGCGAGGCTCAGGTCGAAGGTGTCCACCTCCCCGCATTCCTGTCTGAGAAAGCGCTCCGATATGGCGCAGATGTGGTCGATGTTCTCGACGTCGGCCGTGGCCTGAAAAACCACCATGCCCAAGCGGCGAAGCGTTACGAGCATCTTCAAGCCTCCACTGCGAGCAGGACGGCATCGTCGCACATGGCGCGCCCGTCACACACGACTTGCCGGACGTGCTCCACGGCCTGCGGAAGCGGCAACCCCCGCGCCTGCCCGCAGGCGGTCCCGAGTCGCTCCATGCCTTCGAACAGCCCGCCCCGAGCCGGGTCCTCGACCAATCCATCGGTATACAGATACACGCGGTCTCCCGGCTCCACGGCCATGGAAAGCGGCAGCAGGGTCACGCTCTCGAATACCCCGAGGATGTCGCCCGGGGTTTCGAGCAGCCTGGGCTCCCCTCCCGAGGCGGGAACCAGGACGCCCGGTGGGTGGCCGCAGGAAAAGTACGTGATGCGGTTGCGCCGGGCGTTGAGCGTCAGGTAGCAGGCGGTCAGAAAAACCCCGGAGGGTAACACGTGCCCGAGCACGCGGTTGATCGCGACCAGCGTTTCCGCGGGCGTGTACAGCGGGCCCGAGTTCTGGCGCACCAGCGCTTTCAGTCCGGCAGTGGCGAAAGAAGCCTTGAGATCGTGCCCGCTGATGTCGGCCACGAAATAGCCGTGCCCGTCACCGGCGGGAATCACATCGTAGAAGTCGCCCCCCGCTTCGAGCACCGGCTGATAGGACACCGCGAAGCCCGCCTGGGGCATGTCTTCGGGGCGAATCAGGATGGCCTGCTGCGCGTCGCGCACCTGGTTCAGGCGTTCGGCCTGGGCCGCGATGACAGTCTCGTAGGCCGCCACGAGCTTCAGCGAGTTGCGGATGCGCGCCAGCACCTCGCGGAATTCGAAGGGTTTGGTCACATAATCCACGGCCCCGAGGTCGAGGCCACGCACCTTGGTTTCCACGTCGGTCAGGGCCGAAAGCAGGATGACGGGCGTGGAGGCCGTTTGGTGATCCGCCTTGAGCTTGGTCAACGTCTCAAGGCCCGATTCGCCGGGCATCATGATGTCCAGAAGGATCAGATCGGGCCGGTGCCGCTGGGCGAGCGCGCGCCCCTCGGGGCCGTTCGCGGCCAAAAGAACTCCGAACCCCTCCCCCGTGAGCATTTTTTCGAGGGTGTAGCGGTTCAGGTGCTCGTCGTCCACGACGAGCACACATGGAAATGCGGCGGCGTTTCGACCGTCCGCGCTGCAAGCCCCTCTGTTCTCCAGATACTCTTCCCTCCCCCGTGCGTCGCAGGCGCACACGGCACCCGTTGCGCTCATCTGGCTTCGGCCTTTTCGTCGAAGACGTGCGCCACCGGAAGCGTGTAAGGAGTCACGACTCCCTCGTGAGCCACGAGCAGGGTTACACGCTCAATGCCCACGCCACCCGGGAAATAGACGTAGCCCACCTTGGTGTAACTCGGCGGCACCGGCTCCGACGTCCAGGCATAGCTCGAAAGCTCCCTGAGCACGGTGCGCCTGGTTTCGCTCTCCGACCCCCAGCCTCCGGCCACTGCGCCGCCCATGGCGCCGGCTGCACCACCAATGACAGCGCCCTTCCAGATATTGTCGCCGCCGCCGATGGTGCCGAGCAAGGCGCCGATTCCCGCGCCCAGCACCGCGCCAAGCGCGCCAGTGCGCGCGGCGTCGCCCGCCGTGACCGAGAACGCCTCGGAACGGGTCACGAGTTCCGTGGCCTCGTCGATACTGTAGGGCAGAAACTCGCCCTGCGGGCCGATACCGCGCAGTTGGGAGTATTCCACCACGTAGGACTTGTCCGAGGAATTCTTGAAGACAAGAAAGACCGGTTCGAGCCCGGCCTTGCGGTAGTCCATGCCCTCACCGAAATAGGCGTAACCCACGGCCGCGATGCCGTAATCTGCGGTCTTGACCGAGCCCGGCACGGTATCGGGATCGGCCACCTTGCGCGGTTGCGGCAGCGGCTGGCGGCTGGCGCAGGCGGATATCATGATCGCGCACAGCACAAGGGCCAGGACGCGAAAACGCGGTGCATGACGCATGAGGATTTCCTCCTAGGTGATGATGACGCCCGCATAGCCGACCACGCTCGTGTGGTCGCCCGTGGCGTCGCCCGACGTGGCGTAGGCCGCGATCCTAGCCGACGTGGCCCCGAGTTCCTCGACCGCGGCGAGTCCGAGCGTCATGGGCAACACGCCACACATGCTTATCCCGTGCCCGATCACGGTGTCGTAAAGGCCGACCGGGTCGATAGCCAGGACGTTCTCCAGGGCCAGGGCGTCGCGCTCCTTGGCCTTGTCCTCGGGCAGGTAGTGGCTCATGTCGGAGCTGACGACGATGGCCGCGCGTTCCGGCCAGGCGGCAAGCGTCTTGGCAAGCCCTTTTCCGGCCTGGATCAGGGCGTCCTTGTCACGCGCGGCAACGGCCACGGGCACGATGCGAGTGGCGTTGTTGAAGTGACGAAGAAAAGGCAGCACCACCTCCAGGGAATGTTCCCCTAGGTGCGCAGCCGTGTCGGCCGAGAATCCCGGCACCATCTGCGCCAGATGCGCCGCCAGCGGCGTGTCCACAGGCAAGCCGCCGCCGGGCAGTTCCCACACGCCGTCGGGCCACACCGCGAGCGGAGCGCCCCGGCCCGTGTGGCTCGGCCCGAGCAGCACGAGCAGATCGGGCAGGTTGGCCTGGGCCAGGGTGCGGCCGCAGACCTGCCCGGAATAGACGTATCCGGCGTGGGGCACCATGGTCAAAAGCGCCGGGGCCATGTCGGCCTCTCCCGCGCCGGTGGCGCAGGCCACGATCATCCTTTCCAGGTCGTTGCTTTGGCCGGGATAGAACTGTCCGGCGACGATGGGGGTCCGGTCCATGTCGTCCTCCTTGGGCCGCGAGGCGAAATGCTCCACGGGCAGGATTTTCCTCATAGCACAATTCAGCGCCCATGCAAACGCGCCAAAGGCATGCGCCGCTTGCTTTTCAGCCCCAAGCATCTACAATCGCCACGTGCAACCCGAAGACACTCAGCCGCAAAGGAGCCGGGCGCATGATCGCCAAGGGCAGCACCGTGAACGTGGTCGGCGTGCCACTCGACCTTGGAGTCTCAAAGCTGGGCGTGGACATGGGGCCCACGGCGCTTCGCTACGCGGGCATCTTCGAGGCCCTGGAGCACGCCGGATTCCCATATCTTGACGAAGGCGACCTGGACGTGGCCAACAACTTCGCCCTGGACCGCCTGCCTCCCGAGCGCAGGGGCACGGCCAAGCGGGCCGAAATCGCGCGCGTGGCCGAAAACCTCGGCCGCCACGTGCACGAGGCCGCCATGCGCGGGGAGACGCCGCTCGTGCTCGGCGGCGACCACTCCACGGCCATCGGGGCCATCGCCGGGCTCGCCAAGGCGCGCGGCAGACTCGGCGTCATCTGGATCGACGCCCATGCCGACGCCAACACGCCTCAGACGAGCCCCTCGGGCAACATCCACGGCATGCCTCTGGCCATCTCGCTCGGTCACGGATACCCGGATCTGGTCAACTGCCTGGGTTTCGCGCCCAAGGTGCGGCCCGAGGACGTGGTCATCATCGGCGCAAAAGACGTGGACCCGGACGAAATGGCCTTCGTGCGCGAGCAGGGTGTGGCCCTGTACTCGACCTTCGATCTGGAGCACCTGGGGCTGTCGCGAGTCATGGACGAGGCCATCGCCCGCGTGGCCCAGGGAACGGACGCGGTCTACGTGAGCTTCGACGCCGACGTGATGGACATGCACCTCGCGCCCGGCACGGGCATCATGACGCGCGGGGGTCTCACCTACCGCGAGATCACCTACGTCTGCCGAACCATCGGCGAACGCCTGCCCCTGGCGGGCCTGGACATCATCGAGGTCAACCCGCTCATGGACAAGCGCAACAGCACGGCGGAGCTGTGCGTGGAACTGGCCATGGCGCTTTTGGGCGTGAAGTGGACGGACTACGAGCGCAACTACCTGACGGCCAACCTGCCCTGCACGCCGACGTGACGGGCCGAAGCCTTCTCGACCGACAAGGCCGGGTGAGCACGCTCCTGACGCTTCGCAGCTAAAGAATCGGAGCGGAGAACTCGCCCGCCTGGCGGCGCAGGTCGTCGGCCTGAAGCGCCGAGCGGGCGCTACGCGCGGCCATGGTGCCTGGTTTTCGGGCTACGATGTCCTCCATGATCCTGCGCCAGGTCGCCATGTCGCCGATGTCGCGGTACACGTCCGCAAGCCGGATGCGGAACGCGCCCCATTCCGGCTCGTCCGGGGTGACGAGCTTGTCGTACTCAAGCCCCCAGCGCAGCGCGTCCTCAAGGCGTCCCGCGCGCTGCGTAACGTCCATGAGCAGAAACATCAGATCCTTGACCCGCTCCTTGTGCGCGCCCGCGAGCACAAGCTCGGACAGCGACTCCTGGGCATAAAGGAAGGATTTTTCGAGCTGGTTCGCAGCTTGGGCGAAACGGGCCAGGTGAAACAGCGCAAGCCCTCGCTGGTCCGCACTCAGGCTTCGATCCGTGGCCAGCTTGCTCCATAACGGCTCGCTCTCCTCGGGACGGCCAAGGCTCGTCAGAGCCAGGGCCGAGGCGAAATCGAGCTGCCGCCTCAGCATATCGGGCATCTGCCAAGCGCGCACGGTTTCGTAGAGATCGGCGAGATCGGCCCAGGCGCTTTGCCCCACATAGACGTCCAGGGCGATGTTCAGGGCCATTTCGGAAACCACCCCCTGCTTCTGCCTGGTCAGGAACGGCTTCGCCATCTCCAGGGCCTGATCCGGACGGTTCTGCCGCCAATAGGCCAGACCGACGGCGATGCGCGTGTCAGGCGTCATGCGTTCGACGAGCCGGGCAAGGAAGGGGAAGCGCTCCCACATGCCCGCGATGCGCGGCCAGTTCTCCTGCTCCACCGCGTCCTTGGCCGCGCGCTCGAAAACGCCCACGCCGACCTCCTCGACCCGCTCCGCCAGAGGGTTCAGCGGATAACGCGCGAAGAATCCCTCCACGGCGTCCAGCGCCTCGTCGGGGCGATTGTTGAAATAGTACCACATGGCCAGCTTGGTCTGGGCCAGCGGCGCTATGGCGCTGCGCGGATACTTTTCCACGATGCGGGTGTATATCTCGGACGGCCTGAGAGTGAACCGCCGGTCGAAGACCGAGAACATCTGCATCATGGAGGGATCGTCGTAGATGCCCTCCTCGGCCAGACGCATCTGGGCCACCAGCCCGCCCTGCTCATCGGGATAGTTCTCGGCGACGTGGGTGTAGACGTCGCGCGCGGCCTCGTTCTTGCCCTCGCGCAGATAGATGTCGCCGATGCGCGCCAGGACCACGTCGATCTCCGGCGCGGTAGGGTCGAGATTGTAGAAAGCCCAGTAATCGCTGCGAGCCCGCTCGAAGCGTTCGAGGTTGTTGGCGATATTTCCGGAAAGACGCAGGAACTCTGGGGATTCAACGTAGTAGCGTGGAAAGCGCTTATCCACGAAGTCGATGACCTGAAAGGCCTGGTCGTAATACCCAAGACGAGACAGGGAATCGGCCAGTCCGACAGCCGCCTCGCGGATCACCGGGCTGTCCGGATGGTTCTGGACCAGATTCTGGAAATGGTCGGCGGCCCGCTGGTAATCCTCGCGGTCGAAATGGAAGCGCCCCCAGTAGTAGTCGGTGAGGGGCACGTTCTCGTCGTCGGGATAGCGCTGCCGGAGCAGATTGAAGTAGGCCGTGGCCTCGGGCACGTTGCCCACGCGCAGGTTGACCAGCCCCAGGTTCATGAGGATGGACGGCACCTTGGGCCCGTCCGGGCGAAAGTTCATGGCCCGCTCGAAAGCCCCAACCACGACCGGGAAGTTCGCGGCAAGATCGTTCGCGTGCTGGGCGAAAAGCCCCTGCGCGCGGGCGTAAAGCGCCTCCTCCTTGATGTCGTTCGGCACAGCCGGATCGTCGATCAGGGTCTGGAAGATGGCTGCGGCGTCCAAGCCTCGGCCAGCCTCGACGGCGGCGAAGCCTTCCTGTAGCCTGTCGTCGAACTGCATCCGCAGTTCGTCGATGCTTACCCCCTTCTCCGTCGCCTCGGCGCGCGCGGCTTCGGCCTGGGTCTGCTCGGCGGGCACGGGGTCGCGCACCTCGGCGACGGTTCCGGGCAGGGCCGGAACCCCTTCGAGGCGGGCCATTCCCTTGTCGATCTCCTGGGCCAGCGGCGCATCGCGGTACAGATGCTCGGCCTCGCGCTCGATGGCCTCGACCACGCGGCCCTCGACGTCCTTGGCCTCGGCCAGAATCTCGGCCAACGTTTTTCTGACGGCGGGCATGCGCACCTCGCCGGGGGCGGCGAAAGGCGCGGAAGCGTCCTCGGGTGTCTCGGCCGAGCCCCGGATTTCCGGCTGCGCGAGCGCCTCGGCCAGGGAGGTGCCGTAGACGGGCGCGGTCTCTGGCCCGGCCGCACTCACCGGAGCGCGCAAGGCCCCGGGCGCGACGACCGTGGCCTGGCCGACAGGCGGCTGTGAAGCCGGTTGCCCGGACTGAGGACGTGCGACTTCGGCGGGTGTGCCTGGAAGCACCTGGGACGACGCCTGGGAAGGTTGCGCAGGGGCCGAGGCGGCCGGAGCGGCCGGAGCCTGGGCGGGCGTTTGCGGCGCGGCAGGCGTCCGGGGCCTGGCAGGGGCGCGCGGCGCGGCCTGGGCTGCCGGAGCGGGACGCGACGCTTCGGGCGGCCGCCAGCGCGCGCCGATGGGATCACGGAAAAACTGGATCACGACCTCGTTGCCGCGCGCGGGCAGACGGATGAACCCGAACTCGCTCGTCTTCAGACGCACGGTGAAGCCGCCCGAAAGCGGCGTGACACCCGCCACGAGGTTGCCCTCGAAAACCTGTTCGGCCATGTTCGCGCCGGAAACCATGACCGCGACGCGGTCCGCGCCGACGCGCTGCGCCTGAACCTCCGGGGCCGGGCCGTCGAACGTGAGGACGAGGGTTTCCGTGCTCTGCGACACGGCGTGGGAAAGCGTGAGCGCGCACGCGAGCGCGGGCGCGAGCAGATGCGCGAAAAGCAGCGCGACGAGAAGCCGGAGCCATCCGGCACGGCCGACGTGTTTCACCAGCCTCCTGCCAAGCAAAAAACGTGCGCGCGGGGAACACCTGTGCCTGCCGGGCCCGCTGCGCGACCTTCCCGGGCCGCAAAAGAGAAAGCCCAGGCCGAGCGTGTTGCCCAACTCCATCTCCCAGGCTGCTCAAAAAGCTTCAGATGCAAGGCGCAAGAGAAGTTCAAAGCCGACGCGTATTGCGCATAAGCAAGGGTTTGAACTTTTCGTGGCAACGCAGCAGATGGGGTTTTTTCAGCAGCCTGACCCTGGCCCATGATTTCCTGCTCAATTGTTGTCCAGCTTGCGTTTCTTCAGCTTCTCGATGAGCGTGGTACGCTTGATGCCCAAAAGCTCGGCAGCCTGGTTCTTGACCCCGCCCGATTCGTTCAGCGCTTCGAGCAGCAGCCGCTCCTCCACCGTGTCCAGGAATTCCTTGAGCCCTAGCCCCTTGTCGCGCAGATCCTGGAGAACAGGCCAGACGAACCCTTGCGGCGTGGCAGGAGCAGGCGGCGGCGGCGGACGCTCGCGGCCAGCATCGCGCCATATCTTCTCAGGCAGATCCTCCGGGGTGATGCTCTCCCCTTCGCAAAGGATGGCCATGCGCTCCATGAAATTCTCGAGTTCGCGCACGTTTCCCGGCCACTGGTAGGTCCGCAGCATCTCCCGCGCCTCGGGCGAGAGGCCCAGGCAGGAACGCCCCTTGCCGCCGCAAAAACGCCTCAGAAAAAATTCCGCAAGCAGGAGCACGTCCTCGCCCCGTTCGCGCAGGGGCGGCAGGTGCAGGGGAATGACGTTCAGGCGGTAGAAGAGGTCTTCGCGGAAGCGGCCCTCGGCCACCTCGCGCTCAAGGTCGCGGTTGGTGGCCGCCACAACCCGCACGTCGGCCTTCTGCGTCTTGGTGCCGCCGACCTTCTCGAACTCCTTTTCCTGGAGCACACGCAGGATCTTCACTTGCAGCGAGAGGTCCATCTCGCCGATCTCGTCGAGAAAGACCGTTCCTCCCTGGGCCAGTTCGAAACGGCCCGGCCGGGTGCGCACGGCGTGGGTGAAGGCTCCCTTCTCGTGGCCGAAGAGCTCGGATTCCAGAAGCTCGCGGGGAATGGCCCCGCAGTTGATGGGCACGAAAGGCTGATCGCGGCGCTGGCTGGAGCGGTGCAGGGCGCGCACGAGCAGTTCCTTGCCCGTGCCCGACTCGCCTGTGACCAGGACCGTGGAATCGGTGGGCGCGACCTTGGCCAGAATCCGGAAGACTTCCTTCAAGACCGGGCTCGTGCCGATGATGCCCTCGACATTCAGTTCCATGCGGGCCGCCTCCCAAAAAAGAAAAATGCCGCGCTCGCGCGACTATGCGTATTCCAGGACCCGGTGTCAATTCAATGACGCAAAATTGAGCGCAAAGACGCGGAAAACCGCTTCCCGCGCTTGACTTGGCTGCGCATTTCCCTTTTAAGGTGAAACTATCCGTCCGGCTTTCGTGGCGGTTTTGGATCGCAGACCGCAAAAAGGAGTATCGCATGCGCACCATCCGACTCACCCCGCTCCACGCCCTGCTGGCGGCGATTGCCCTCATGATCGCTGCGTTGCCGGGCGCGGCCCAGGCCTCGGCCATGAGCAGATACGTGCAGACGGCCGACAACTTTGTCATTCTCTTCGACAGCTCGGGCTCCATGGCCGCCCCCTACGCCCCATCCGGAACGGATAGGCTCAACGCGGCCATCGACCTGCTCAAGGCCGTGAACCGCGACATCCCCGAGTTCGACTACACCGCCGCCCTGTACACCTTCACGCCTTGGAAGGAATATTACGGTCCCAGGCCTTACGACAAGGCGGCCTTCGACAGGGCCATCGACGCACTGCCCAGGGAAGTGGCTGGCGGCCGCGCCTTCGGCCCGCCCACGCCGATCGGCGAGGCCATGTGGAAGCTCTCCGACCTGATCAAGGACTTCAAGGGCCGCACCGTGGTCATCCTCTTCTCCGACGGCATCAACACCGATAGCCACGATCCCATCCGCTACGCGCGTTCCATCGCCTCGCGTCACGACGTCTGCTTCATGGTCGTGAGTCTGGCGACCACGCCTCCCGGCCGCGAGCTTCTGAACGGCATCGCCACGGCCAGCCCCTGCTCCATCAACGTGGATTTCGACTACGCCGTGCGCAACCCCGAAGTCTGCACCGGCCAGCTCTGCTCGCTGGTGCCGCTGACCGAGGTCGTGGTCGTCGAGGAAGAGCGGTTCATTCCCGTGACCTCCATCTGGTTCGATTTCGACAAGTCCGACATCAAGCCGTGGGCCGCCACCATGCTCGACGCCGCGGCCGCCGAACTGAAGAAGGACAGCCGCTCGACCATCTATCTGGCCGGATTCACCGACACCACCGGCCCTGAGAAGTACAACCAGGGCCTTTCCATGCGCCGCGCCCTGGCCGCCAAGGAATACCTCGTGAGCAAGCACGGCATCGGGACCGAACGCATCGTGGCCCGCTGGTACGGCGAGGACGGCCCTGCCGCGACCAACGAGACGGCTGCCGGACGCCGCCTCAACCGCCGCGTGGAATTCGTGATCGTACCGGGCAAGTAGGGCTTTTGGTATTGAACGGGAAATGGGGACATTCCATCGGGGATGGCCCCATTTTCAACGGAAAAGCCTCGCAAGACAAGAAAAAAGCCCGGGCGCATTCACCATGCGCCCGGGCCTTTTATCGATCAGATGGATGCCTTTGAATCGCCCGCTAGGCGCCGCCGGGCTTGATGGCGAAGCCCTTGGTGGTACCGCCCGTGGAGGCCGAGGTGCCCGCAATGCGCGAGAGATAGGCGTCTCCCAGGGTGTCGATGTGGCCGCCCACGTTGTCGAAGTAGCTGAAATGGGTCTGCTCCTCGTCGATGATCTGCTCGAAGAGCTTGACGCTGATGCTGTCGCCGTTCTCACGACAGGTCAGCAGGAACTGGTTGTAAACGTCGATGGTGTTGTCTTCGAGGTTGGCGTCGAAGGGGAAGACCTCCCTGACGTCTTGTCCCTTGACGGTCTTGCCGCCCGGATCGCTCGTGGGCTCGCCGCCGAGTTCCTTGATGCGCTCGGCGAACATCTCGGCGTGGCGCATCTCGTCGATGGCGATGAGCTTCATGTTGGCGGCGAGCTCGCCGTAGTCCTTGTCGTCGAGGTTGTAGTGCTGGTTCATGTACTGGCTGATGGCGTGCAGTTCCATGGCCCTGGCCTTGTTCAGAACCTCGATGACCTTGGCCTTGCGCGCGTCCTTGTCGGACTTTCCGGCTGCCTTCTTCATGGGAATGGTCTCCTTGATGAATGTGTGTCGCGTTGCTTGGCCCGTCGCCGGGCGGATAAACCACGTTCATCCCATACCCGTTACAGGCCTCGGACTCAAGACGAAACGCGAAAAAACGGGCCTTTGCGGCCCGGAAGAACTCATGCGGAAAGAGGAGGATCGCGATGGGAAAGGCGGCCCGGCTCAGGCCATTATGTCCAGCACGGTGCCGGTCATCTGGTCGTAGCTGGCGATGCTGACGAGGTTGGCCTCGTAGGCGCGCTGGGCGGTCATGAGATCGACCATCTCGCCCGCGAGGTTCACGTTGGAGCCCTCGGCGTAGCTGTTGTCGTAGGTGGACATGTCCAGGGCATCCGGGGACGGATAGCCGGGCACCGGGGGGCCGGGCGTCTCGTCGGGCACGATGGCGGCCACGCGCACACCCCGATCCTCGGGGCCGGATTCGAGCACGGTCTGCGAGGCCTGGAAGCCAGGCGTTTCGACATTGGCCACATTGTTGGCCGTGACCGCCTGGGCCAGGGAGAAGGCATGCAACGCTTGGAGGCTGACGTCGATACTCATGGCGTCCTCCGACCTTTGACCATGCTTGATTCATACCCCCCAACCAAGCCAAGGTCAAATGTCCGCCATCGCGGATTTTTCACGAGGTCCGACGGAATTATCGTCGGGGCACGAGGCAGGCTACCCGCTTTGACCCCTCGCAGCCGCCCAATGCCCAACCGACGTTCTTCTCCCAGAAAATCACCGTCCGGGCACGAGGCAGGCCCGTCAAAAACCGCGAGGGCAAGGCGCGAGGAAAAGCCGCCAGCGCGGATTTTTCACGGGCCTGCCGGGCCAGGGAGTTGGATGGAGGCGTACGCTGCGTGATTGTGGATGGATTCCTGGCTCTCGCACTCCACCCGGAACCAGGT
This sequence comes from Alkalidesulfovibrio alkalitolerans DSM 16529, assembly GCF_000422245.1. Classification (NCBI taxonomy): domain Bacteria; kingdom Pseudomonadati; phylum Thermodesulfobacteriota; class Desulfovibrionia; order Desulfovibrionales; family Desulfovibrionaceae; genus Alkalidesulfovibrio; species Alkalidesulfovibrio alkalitolerans. The sequence continues at coordinate 151,314 of NZ_ATHI01000005.1, forward strand.
GAAGCGGCCGTCCTCGGCCAGCCGCTTGGCGGCCGCGCGGACCACGTCCTCCACGAAACAGGGGTTGGCGAACGAGGCCTCGGTGACGAACTTCTCGTCCTCGCGCTTGAGCAGGCTGTAGACGCGCGACGATCCGGCCGCCTCGGCGATCTCGACCAGTTCCTCGATCCAGAAGAAGCTCTTGGAGCGGCAGGCGATGCGCACGAGCGCCCGCTGGCTGTGCGCGCCCTCCAGGCTGATGGCCTTGGAGCAGGGGCAGACAGTCATGACCGGCACCTCCACGCGCAGGGTGAAGACCAGCTTGTCGCCGCTCAGCTCGCCGTCGAGCAGGCAATCGAAGTGCATGGGGCCGACGCTGCCGGAGACGGGCGCGGCGCGCGTGACGAAATAGGGGAAGGCGAAGCGGGCGTGGGCCGAGGAGGCCTGCAGTCGTTCGCGCAGGTCGGCCAGAAGGCGCTTGCAGGAGGCGAAGTCCAGGCCGCCGCTCCACTGGCCCAGGGCCTCCACGAAACGGCTCATGTGCGTGCCCTTGAACTCGGCGGGCAGGTCCACGGCCAGATCGACGGAGGCCACGGTGTGCTGTTCGCCGCGCGCGCGGTCGCGCACGGTGAGCGGGGCCTTCAGCCCCTTGACGCCCACCCGGTCGATGGCCAGGGCCACGTCCGAGGGGCCGCTTTGGATGTCTTGCATGTCGCGTGTCGTTCCCGCGCCGCGCGAAAAGGGGCGGCGCTATTTCAGGTCGTGGCCCGTGGTGGTCAGGCCGAGCTTGCCGTGCTTCACGCCCTTGGTGGAGATGAGGCGCTGCGCCAGATCGCGGATGCGCTTGCCGTTGCCGCGCAGGACCAGCACTTCGAGACAGTTGTGGTGGTCGAGGTGCACGTGCATGGAGCATTGGATGAGGTCGTGGGCGTCGTGCTGGATCTCGGTCAGCTTCTGGGCCAGGTCGGACTGGTGGTGGTCGTAGACCAGGGAAAGGGTTCCGGCCAGTTCGCCGTCTGCGTCCTCCCACTCGCGCTGCACGAGCATGTTGCGGATCAGGTCGCGGATGGCCTCGCTGCGCGTCTGGTAGCTTTTCTCCTCGCAGACCTTGTCGAATTTTTCGAGCAGGTCGGAATCGAGCGAAACGCCGAAACGGATGGTCTGTCCCATACGGTCACTCCTGGTCGGGCAACGTCAGTTCCCAGAGGTTCACGGTCATGGCCGAGGTGGCCGAGGCGCGCTTGGTGGTGCCCAGGTGGGCGACGTTCCAGCCGCACTCGCGGAAGCGGTCCGGAAAGGGCTTGGACACGTCGCGCCGGGCCTCGCCGAGCCAGACCCTGCCGCCTTTGGCCAGGGCATGGCGGAAAAGCTTTTCCAGCGGCTCGAAGAAGCGGCGCTCGTAGATCACGTCGCCGCCCCAGATGAAGGGGAACGCGCCCGCGCGCACGGCCGGAAAGCGCCAGTCCATGCGCAGCCACAACGGCTGCGGCGCATTGTTGAGGGCAGCGCTGTCGCGGGCGAAGGCCAAGGGCTCGTGCATGATGTCGAAGGCCGTGACCCGGGCGCCCGCATGGGCCCCGACGATGGCCGAGACGCCCAGGCCGCAGCCCACGTCCAGGCAGTCCCGGCCCGCGATCTCCTCCCTTCGGGCAATGAGGTGCTCGGCTAGGACCACGCCCGCGGGCCACATCTCGACCCAGTAGGGGATCATGTCCTCGGCGTCGGGCCTGTCCTCGGAAAGCTCGTTCCACAAGGTCTCCAGGTCGCCCTCGCGCAGAAAGGTCCACGCGCGGCCCGCAATCTCGACGGTCAGGGCTTCGCGTCCGGACAGGGACGGGCGGTCGGGCTTGGAAACAGCGGCGGCATGCGGCATTAGCTGCCTATAGCCCCATGAACCGGCTTTTTCAAGGGCCGCGCGGCCTTTGCCGGTCCCGGCCGGGAAAAGCGCTTGCGAAAGGTCCTTTAGGCGCTTTACATAGGATGGCGTTTGGGGCTACCCCTGCCAGCGCGGGGGATACATCAAGGCCCCCGTCATCCCGCAGGAGGACGCATGATTCCCGACGATCTTCTTTATGCCCGGACGCACGAATGGGCCCGCATCGAGGACGGCGAGGCCGTGCTCGGCATCACCCACTTCGCCCAGGAACAACTCGGCGACCTTACCTATGTGGAACTCCCCGAGGTCGGCCAGGCCCTGACTCAGGGCGAGGAGATGGGCAGCGTGGAGTCCGTGAAGGCCGCGAGCGAGCTTTACGCCCCGGTCACGGGTGAGGTCATCGCCGTGAACGAGGAATTGGCCGACAACCCCGGCCTGGTCAACGAGGATCCCTACGGCGAGGGCTGGATGCTGCGCGTGCGGCTTTCCGCCGACCCCGAGGATCTTCTGGAGGCGGCGGACTACGAACGCCTGATCGAGGACGAGGCCCACTAACGTTTGTTACGCCGCCGCGCCGCGCGGCGGTCCGGAGGCGCGAATGCCCTTCATCCCGCATACGGACGACGACGTCCGCACAATGCTTGCAACCATCGGCGCGGGCTCCGTGGAGGAACTCTTCGCCGAGATAGGACCAGACCTTCGGCCGCGCTCGTTCGACCTGCCCAAGGGCATGAGCGAGATGGCCGTAATGGCGCGCCTTGAGGCCCTGGCAGCGAAAAACGCCTCGGGCCTCAAATCTTTTCTGGGCGCGGGCTTCTACGACCACCACATCCCGGCGACCGTGGACGCCCTGACCTCGCGCGGCGAGTTCTACACGGCCTACACGCCGTACCAGCCCGAGGCCTCGCAGGGCACGCTGCAGGCCATCTACGAGTTCCAAAGCGCCATGTGCCGCCTGATGGACATGCACGGCGCCAACGCCTCGGTCTACGACGGCGGCTCGGCCATCTTCGAGGCCATGATGATGGCCGCGCGCAAGACCCGCCGCCGCCGCTTCGTGATCTCCGAGGCCGTGAGCCCGATCTACCGGATCATGCTCACGTCCTACACGATCAACCTCAATTTCGAGCTGGTCACCGTGCCGCACGTGAACGGCATGACGGACCTCGCGGGCCTGACCAAGGCCATCGACGCCGAAACCGCGGCCGTGCTCGTGCAGTCGCCCAACTTCTTCGGCTGCATAACGGACTTCAGCGATCTGTTCGCGGCCGCGCGCGCGGCCGGAGCCGTCTCCGTGGTCTGCGCCAACCCGGTGCTGCAAAGCGTCCTCAAGACTCCCGGCGCCATGGGCGCGGACGTGGCCGTGGCCGAAGGCCAGGGCCTGGGCCTGCCGCTGTCCTTCGGCGGGCCGTATCTGGGCGTGATGACCTGTGCCAAGGACATGATCCGTCAGATGCCCGGTCGCATCGTGGGCAAGACCGTGGACGCCGAAGGCAAGCCCGGCTACGTGCTCACCCTGCAGGCGCGCGAGCAGCACATTCGCCGCGCCAAGGCCACCTCCAACATCTGCTCCAACCAGGCCCTGTGCGCCCTGCGCGCGCTGGTCCACCTTTGCTCGCTTGGCGAGGAGGGGCTTAAGCGCACCGCCGGGCTTTGCATCGAGCGGGCGCACTACGCGGCCAAACGGCTGTGCGACCTGCCGGGCGTATCCATGATGAACGACGCGCCCTTTGGCAACGAGTTCGCCGTGCGCCTGCCCGTGAACGCTTACGAGGCCATCGACAAGCTCACGGCCAAGGGCGTGGTGCCGGGCTTTCCGCTCGGCCGCTACTATCCGGGCCTGGAGAACTGCCTGCTCGTGGCCTGCACCGAGAAGACGAGCCGCGAGGACATCGGCATCATGGCCGAGATGCTGGGAGGACTTTTGGCATGAAGACCGTGTTCGAGAAATCCCGTCCCGGCCGCGAGGGCGTGTGGCCCGATGCGCCGCAGAACGGCCCCGAGGCCTACATCCCGGCCGCGCTTCTGCGCTCTTCCCCGGCGCGGCTGCCCGAACTCTCCGAACTCGACGTGGTGCGCCACTTCTCCGAGTTGTCGCGCAAGAACTTCGGCGTGGACTCCAATTTCTATCCGCTCGGCTCGTGCACCATGAAGTACAACCCCAAGTTCACCGAAAAGGCCGCCGCCCTGCCGGGCTTCGCGGGCCTGCATCCGGTGCTGCCGCAGCTTCAGGGCGCGGGCAGGCTCTGCCAGGGCGCGCTCGAGGTCATGCACGACCTCGAACGCTTGCTGTGCGAGATCACGGGCATGGCGGGCTTCACCCTACATCCCATGGCCGGGGCGCACGGCGAGCTTGCGGGCTGCATGCTCATCGCCGCCTACCACCACGCCAAGGGCAACGTGAAGAAGAAGGTCATCTGCCCCGACTCGGCCCACGGCACCAACCCGGCCTCGGCCGCGCTGGCGGGCTACGAGGTGGTGAACATCGAGTCCGTGGACGGCATCGTGGACCCGGCCAAGCTGGCCGAGGTGCTGGATGACGAGACCGCGGCCCTGATGATGACCTGCCCGAACACGCTTGGCCTCTTCGAGCGCCACCTGCCCGAGATCGTGGCCATGCTGCGCGAGAAGGACGCCCTGCTCTACTACGACGGCGCGAACCTGAACGCCATCCTGGGCAAGATGCGCGTGGGCGACGCGGGCTTCGACGTGGTTCACCTGAACCTGCACAAGACCTTCGGCACCCCGCACGGCGGCGGCGGCCCCGGCTCCGGCCCGGTTGGCGTCTCCGAGCGACTGGTCGAATTCCTGCCCGTCTCGCGCGTGAAAAAGCTCGAGGACGGCCTGTTCGTGCTCGACTACAACCACCCGAAATCCATCGGCTACGTGGCCCCGTTCTACGGCAACTTCGCGGTCTACCTGAAGGCCTACGCCTACATCCTGCGCCTGGGCCGCGAAGGGCTCGTTCGCGTCTCGGAGAACGCGGTGCTGGCGGCCAACTACATGCGCAAGCGGCTGGAGCAGCACTTCCAGATCCCCTACAACCGCACCTGCATGCACGAGTTCGTGGCCTCGGCCGTGGAGCAGGCCAAGAGCGGCGTGCGCGCCCTGGACATCGCCAAGGCGCTGCTCGACAAGGGGCATCACGCGCCCACGGTCTACTTCCCGCTCATCGTCAAGGAATGCATCATGGTCGAGCCTACGGAGACCGAGTCGCTGGAGACCCTGGACCGCTTCGTGGACGACCTGATCGAAATCGCCGGGCGCGCCGCGAGCGACCCGGCCTCGGTGCAGGCGGCGCCCGTGACGCTGCCCGTGCGCCGCCTGGACGAGACGCGCGCCGCGCGCGACATGGACATCGCATCGCTGTGAGCCGGGAGACGGACGTGGACTTCGAGATCGCAGTCATTGGCGGCGGCCCGGCAGGCGTCGCCGCCGCCAAACGGGCCGTGGCGGCCGGGAAATCCGTCTGCCTCGTGGAGAAGGCGGATCTGGGCGGCACCTGCCTGAACTGGGGCTGCATCCCCACCAAGTTCCTGCTCGGCGGCACCGCGCCTGTGGAGGAGTTCGAGGCCCAGGCGCGCATGAAGGCAGTGCACGGCGAGGTGCGCGCCGACCTCGCCGCCCTGCAAGCCCGGAAAGACCGGCTCGTGACGGCCACGCGCAAGGCCGTGGCCAAGGAGCTGGAAAAGCTCGGGGTGACGCTCCTTTACGGCGCGGCCCGCTTCAGCGGCCCGCAAACGTTCGAAATCGAGGGCCCGGACGGTGGGCGCTCCGTGAGCTTCGGCCGCTGCATCCTGGCCACGGGCTCCGTGACCACGGTTGTGCCGAGCATGCGGCCCGACGGCGAGTGCGTGCTCGACTCCGACCTGCTCCTCGGCCTGACCGAGGTTCCCGAATCGCTCATCATCGTGGGCGGCGGGGTCATCGGCCTGGAGATGGGCCAGATATTCGAACGCCTGGGGACGAAGATCACCGTGGTCGAGGCCCTGGACCGCCTGATCCCCTGGGAGGACCCGGAAGTCTCCGAGGAGATGGCGCGCATCTGCAAGCGCCGCAAATGGACGCTCAAGCTCGAGGCGCGGGTGAAGAGCCTGCGCACGAGCGAGAACCGGGCCGAACTCGTCCTCGAATCGGGCGAGACCCTGTACGCGGCCAAGGCGCTGGTCTGCATCGGCCGGCGGCCCGCGACGGACGGACTTTGCGCCGAGAAGGCCGGGATCGTCCTGAACCCGCGCGGCTTTACGCAGGTGGACGAATCCCTGCGCGCCTCCCCGGCCGTCTACGCCGTGGGCGACGTGAACGGCCGGGCCATGCTGGCCCACGCGGCCGAACACCAGGCGCTTTTCGCCGTGGACCACGCCCTGGGCAAGATCACGGCTCCCTATGCCGACGAGGCGCTGCCCTCGTGCATCTACGGCTCGCCCGAGACGCTTCGCGTGGGGCGCATGGCGCACGAACTCGAGGCGGCGGGCCTGCCCGCGCGCGTCTCGCGCTTCGCGCTCGCGGCCAACCCCATCGCCCAGGCGCACGCCAGCACGCAGGGTTTCGTGAAGGTGGTCTGGTCGGACGGCCGCATCGCGGGCGTCACGGCCATCGGGCACCACGTGGCCAGCCTGGCCACGGCCGCCGTCCTGCTCGTGCGCCACGCCTACACCCGCGAGGACGTGGAAGGAATCATCTTTCCCCACCCCTCGCTCGACGAGGCGCTCAAGGAAGCCTGCCTCGCGGACCGCTAGCAGACTGTCCCCAAAGCACCCTCTGCGGCGCTGCCGCGAAAATTCAAGCCCTCGCGCAAACGAACCGCGCGTCGGGCTTGAATTTTTTGTGCGCCTTGCATCTGGCGCTTTTTGGTCAACCTGCGGATCGCAGGTTTGTCAGCCCGACGAAACGTCTGGGTAGAGCGTCGGCGAACCGTCCGGGATCAGCTCGTGGTGAGCTGGGCCAGTTGGCTCTCGAGCTGCGCCTGCAACGAGTTGTAGTGGGAGAGGGTGGTCTCCAGGCGCGCGTACTGGTCTCTCAGCGTGCGCTCCTTGCGTTCCAGGCGCGCCTCCTCCCAGGCGATCTTGGTCTCCAGGCCGGAGATGATGTCCTTGTAGTTGTTTTCGATGACCTTCAGCGTGCCGGTCTCGCTGTTGGTTATGTCGGCAAGCGCCTCGGCGAGCTGCAATATCTTGCCCTGCTTCACGGTGACCACGGCCGAGTGCGTGCCGTCCGTGCGCTGCTCGGCCAGAACGGCCATGCCCGAGGCCGTGGTGCCGTACTTGCCGGTGATTTCCCAGCCGCTGATCGACGCCTCCTGACCGTTGATGAAGGCCGAAACGATCTCTCCGCCCTGCACGGTGTAGGTGATCTCGTGACGGCCCGCCTTGGTCATGCCGTCCACCAGCGACAGGAAGCTGACCTCGGGCGACTCGGACTCGCCGATGAAATCGGCCGCGAAGAACTGCGCCACGGCCATGGGATCCTTGGCGAGCGCCTCGGCGAATATCTCCTCGTCGAGGAGCAGCAGGCCGTGTGTGCTGGAGTGGTCGTTGGCGTCTGTCAGGATGCCCAGGTGCGAAAGGCTGGAGAATGGGTCGCCCTGCCTGGTCTTCTCGTCGTAATAGACGAACCCGAGCCCCTGGCCGCTGGTGATGTCGGTCATCCGCCTGCCGACCATCTGCACGCCGTAGTTGCCGGTCATCACCGAGCCTTCGCCGGTGCTGGAGTCGATCTTGGTCATCTCCTGGATCGTCGTGCGCACCTCGTTGATCTTGGCCACGAAATCCCGGACGTTTTGCATCACGCTCTCGGTGTCCGTGGCGATGCCGATCCTGACGCCGCCCGGACCGGTCACGTCCTTCAGGGTCAGGCTCACGCCCTCGATGACCCCGTCGGCCACGTTGGAGTCGAGTTCGATCCACTTGTCCGCGGCCAGGGGAAAGCCGTCCACCTTCAGGCGCGCGTTCTGGGCCGCCTGGGTGCACTCGAAATCGTCCGGTCCGAACCCGGACACGGTCGAGGCCGTGACCCGCACGGTGTTGTCCGCGCCCAGGTCCATGCCGCGCAGTTGCAGGTAGTGCGCCTCGCCGTCGAAGATCAGCTTGGCGCGCACGTCGCCCCCGAGCGAGGGGTTGGAGTTGATCAGGTGCATCAGCCCCTGGGCCGTGGTTCCGGCCGGGACGCTGATGGCGTGCTCCTTGCCCGCATAGGCGATGGTGATGCTCGCGTCCGTGTCCGCGACCACCGCGTTCAGGTCGGTGATGGGGCTGGCCGTGTTCACCCAGATGTCGTTTTGCGCCAACTGGTCCACGACTACGACGTGCGTGCCCTCCTCGGCCGCCGCGTCGGCCGTGGCGGTGATCGCGTCCGCGTTGGTGCTCGAAGCCGTCTTGACCAGGAAGGCCGAGGGCGACTTGAAGTCCACAAGCCAGTCGCGCAGGTCGCGCATGGCCTGATTCAGATCCTGCAAGGCCTCGACCTTGGCTTCCCAGTCGGCCTTCCAGTTCTCCATCTGCCGCTTGCGGTGACCCTCCAGGGCGATGGTGGACTCGATGATGGCCCCGAAGTCCGTGCCGCTGCCAAGACCCGAGAAGTTTATCTGGCCAGACCAGTAGTCGCTCATGGCGTCTTCCCCGTGCTAGAGATAATTCAGAAGCGACATGCCCATGACCCGCGACTGGGTGGCGAGCACCGCCTCGTAGATGTACTGGGCGCGCGCCAGGGCGATGGTCAGCCCGGCCGCGTCCGCGTCTTCCACGCGCGAGAGGTGCGCCTCGGTCGAGGCGCGCACGGCTGTCAGGGACGCCTCCTGGGCGTCCAGGCGGTTCAGGCGCGCGCCCACGACCCCGGCCTTGGAGAGCAGGTGGTCGTGCGCCTCGCGGATGGCGTCCAGGCAGCGTCCCACGCCGTCCTGGTCGCCCGTCTCCAGATAGCCGATCAGTTCGCCCACGGCCTCGAAGAGATTGCCCTGGGAAAGGGCCTGGCTATCCAGGCCGGTCACCGGGTCGCGGATCAGGCCGCCGAATATCTCGCAGCCCACGTTGTTCACGGCGATGTCCTGGTCCTTGCCGATGGTCACCCGTATCTCGGCCGAGGCGGGCCGAAGCGTGAAGGAGTCACCCGCCGCAAGGACGTTCGAGCCGTTGGAGGCCAGGGCCAGCGTCCCGCCGGGCAGGTCGAGCAGGCCGTCCTCGGCCGATCCGCCCGCAACCCAGGTGCGCCCGCCGTCCAGGGAGTAGGAATATTCGATGGGACCGACCAGGGTGGGGTCGTTGTCGATGCGCACCTGCACACCGTCCGCGAAGCTGCCCGAGGCGGCGGTGGCGATGCCGGGAGCGCCGTAGCTCGTGATCTCCACGCTGCGTTCGTCATCGCCCAGATAGCGGGCCTGGGGCCTGACGATCAGGCGCGAGCCCGAAGCCTCGCCATCGGGCCCCGAAACCGTGGTCCCGGCCGCAAGGGTCAGCCGCGCGCCTGAAAGGTCAAGCGTGGTCTCGCCCGCGCCGAGCACGGCCTCGGTCCAGGTCGCGCCGCCGTCTCGGCTGTAGCGGTAGGCGATGTCCTCGCCGCCGCCGACCTCGCCGTCCTGGCGGAACTCGACGAGAATCGAGGCGGACGCGGAACCTTCCACGGCCACGATGGAGGAGGCGTCGATCGCGCCGTCGGGCGAGGTCGCCCACAGGCACTCCTCGTAAGCGTTGCCGCGCGTCTTGTGACCCGCGAAGATGCTCTGGCCCGCGTATTCGGAGTTGGAAATGGAGACGAGCTGGGCGAAGAGTTCGCGCACCTCCTTGCCGATGGTCGCGCGCTGGTCGGCCGTGATGGTGCCCGTGGCGGCCTGCTCGGCCTTCTCCAGGATGGAGGTGATGGTCGTGGAGGCCCGGGTGAGCATGGAATCGGCCAGGCCGAGCCAGCCCTGCGCCGCGTCGATGTTCTGCTCGTAGCGCTCGATCCCGGAAAGCGATGAGCGAAGGCCGAGCACCGTGGCCATGCCCGCCGGATCGTCCGAGGGCGCGTTGATGCGTTTTTGCGTCGCGCTCATCATGTTCAGCCGCGTGAGGTCGGTCAGCGACGTGTTCATGTGGCGGATGGCATGGCCGTAGATCATGTTCTGACTGACGCGCATCGTCGCCCTCCTCACTTCAGCCCGAGAATGGTGTCCATCATCTCCAGGGAGACCTGGATGAGCCTGCTGGCCGCCTGGTAGTTCTGCTGCTGGCGCGAGAGCAGGGCCAGTTCCTCGTCGAGGTTCACGCCGCCCACGGACTCCTGCTGGTCGTCGAGGCTCGCGGCCAAGGCCTCGGCGAAGCTCCAGGCCGATTTTGCCGCCGCCTTGTCGCCGCCCACGGCGGCCACCAGGGAGGCGAAATACTCGCCCAGCGAGGTTGTGACAGCGCCCCCCGTCGTGCGGAAGGATATCTGCGCGTTCGCGAGCGCCTCCATGGCCCTGGCCGTGGTGTTGTCGCCGGCATTGGATTCGCCCTGGCCGTTGACGTGACCCGCGCAGATGCGGTCGGGATTCGCGGCCAGGGCCGGATTGGCCGCGATGTCGCGCGCGCCGGTTCCGCTCAGAAAGCAGTTGTGGCCCGTGGCCGCGAAGATCCCGGCCGTGTCGTCCGCGTATTCGAAGCGCACGCCCTCCTCGGCCGCGATCTCCAGGCGGCCGTTTCGCACCGTTGCCGTGAGCTGGCCCGGGAAGGAGGCGGTGATGGCCGCAGCCACATCCTCCAGCGAATGGACCTCGGGGTCGAAGTTCGCCACTCCCGGCGGCAGGGAGGAGAAATCCACGGCCGTAACGCCCAGCGGCTTGCCCGTGGTTTCGTCGAACAGGGCCAGGGAGAACGAACCCGCCGCCACGCGGTCGGCGAAGGCCAGCCCGCTCGCGGCCAGGGGAACGTCCGAATACTCTGCGGCGTAGATGCCCGTGGCCGAGGCCAGGGGCGAGAGCCCCGCGCCCTGCGAATGGACGCGGTTGACCTCCCAGATGAGAGAGGCGGCGAAGGCGTCGAGCTGCTCGCGGTATCCGCCCAGGTGCGCGTCGCGCGCCTCGAAGAGTCCGGCCAGAGACCCGCCGCTGAGCCGCCCGGCCTTGGTGTTGCCGTCAAGCGGCGTGACGTTGACCTGCCCTCCGGCCGTGGAGTTCCAGACCAGCGTGGTCTTTGGCATCACCGTGAAGCGATCACCGCTTGAAAGCGCCGAGCCCTCGGGCAGGTCGCCGTTTGAAAGGCTCCCGAACCAGATGGACACGCCGCCGATGTCCACGGCCTCGTCCTTGGGGCCCGCGACGAAGAGCTTCGTCGCGCCGTTGTCGTCCGTGAGCCAGGTCTTGCCGCCATCGAGCGAGACGCGAAACGTGGCCCCGCCCCCGGAGGCGGCGCCGCCGTCCACGACCTCGATGGTGTATTCGTGCGACGATGCTCCCTCGAAGTAGATCTGGCCCGCGAAGCCTGACGAGGGCATCAGGGAGGCCACGGCTCGGGGCGGCAAGAGTTCGAAATCGTAGGCCGTCCCACCGTCGACCAGGGTCTGGCCCTGGCGCGTGGCCACCACGACCTGGCCGTCGTCACGGTATTTGACCTCGATGTCGACCTTGTCCGAAAGCGAGCGAAGCAGCATGTCGCGCTGGTCCAAGAGCTCAGCACTCGCGGGCGAGGCCGTGATCCTGCCGTTGAGCGCCGCCAGTTCCCCCAGCAGGGAGTTGGTTGCGGCCACTTCGCTGGCGATGCTCCGTTCGAGCAGCCGCTGCTGCTCCAGCAGATCGGCCGCCAGATCGTTCAGCCGCGCGGTCAGGCTGTCCGTGGAGGACAAGAGCGTGGAGCGGGCGGCGCTTTGGTCGGGGCTGTCCATCAGAGTGCCCCAGGCGGACCAGAAGTTGTTCAGAAGCGCCGCCGTGCCGTATTTCTCGTCCTCCACGAAGCGGGTCTCGATCTGGGAAAGGACGTTGAAAAGCGTCTGCTTGCTCGCGGCGTCGCTGTTCTGCTTCAGGTACTGGGCCTCCAGATAGGAGTTGAAGTGCCGCAACAGCCCCTGCACCGAGGCGCCCGTGCCCACCTGTCCCTGGGCTGTGTTCAGGGAGATGTTCTCGGACATGGCCACGGTGCGGCGGCGGTAGCCCGTCACTTCCTGGTTGGCGACGTTGTTGCCGTGCACCGTGATGGCGTACTGGCTGTTCAGCAGGGCGCTTTGCCCGATGTACATCAGGTTGTTCATGACGTGCCTTCCCCGGTTTCTCGGTTGACGGGCTCCGTTCCCGCGCTAGCGCTTGAGCTGGATGAGCTCGGAGAGCATGGTGTCCGCCGTGGTGATGACCTTGGAGTTGGCCTGGAATCCCCGCTGGGTGGTGATCAGGTTGACCATCTCCGTGGCCGTGTCCACGTTCGACTGCTCCAGGGTGTTCGAGGAGATGGTGCCCAGGTTTGCCGTGTTGGCCAGCCCGGTGATCGGAACGCCCGACTGGCGCGTCTCGGAGAAGAGGTTGTTGCCCTCTCGCCGCAGGCCGTACGGGTTGTTGAAGTCGGCCAGGGTCAGGGCGTAGAGGTCCAGGATCTGGCCGTTGGAGTATTGCCCCGTGACCACGCCGTCGCGGTTGACCGAGATGCCCTGCAGAAAGCCCGCGCCGTAGCCGTTTTGCGAATGGCTGATGGTGGTGGAGCCGGAGTCGTAGCTGGTGGTGGAGAGCGCGGCGATCTTCGGCGAGGTGAAGTTGGCCAGGTTGGCCACGGAATTGCCCACCAGGGAGGCGTTGGAGGCCGCGCCCTGCCAGGCCGCGCCCGCGGCGTTGTTGCTCAGGCCGAAGTTCATGGCCACCGTCGAGGCGCCATCCTGGTCCGTGGCCGAGGCGTTGTTCTCGCGCGAGAAGTTGGCCGTGAAGGTGGGCAGCCCGGCGTCGTTGACGTCCGCGAGCGTCCAGTTCTCCAGGTCCTTCAGGTCGCCCGAGGCCGTGGATTTGAGCGTGTAGGCGGACATGCCCGTAATCTGTCCGGCGGCGTTGAAGATCAGTGTTCCCGTCATGAGCAGCCCCGCGGCCGAGGTCGAGCCGACGCTCTGGCCGCCGATGGTCCGGCCGTCCACCGACGGATTGCAGCAGACGATGAACTCCCAGACCTGGTTGCCGCCCGCGCTCGAGGCCACGGCCGGGTCCTTCACGGGATCGAAGTACACGGTCACGTTGTGCGCGGTGCCGTTCTCGTCGTAGACCCTGATGGTGTTCTGGTAGGCGTAGCGCGTGTCGGAGAGCGGCTCGTCGGCCGTGCCGTTCCAGAAGCCGAGCATGGAGAAGAAGGGGTTGGCCGGATCGTTGGCCTCGTCGTCGGAGCCGGAGTCGAGGTTCAGGATCATGGAGACGCTCGACGTGGCCTGCGGCGGAGACTGGAAGTTCTCGATGCGGATGTCGCCCGAGACGCCCATGGTGCGCACGCCGCCCGAGGACGAGCCCTGCTGCACCTGCCAGCCCTGCACGCGGTAGCCGTTGGGGTCCACGAGAAAGCCGTTGGAGTCGAAGCGGAAGTTACCCGCGCGCGTGTAATAGACTTCCTGGCTGTCGGAATTGCGCACGATGAAGAAGCCGGTGCCGCCGATGGCGATGTCCGTCGCCTCGGACGAGCTTTCATAGGGCCCCTGGGCGAAGTTGGAATAGATGGACGAGATGCCCACGCCCACGCCCACCTGTCCGATGCCAGCGCCAGTATTCTTGGACTGGTAGAACAGGTCCTGAAACTGCATGGTCGAGGATTTAAAGCCGATGGTGCTCGTGTTGGCGAGGTTGTTGCCGATCACGGACATCTTCGAGCTGTGGGCCTGCAGGCCGGAAATGCCGCTGTACAGGGAACCGGTCAGACTCATGTGGGTGCTCCTTTGCCGAACGCGTCGGGTGTGAATCAGGTCTGGTGAACGCGGGGAGGCGCTTACGCGGCCTCGCCGAGATCGTCCTCGTCGCCGGAGGAATCCTTCGAATCGTCGCTGGCGTCGTCCTCGTTCGCGGCGGTTTCCTTCTCCTTTGCCGTGCGGACCTCATGGACATCGTAGAGCGCCACGGAGCGGCCATCGGAGAGGTTGAGCATGACCGCGCCGCTCTCCATGAACACGCCGGTCACGCGCCCCTCCACCAGGGTGGAGACGTAGAGCCATTCGCCGTTGGCGTCCTCGGCGGTGAAGGCAACGTCGTAAGCGCCGTCCTCGCACGGGCTGTTGTCGCTGTCCTTGCCGTCCCAGGAAAAGGCGTATTCCCCGGACGAAAGCCCGCCCATATCGACGGAGCGCACGATGTTGCCGTTCTTGTCGTAGATGTGGGCAGTGACGTTGGTCGCGTCCTCGGGCACCACGAACCGCACTTCCGTGCTCTTGCCCTCGGCGAGGTGGATCCCGGACCCGGCGGCCAGCACGTCCATGCCGATGTAGGACGTGGCGCTCAGTTGCTGCATTTTGGCGAGCATGGCGGCCACGCCCTCCATGCCGCTCGAAATGTTCGTGAGCTGCTCCAGGGAGGAGAACTGCGCGAGCTGGCTCACGTACTCCTTGTCGTCCATGGGATTGAGGGGATCCTGATTCTTGAGCTGCGCCACAAACAGGGTCAGGAAGGCGTCCTTGCCCAGTTCGGTGCTCGACGACTCTCGCGCCGAGGACGAATACATGGAGTTCAGATAGCTGGTCGTGTCTACGTATGCGGCCATTGCGCGCCTCCTTGGGCAGTTCTCACGCTGTGTGGGAAAAGGGTTCGGTTTGCCGCGCGACGGCGGCGACGGCGAGGCGGGCGGCGCAAGTCAGGGCGATGTCGCGCAGCCATGCGTCGGATATGGCCCTTTCGGGCACGCCCGGCGCTCCGAGCATGCGGCGCAGGTCGATCACCGCCCTGCGGCAGTCGCCGCACACGGCCAAGTGCGATTCGATCCGGTCCCTACGGCTGCCACGCGCGCGGCCGTCCAGGTAGGAAGCCAGGTCGATCGCCTCGGGGCACGGCGAGTCCGGGGGTGTGCTTCTCAAACGCTGCATGCGTCCTCCTCGTCGCGGCCAGCTGTTCGCGGCTCGCAACCCAGATACGGAGGACGGGGGGGCATTCATCCAGGCGCGAGGAAAAAAATCGGCGGCTCCGCGCGAAGGCGCGGACCAAGGCCACGCCTGGTCCAGCCAGCATGGGGGAGAGAGGATTAAAGGCGGCTGCGTAAAGAAATGGAAAGGAGGGCGATGGAAAGGATAGCGACGATCAGGAAGGCAAAATCACGGCCTGACAGGGCGGCAAGAGGGGGAGGAGAAAGGGAACGCCCGGCGTCAGGCTGAAGCGGCGGGCCTCTTCGGAGACAATGGCAAGGCGAAACGGACCTCAAAGCCCTCGCCAGGCAGGTTGCGAGCCGAGACGTCGCCGCCGTGGGCCTCGACGATCCTACGCACGATGGAAAGCCCAAGCCCGCTGCCCGAAGGCGCGCCGTCGAGCGCGGCGCGCTCGAAGGGAGCGAAAATCGTCTCGATCCGTTCTTCGGGAACCCCTGCCCCCTCGTCGCGCACCATGACCACTGCCTGGTCGGACTCAATGAGAATGCGGACCAGGACCGGCGGCCGACCGTGGGCAAGAGCGTTGCGCACGAGATTGTCCAGGGCCCTCTCCACGAGCCGCACGTCGCCTCGGACGAACGGCCGGGCCAGGGGTTCCAGGGCCACGGCCCCGCTTCCGGCCAGGAACGCCGCCCGCGAAACCGCGGCTGCAGCGGCCTGGGCGAGATCGAAGGGGGCTTCCTGGGGAGCGGCCGCGGCCAGCCTGGAAAGATCGATCATCTGCCCGCGCAGGGCGGCCAGGGCCGCGTGGTCGGCCCGCATGCGCTCCATGGTCGCGGCGTCGGCCTGCCCGGCCGCGCAGACGTCCAAGGCCACGCCGAGCCGGGCCAGGGGACCAGCCAGTTCGTGCGATATCTCGCTGAAGAGCCGGTGCTCGGCTGCCACTACCTGCCGTTGCGCCTCGCGGCGCTCCATAAGCCGAATGTTGTCGGCCTGCACGGCCCGGACCTTGTCCATGAGCGAAGCGGTGAAGACCACGGCCTGCGCCAGGACCGCGAGCGCCAGCCAGGCGCTCACGTCGCGGGTCTGGATGGCGGGAAACAGGACCATCAGGGGCGGCAGCGCGGGCACGGCCAGGGCCAGGGTCCAGGCCAGCAAAAAAAGCCGCGCGGGCGCGAAACCCCGGCGCAAGGCAACGTATCCGACGGCCAGGGCGAGGAGCGGCGTGCCCAACAGCGCCGTCAGGAAGATCGGCCGAAGCGTGGGCGAGGGCCCCACGGCCAGCAACGGCAAAAATGCGGCCAGCGCGACCATGTAGATGCGCAGCGCCCTGTCGAGCCTTGGCATGCGGATCGTGGTGTGCAGAAACGAGCGAGTCAGGCCGATGCCGCAGATGAGCCACGCGCCAAGCAAAATGGGGATCATGGCCCTGAAATTCTGCCCCAGGGGAACGATCGGCCCGGCCACGTCGTCGAAACCGAACAGGAACGCGCCAGCCAAAAAGGCCAGCGATCCCGCATACCAGGCATGACCCGGCTCGCGCAGCAGGAGCCCGAAGAAGACGTTGACGATCCCGATGACCGCCAAGCCGCCGTAGAACGCCCCCAGGGCCAGCCCGCGAAGCGCGCTTCTGCCCGCGTGATCCTCGGCCGGGACGAGGCGCGGCGCGAACTTGAAGGGCCTTCCGCCTTCCGCGCGGATGTAGAACTCGCGCGGCGTGTTCTCGGGCAGGCGGAAATGGAGGAAGCGGCCGTGGCTGGACACGACGCGCGGCGCTCCCCCGGCAGGCGGAACCACGACGAGTTCGTAGCGCTGGGGCATGGAATTGGCGATCTCCACGACCAGCCCTCCGGACGGAGGGGGCCTGAGAAGGCGTACCCTGAACCACAACGCGGCGAACTCCTGCGCCTGGGACAGGAAGGGGGACGGCAAGGGACGGAAGGCATGCCCCAAACGCGCGATTTCCGAGGAAGCTATGTTTCCCTCGGGATCCGCAAGCCAGGCCACCTCAAACCAGATGGAGCCGTCCACGTCTCCTGCCTGCGCGCCTGTCACGAAGGCCGATATCTCGTGCGCCGAGGCTGGGCGGACGGCCGTGACGGACACAAGCGCGATCAGACACAAAAACGCGGTCAGGCCGCCCCAAAAGCTCCATCTGCGGCGTTGCTGCGAAAAATTCAAAGCCTCGCGTATCGGTAATACGCGTCGGCCTTGAATTTTTCTTGCGCCTTGCATCTGAAACTTTTTGAACGGCCTGAAATAAGAATTTGTCATCAAACTCGCTACGAGAGGCGCGATTCCGTCGGCGGTCAGGCCGCCCCAAAAGCTGCAAGAAGAGCCGTCACGGCTTGCGGCCTCAGGCATCATGGGGTGATCGACGGCAAAAGACGTAGCCGGTCCCGCGAACCGTTTTGATGTATTCGTCTCCGTCGGGATGGCGCCCAAGCTTTTGGCGCAGATTGCACACGTGCATGTCCACGCTGCGATCGAGCGGGATGAACGTTTTGCCGAGCACGTGCCGGGCTATCTCCTCGCGGCCGACCGCCTCGGGCGAGCGACGCACGAGCAATTCCAGCAGGCTGAACTCGGCCGAGGTCACGTCGATGGCCTCGCCGTCACGGCGCACGAGCATGCGCCCGGGATCGACGAACACCCCCGAAACCTCCACCGGCCCGCGCCTCGCCGGACGCGGCGAGGCGCGCCTGAGCACCGCCCTGATGCGGGCCGCGAGTTCGCGGGTGCTGAAGGGCTTGGTCAGGTAGTCGTCCGCGCCCATCTCAAGCCCCAGAACCTTGTCCAACTCCCCGTCGCGGCCGGTAAGCATGACCACGGGCGGGCCGCCCCTGCGCCGGAGTTCCCGAAGCACCTCAAAGCCGGTCAGGCCCGGAAGATTGATGTCCAAGAGCACGATGTCGTGCTCTCCCTTGAGCGCCACATCGAGCCCCATGGAACCCTCGTTCACGGCCTCCAGGGCCATCGACTCGTTCCCCAGGCTCTTTTCAAGAAGCCCGCACAAGTCCCTGTCGTCGTCGATCATCAGTACGGGTATCATGGGCATTCCTTCCGTGAGCTTACGACTCTCTCCAGCACAGCAAATACGACGCCATGCCGACGCCCCCGGACGTTGTTTATTGTCAACAAATGTAAGTGAACATCATGCCCCAAACACTTCGATACAAAAATACGACTCTTCATTGCATAATCCTGACATAACCAAGACCAACACATGCACTGCCAGCCTCGACGACTAAAAACACCTGCCATACCAGCTTCATGGCGACATGAGATAAAGCAGGAATGGTATCGGAGGCAAGGACAACATGGCTGGCAACGACATCACGATCACGCATCGCATGGCGAATGGTGATTCATCATCCTGGATCGAGTTCATGAAGGATAACGGATCATTCATGCAGACCGTGATCCAGCGCACCATCGCCCAATACGATGGATCGCGCTGCGACACGGATGTGGAAGACGCGCTTCAGGACGTCATGGTGCGACTGGTCGCCAACCAGGGACGACTCTTGCGCAGCTATGATCCCGAACGCGCCTCGTTGCGCACCTGGCTGGCCGTGATCGCCCGCTCGGCGGCCCTGGACGCGCTGCGCAAACGCCCGCGCGGCATGGTCGCGATGGACGATTCGATCATCGAGCAGATCGCCGACAAACCCCAGGAGACGGGCTCTGAGCGGCTTTTCCCCCATCCCGCCCTGAGTGGCCGCCAAAACGCCGTCATGGAACTGCTTTTCGACCACGACCTCGACGTGAAGGAGATCGCCAGGCTGCTCGACATCGGTTGCCAGACCGTGCGAAGCCTCAAGCACCAAGCCATAACCAAGCTGCGCGGGCTTGCCACGGCCACCGCCTGACCTCGCCCTGACCCGGCAGCAATTGCCGCCCGCCTGCCGCACGGGGAAATTTCTGCCGCTCTCCCCGATTCTGCCGCCAATGGCCGCGCAAACGTGCGGCGCCACGGCCCCGCCCGCGCAGAACCGCGCTGAAAGAACGGTGTTCATTTTTCCTACCTCCTCCCCTTGACCTTTTCCCAGGTTTGCTTATTTTGAAATCAGTTTCAAAAAAGGAGCAGCCATGGGACGCCACAGAAAATGCCGCCGCATCGAGGGCCGCTACGACGTGAGCTTCTTCAAGCCCAGGGGAATCCCCATGAGCGAGTTGACCGGCGTCTCGGTGCCCGTGGACGGCATCGAAGCCATGCGCCTCGTGGACGCCGAGGGCCTGAGCCAGGAGGAGGCCGCAGGCCGCATGGGCGTGTCCGCGCCCACGCTGTGCCGCATCCTGGCGGCGGCCCGCTCGACCGTGGCCAGGGCGCTTGCGGGCGGCATGGCTATCCGCATCGACGACCCGCGCAAGGAGACCGGCTCCGAGGACGCTGGCCCATGCCAAACCGCCATGGCGGCGTTCGCGGGTGACATCCCCAACGGCCCCGGCGGAACATCCGTGGACGGCGAGACCCCCGCGAGCGAGAGTTCCGAAGCGGCTCGCCCGAATCCGGGCGGCTCAGGCCGGGGCTGCCGGGGAGCGGGAGGAGGCAGGGGCAAACGCGGTTGCGGCAAAGGCTTTGGACACGGCCGGAAGTGATTTCAACATAACCCTGCAACGCCGCTGCGAGGCGGCCCACGGAGCGGACACGGTCCGCAAGGAGCAATGTCATGAGACAAGGAAACATGGGACAAGGATTCGGACGCGGTGGCAAGAGACGCGGCAACATGGCCGGACAATGCCGGTTCGGCTCTCCCGTCTTCGGCGGCGCACAGGACGGCCGCCAGGACCAGGAGCAAGGCTTCGAGCGCGGACAAGGCCAGGGCTTCAAGCGGCGCGGCGTGTTTTCCGTGACGCCCGCCGCTTCCGACGGCCAGACGGACGCGGCTGGGCAGCCCGAGGTACCCGAATCCGTGAGCGCCACGCCACGGCAGACCGACCTACAAGGCGACCGTGACCCGACCAGCGAGGACCAGCCCGCTCCCGGCGCCTTCGGCCAAGGCGGGCGCTGCCGCATGCTGAGACGGCGCGACGGCTCCTGCCGGGGGCTTGGCCGCTGATCCCGCCACCGTCCCGCCGCCTTCGACAGACACGGCCCCGGCCTCCAAAGACCGGGGCCACGGCGTTTCCGATTCACCCCGCAACTTCCCCCACGAGGCTCCACGCACACGCACCGCCGTCGCTTTCCGCCCCGCCATGCGTCTCTAACTTTCTCCCGCATCATTTTCGCTCGGAAGGTTGACGCGCCCCGGCCCAGGCATTATGCTCATATGAGCAAAAAGGAGAAAGGGGGTCTTTGTGCCGCGCCCACCCATCTGCCGCCGTATCGCCATCAGCCCCAGGGCCACCTATTTCAAGCCCAGGGGCGTGCCCTTGCGGGAGTTGAGCGAAAGCTATCTGCCCGTGGAAGGCCTCGAAGCGCTCCGGCTCGCGGACCTGGAAAACCTGACCATGGAGCAGGCCGCCGCGCGCATGAACGTCTCGCGCCACACATTTGGCCGCATCCTGGCCAAGGCCAGACGCGCCGTGGCCGACGCCTTGGTCAATGCCCGGGCGCTGTACATCGAGGGCGGCAAGTACACGGTCAGGCCCAACGACCGTGTGGCAGACGAACCACCAACAAAGGAGTCAGTCATGACCACAATCGCCGTCAGCGCCGAGGAACCCGGACTCGACGGCCCGGTCGATCCCCGTTTCGGCCGCGCCGCAGGCTTTGTGATCGTGGACATCGAAGCCGGAAGCGCGAGCTACGTGGACAACGGCGCATCCCAGACCATGGCTCATGGCGCGGGCATCCAGGCTGCCGAAATCCTGGCCCGAAGCGGCGCGGGAGTCCTGCTCACTGGCGTTGTCGGCCCCAAGGCCTTCGATGCGCTCACGGCTGCGGGAATCAAGATCGGCCAAGACATGGGCGGCATGACCGTGGGCCAGGCCGTGCAGCGCTATCAGGCCGGGCAGGTCGTTTTTTCCGACCGGCCGGGCAAGTAGCGCCATGATCGTCGCCATCGCCAGCGGCAAGGGGGGCACGGGCAAGACCACTGTCGCGGCCTCGCTCGCGGCCGTGTGGCCCCGGCCCGTGGTTGCCGTCGATCTCGACGTGGAGGAGCCCAACCTGGACCTCTTCCTTGCTCCCCGCATCGAAAGCATCGAGCACGCCTGGCTCGAAATTCCCGTGCCCGATCCGGTGCGCTGCACGCTCTACGGGGCCTGCACAGAGCTTTGCCAGTTCAAGGCCCTGGGCATCCTCGGCGGCAGGCTGGTCGTCTTTCCCGAGATGTGCCACGGCTGCGGCGGATGCCTGGGCATTTGCGAACATCAGGCCCTCTCGTCCGGCAAGCGCGAACTGGGCAGCGTGGAATCCGGCATGGCGGGCGATGCGCATTTCCTCATGGGCCGTTTGCGCGTGGGCGAGGCCATGAGTCCGCCCCTAATGCGCGAAGTACTGCGCCGTCTCTTTGCCCTGCTGGGCAAGGGGCCGTGCGACGCGATCATCGATGCGCCTCCGGGCGTGAGTTGCCCGGCCATGACCGCGGTGGCGGAAAGCGACTGCATCGTCCTCGTGGCCGAACCCACGCCTTTCGGATTTCACGACTTTGCCCTGGCCGTGGAGGCCTTCACGCCGCTTTGCAAGCCCATGGCCGTGGTCGTCAACCGCGCGGGGCTCGGCGACGACTCGGTGGAAAAACTCTGCCGCGACAAAGGGCTGCCCGTGCTGGCCCACATCCCCTTCGAGCGGGACATAGCGCAACGCTACTCCAGGGGAGAAGTCATCGCCCATGCCAGCGAGCGGCTCGGCGAAATCTTCGTCTCGCTGGCGGCGTCCATTCCGGCGCTCGCCGAGGAGCAATCCCATGCATGAAATCGTCGTGGTCAGCGGCAAGGGCGGCACCGGCAAGACGTCCATCCTCGCGGCCTTCGCCCACCTGGCCCCGAACAAGGTCGTTTGCGACCTGGATGTGGACGCGCCGGACCTGCACATCCTCCTGGATCCCCAAATCAATCGGCGCGAAGATTTCATCTCCGGCAACGAAGCGCGCATCGACCCGGCCGCCTGCGAAAGCTGTGGCATCTGCGCCTCGGTCTGCCGTTTCAATGCCATCTCGCCCAAGGACGGCAAGTTCGTCATCGATCCCGTGCGCTGCGAGGGCTGCAAGGTCTGCGTGGTCTGGTGCCCCGAAGGGGCGGTGGAGTTTCCCGAGCGGCGTTGCGGCGAGTGGTATCGAAGCGAGACGCGCTTCGGTCCGATGATCCATGCCCGGCTCTTCCCCGGTTCGGAGAATTCCGGCCGCCTGGTCACGCTTTTGCGTCGCGAGGCTCGCGCCCTGGCCGAACAGCACGGCCTCGAACTCATCCTGTCCGACGGCTCGCCGGGCATCGGGTGCCCGGTCATCAGTTCGCTTGGCGGCGCGAGCCTTGCCGTGGCCGTGACCGAGCCCACGCCCTCGGGAATCCACGACCTTGCGCGCGTGGCCGAACTCTGCGGCCACTTCCGGGTGCCCGTGGCCGTGATTGTCAACAAGCACGACCTCAATCCCGAACGTACCGCCGCCATCGAAAGTCTGTGCCGCGACAAGGGTTACATCCTGGCTGGAAAACTCCCCTTCGATCCGGCCATGACGAAGGCCATGCTCGAGCGCAAGGCCATAACCGAAATCCACGCTTCGCCCCTGGCCGGGACGCTGCGCGAGATATGGAACGCCATTGAGCGGGCCGCGCCGGGCGCGGATCGCGCGGGCGTTCACGAAACCACCAAAGGAGAACTGGTGTGAGCACAACCCTGATCGCAATTCCATCGGAACAGCCCGGAGGGCTCCTCGCCCCCGTCGGGCAGCACTTCGGCCATTGCGAACTCTTCACCCTGGTCGAAGTAAAGAACGGCGAAGTGTCCGGCGTCACCACGCTGCCGAACATGCCGCACGAGCACGGCGGCTGCATGGCCCCGGTCAACTACCTGGCCCAGAACGGCGTGAACGCGCTCATCGCGGGCGGCATGGGCATGCGGCCGCTCATGGGCTTCTCGCAGGTCGGCATCGACGTCTTCCTGGGGGAAGTCGGACAGCCCGTCTCGCGGGCCGTGGAGGCGTTCCTCTCCGGTGGCCTGCGCCGCTTCTCGCCCGAGTTCACCTGCGGCGGCCAGGACTGCGGTTCCTGACGAAACTTCAGGAGGAGGCTCCGGCCTCCTCCTGACCTCCTCCGCCAGGGGGCAGGCCGTCCCAAAAGCACCGTCTGCTGCGTTGCCGCGAAAGCGCCGACCCCTCGCGTATGTCATATACGCGTCGGGCCCGGCGCTTTCTTGCGCCTTGCATCCGGCGCCTTTGGAACGACCTGCGAAACATCGGGATCCGGGGAAATCATCTCCCCGGGGGTGAGCCTCCGGCGGGATGCGGGGCAAAGCCCCGATTCGACAGTCCAGGCGAGGCGTCAAAAACCGCGAGGGCAAGGCGAGAGAGGCGGGCAAGGCCGACGCGTATTACAAATACGCGAGGATTTGCCCGGCTCGAAACAACGCAGCCATCGCGGATTTTTCACGCCTCGGCGCAGGTGGTGCGTTTTCAGCGGCCCCCGGCAGAGCGGTTGAGGCTCAGGGTAGGACAGGCCGCGTTCTGCGAGACATAGGCCAGCACGGAATCTGCCTCAGGTTCGAAGACGCTGTTTTCGGCGCGGCGATGGGCCATGACGATCAGGTCCGCCTCCGTATCGAGGGCGTGCTCGACAATGGTTTGGCGGGGCTCCCCGGACGAGACGTCGAAGGCCTCGAAGGGGCGCCCGGCCACGTCTTTGGCGTAATGCGCGGCCAGGGTGCGCCGGATGTCGCCGACGGCCTCATCGGTCAGCGGCCGAGGCGACTCGACCACATGCAGGATGCGCAGCTTGGCCTCCAGCCCCTCGGCGAGCTCGGCCGCGTAACGCACTGCGTGATCCGATTCGCGCGAGAAGTCCGTGGCCGCGAGGATGCGAGAAAATCGAAGCGGCATACGGCCAAACGGCTTCGATACGACGAGCACCGGGCAACGCGCGCCCAGACAGAGACGGTTCAGCGTGTGCAGATGTCTGGCCCGGTCCTGAGAGAATGGCTTGCCCTCCTCCATATCCCAGCCCGCCACGATGAGGTCCGCGCCCATACGCCAGGCGAAGCGCTGCGCCTCCACTTCCGTGAAGCCGCAGGTCGTCTCCACGGCGCATCCGGTCCCGCCGCCCAGGCGCTCGCGGAAATACGCCTCCAGCACGGCCTTGCGCTCTTCCGCCTCCTCTGGCGGCGGCGTCCCGAAAAGCGTATCCCAGCAATGCCCGGCCTCGTGCAGCACACACAAGACGTACAACCTGGCCCGGCAGTGCGAGGCCAGGGCCACGGCCGCTTCGGACGCGTCCGCGCACATTCCCGACGGCGTGATCAAAAGCACTATACGCTGAAACATGCTCCACCTCCCTCGCCTTGCGAGGCGCTCTTCAGGCAGCTCCGCTGGTCATCCGAGACACTTGGTCCCGCGCCAAGGCGACCGCCTCGGCCAATTCATCGTCTGTGATGGGACGGCAATCCTGAGCCAGGATCCCGATCTTTTCGCCGGAAAGGCCGTTCGCCGACGCAATGCACAGCGTGTCCACCTCTCCCGAGGCGGGCAGTCGGCCACATCCTCCCACGACACCCAGAAAATCCCCATTCACCTTCACAGGCACGCAGAATTTGCAAAGCCCCGCGTCGCACTCGCCCGAAACGGGCAAGCCCGTTTCCCTGGCCTGGCGCATGAAATGACCGTTGGCCACGGCGCAAATAGCACTGGCCGAGGCGGGGTTGTCCTTGATGACAGGACACAAGGAATTGCCCCAATTGACAAAGGTCGTCACCCTTGCTCCATTCGCGTCGAAGGCTGCGGCGTTCATGCCGTAGCGCTCATGAAGCAGCTTTTCCAGCCGCAGCAGGTCGGCCCCGAAGCGTTCGCGCAGCATATCCATGAAACCCTCCATGTTCCGTTGCAGCGTTCAATATGAAAAGAGATACCGAGGCGTCAGGCGCAGGCTCTCGGAGCTTGGCCGGGCGGAGCGATGCTCCTTTGCATGGCCGCGCGGCGCGGCGGCGACGCGGTGAAACCTTTTAAGATCGACGGAGGTTCGTAAGCGCAGCCGGGCAGGACCAGTCGCGAGAGATCGCCCATCGAAAGCGCGCAGAGCACGTCCATGACCTGCCCGCCGACCCAGGGCATGACCGCCACCCCGGCCCCGGAAAGAAGCCGCGCAAGACTCGGGCACAAGCCTCCGCAAACCAAGAGGTCCGTCCGGGCCGCGCACAGGATGCGCACTACCTCCTCGGCCGCGTCGCCGTCCTGCACGTCCATGTCGCTCGCCTCGGGCCGAGGCGCGAACCCCCGCGCCTCGAAGACGCCCCTGACGGCCTCGAAAAACCTGAATTCGGCGGCATTCTCGAGCAGCACGGCGATCCGGTCCCGATATGTGGCCAGGCACACGCGCATCGGCCATTCTCCCGCGCGTTCGGGCCAAAACCACCGCCCTTGAACGCCTCCGCGCAGGTCATTCAGGGCCGTGGCTACCCTCCGCGACGTCGATGCTTGAGCATGGCTCGTGCCATGCTGGAATCGTATTCAATACCGATTGGTTATGGGTGTTGGCGAGCGTCGCGCCACAGGCCGCGGGCGGTGGAAAACGCGCTGCCCCCATACCGCGGCGGGCGCGTTTCTCGCCCGCAAGCCGCCCCGGACGCGGTCGCATGGTGAACATTGACGCAGGGACGCTCTTGGGGCCAAAAGAATCTCTGGAACCACACATGGAAAAAAGCAGAACGGCTCGTCAACGGCTCGTCGTCACCGGCCAGGTGCAGGGCGTCGGATTTCGTCCTTTCGTCTATCGCCTGGCCATGGAAGGCGGGCTCAGCGGAGAGGTGCGAAACGCCCCGGAGGGCGTGGTCATCGAAATCCAGGGCGACGAGCCCATGGTCGCGGCCTTTGCCGGACGGCTGCAAGCCGAACTGCCGCCGCTCGCGCGCATCGTCACCTTGTCCGTACAGGATGTTTCGCCCCGTGAGGACGAATCGACCTTCGTCATCGCCAAAAGCCATGCGGGCGAGGGGCACAGCGTGCTCATCTCGCCCGACACCGCGACCTGCGAAGACTGTCTGGCCGAGTTCAACGACCCCGCCGACCGCCGCCACCTCTACCCGTTCATCAACTGCACCAACTGCGGCCCACGCTACACCATCACCCGCTCCATCCCCTACGACCGCCCCGTGACCTCCATGGCCTGCTTCCCGCTCTGCGAGGCTTGTCGCGCGGAATACGAAAATCCGCTCGACCGCCGCTTCCACGCTCAGCCCAACGCCTGCCCCGAGTGCGGGCCGCGCGTGTGGCTCACGGACGCGGCAGGCCAGGGGTTGGCCGAGGGCCGCGAGGCCGTGGCGGCCTGCGCGAGAACCCTGGCCGAGGGCGGCATCGCGGCGATGAAGGGGCTTGGCGGCTTTCATCTGGTCGTGGACGCGCGAAACGAGCGCGCAGTGGAGGAATTGCGGACCCGCAAGCACCGCAAGGACAAGCCCCTGGCGATCATGGTTCCCGATCTGGCCCAGGCGCGAGCCGTGGCCGAGATCGGCCCGGAAGAGGCCCGGCTCCTCACCTCGGCCGAGCGCCCCATCGTGCTCTGCGCAAAACGCCCGGACGCGTCGCTCGCTCACGGTATCGCCCCGGACACGGACTTCGTGGGACTCATGCTGCCCTACGCGCCGCTACAGCATGCGCTGCTGCACGAGTATGCGGCGCTGTACAGCCCCCCCCTGGCCCTGGTCATGACATCGGGCAACGTCTCGGGCGATCCTATCGCGCTTGGCAACCGCGAAGCCTTGGCGCGACTCTCGGCCATCGCAGACGTCTTCTTGCTGCATGATCGCGACATCCTCATCCGGGCCGACGACAGCGTGGTGCGCGTGGACGCGCAACGCCACGCGCCCGTGTTCCTGCGCCGCGCGCGCGGCTACACCCCGCGTCCGGTGTTCCTCTCGCGCCACGGCCCCTGCGTGCTCGGCACGGGACCGGAGCTCAAGAACACCCTGTGCCTGACCAAGGGCGACCAGGCCTTCGTGAGCCAGCACATCGGCGACATGGAGAACTTGCAGACCTTCGCCTTCTGGCAGGAGATCGCGGCCCACCTCGCGGACATCCTGCGCGTGCAGCCCGAGTTCATGGTCCACGACCTGCACCCGGACTACCTGACCACGCGCCATGCCCTGGAACAGGCCGGATATCCCGGAGGGTTGCCCGTGGCCCCGCTGCAACACCACTATGCCCACGCCCACGCCGTGCTGGCTGAGAACCGCTTCGAGGGCCGGGCCGTGGTTCTGGCCCTGGACGGCACCGGCTACGGCGAGGACGGCACGCTGTGGGGCGGCGAATGCCTGCTCGTGGACACCGAATCGCTCGACCACGCCCGGCTCGGTTGCCTGACCACGCTTCGCCTGCCTGGCGGCGAGGCGGCCATCCGCGAACCCTGGCGCGTGGCCCAGGCCGCGCTCCTCGAGCTGGGCGAGCGCGCGCCGGGCGCGCGACCCTGGCCCTGGCTGCAAAGCTTTGCGGCCGCCTCGAACGTGGTCGGCCAGATGCTCGACAAGGGATTGAACAGTCCCGCGACCACGAGTTGTGGTCGGCTCTTCGACGCCGCGGCCGGACTGCTTGGCCTCTCCATGACCATCGGCTACGAGGCGCAGGCGGCCATCGTCCTCGAACAGATCCAGGACCCGCTCGAAGGAAGCGCCTACCCCTGCCCGCTCATGGAAGAGAACGACCGCCTCGTGCTCGATGCCAGGGCTCTTCTGGCCGCCCTTTGGGCCGACCGCGCGGCCACACCCGCGCAGGCCGCGCGTCGCTTCCACCTGGGACTGGCCGCCGGGCTGACCGAGATGGCCGCGCGCGCGGCCGAGATCGCCGCCGTGGACACGGTGGGACTTTCCGGGGGGTGCCTTTTGAACATGACCCTGGCCCAAAAACTGGTCCGCTCCCTTTCCGGGCGCGGCCTGCGCGTGCTGTGTCACACCGAGCTTCCGCCCGGAGACGCCTGCGTTTCGCTCGGTCAGGCCGTGTGGGGGCGGCGGCGGCTCGAAATCAACTCTTGCGCGAACCGGTCGTCCCAGGCCGGGGCATAGTCCGCAGGAACGACTTCACGTTCTTGACGCCTTCGATGGCCTTGACGATGGAGATGGCCTTGTCTATCTCGGCCTGGCTGCCCACTATACCCACCAGCACCACGTCACACTGCACGATGGACAACTCGATGTTCGTGGCCGAGACGCCCGAAGTCCCGTACAGTTCGTAGTTCAGCTCGGCCCGCATCTGTTGGCGGTCCATGAAACCGCACTCCGAGTCCTGCTTGGGCAGCAGATAATGGTGGACCCGGTAGACTCCCTCGGTGGTCCGCGCGATCTGCAGCGCCTTGTCGCGCTCCATCTCACTCGAATACTCGCCCACGATATATGCCTCGTTCAGGAACGCATAGGGCGTGATGCCGAAGTAGCTGACTTCGCTGTCCGAGGCGTAGGCCGCCTCTATCCTGGTTTTGATCTGCCTGTCCTGGGCGATCTGGGCGGTGCTGCGCTCATCCACGACCGTGCCGTACACGGCACCCCAGGGTGTGGCGCTGCCGCATCCCGCCAAAAAGGCCGCGAAAACCATGATCCAAAACAGTCTGAACATGATCTCCTCCTGGCCTGGCTTGCCGCTTTATGGCAAATGGCCAACAATTTCAATTTATTATCAGAATACCTGCAAGTCGGCAACGCTTGACAATCTCGCGTCGGACTACCTATAGCTTGAAGCCTTGGAAACTCACGGAGTTCATACTCCAAAGCGGGAGACGATGGCAAAGGGTTCTGACGGACGTTCCAACTGACATCAGGAGTGCTGCATGCTGGACCTGCTTGCATCCCAGCGCACATACGCGCTGGTCGGACATGGCGGCTCGGGAAAGACCTCGGTGGCGGAGATGCTTCTCTTCACTGCCGGTTCCCTGGACAGGCTCGGTAAAATCGAGGAAGGGACCACCTGCCTCGACCATGAACCCGAGGAAGTCAAACGGCGCGGCAGCATCCAGCCCGGCTTCGCACGCCTGCTCTGGAAAAAGAACCCCCACTATCTCATCGACTCTCCCGGCGACAACAACTTCATCGGCGACGCCGCCTTTCTCCTGACCGCCGCCGACGGCGTGGTGCTGGTCATCGATGCCGTGGACGGAGTCAAGCCCCTGACCCGCAAGATATGGTCGCAGGTCAAGCAGGCCGGACTTCCCGGCCTGATCTTCATCAACAAGATGGACCGCGACCGGGCCGATTTCGACATGGCCCTTGCGAGCATCTCGGAGCAGCTCGGCGTAAAGCCCGTGCTCCTGCACATGCCCATTGGCCAACGCGAGAGCTTCAGCGGCGTGGTAGACGTGCTCGCGGGCAAGGCCTACTCCTTCGACGGCAAGGGAGGGCTCACGCCCACGGATGTCCCCGCCGACATGGTCGACGACCTCTCCTTGATGCGTGAAACCATGATCGAGAACATCGCCGAGTCCGACGAAGCGCTGATGGAGGCCTACCTCGAAGAGGGCCAGCTCACTCCCGAACAGATAGAGAAGGGCCTTTCGCTCGGTGTGGCTTCGGGCGCGCTCGTGCCCGTGGCCGTGGGCTCCGCCCTGGAGAACAAGGGCGGCGGACTGCTTCTGGACGCCATCCAGGGGCTTTTGCCCTCGCCGCTTGGCCATGCTCCCTTCACGGGCGACGACGGCTCACAGCGAATTTCCTCGCCGGACGAGCCCGTGGCCGCCTTCGTTTGCAAGACCATCGCCGACCCCTACGCCGGACACCTCTCGGTGCTGCGCGTGCTTTCGGGCCAGCTTTCGGGCGATATGACCCTGGCCAACCCCGATCGCGACGGCAAGGAGCGCATCGGCCAGCTTCTCTTTCTCAAGGGCAAGGAGACCACGCCCTGCAAGGAAGTCCTCGGTCCTGGGGCCATCGTGGCCGTGGCCAAGCTCAAGAACACCCACACCGGCGACACGCTGTGCGACGAAAAGAGTCGTTTCGTGCTCGAGCGCCCGGTCCTGCCGCCGCAGCTCATCACCTACGCCCTGGCCGCCGCCGAGAAAGGCGAGGAAGACAAGGTCTTCCAGGCCATCCACAAGCTCCTGGAGGAGGACATCACCCTGCGCCTCTTCCGCGACGAGGAGACGGGCGACATCCTGCTCTCGGGCATGGGCCAGCTGCACATCGAGACCGCCGTGGAGAAGGCCCGCCGCCGTTTCAAGGTGGACGTGCTGCTGAAGACCCCCAAAGTCCCCTACCGCGAGACCTTCAAAGGCAAGGCCGACGTGCAGGGACGCCACAAGAAGCAGACCGGCGGACGCGGCCAGTTCGGCGACTGCTTCGTGCGCATCGAGCCGCAACCTTTGGGCGCGGGCTACGCCTTCGAGGACGCCATCGTGGGCGGCTCCATTCCCCGCCAGTACATCCCGGCCGTGGACAAGGGCATCCAGGAGTCGGCCGCGCGCGGCTACCTCTCGGGCAACCCTGTGGTCGACTTCAAGGCAGTGCTCTACGACGGCTCATACCACAACGTGGACTCCTCGGAGATGGCCTTCAAGATCGCGGGCTCCCTGGCCTTCAAGAAGGCCTGCGAAACCGCCGGGATGCGCCTGCTCGAACCCTACATGCTGGTCACGGTCTCTGTGCCCGACCAATACATGGGCGACATCATCGGCGACCTCTCGTCGCGGCGCGGCAAAGTGCTGGGCTCCGACTCCACGGGAGGAGTTACGGACGTCAAGGCGCACGTGCCCATGAACGAGATTCTGCGCTACGCGCCCGACCTTCGCTCCATGACCGGCGGTCAGGGCGTGTTCACCATGGAATTCTCGCACTACGAGGAAGCGCCGCCGCCCGTCACCGAGCGCGTGATCGCCGAATACAAGAAGTCGCGCGGCGAGGAATAATCCGCAGCCGCCCCAAAAATCCCGTCTGCGGCGTTGCAACAAAAGCGCCGGACCCTCGTGTATGCGAAATGCACGTCGGCTCCGGCGCTTTCTCGCATCTGACGCTTTTCGACGGCCTGCGAAACTGGGTTCGGACGCGCGGCTTTACCTGCGCGGGGCGCGGTCCGGATCGAGTATGCGTCCGGCTGGCGGGGACGATCAGGCGTGGAGCAGCGCCGCGAGGCTCCCGGCGGGACGGCACAGGCCGAGGTTCAGGGCCCGTACGAGGTCCGCGGGGCCGCGCACGGGCGCGAAGAAACGGGTCGGGGCACGGCCCATCTCCTCCATGGAGTGGGCGTCGCTGCCGCCGGTCAGGGTCGGGCAGTAGTGCCGGGCCAGGGCTCGGGCGCGAAGGTCGTGCTCGGGCAGGTTGCGGCCGTTGGCGATCTCCATGACTTGGCACAGGCCGTCGCGGAACACCGACTCGTCCGTCTCCCGGCCCGGCCGGAAGGGATGCGCGGCCACGGCCACGCCCCCGGCCCGTCGCACGCGCGGCAACAGCTCGGCGGCCGCAAGACCGGGCGCGAGGCCGGGAATGCCCCCGCCCGTGGGAGAAAAAAGCAGGAAATCGCCCTGCGGCGTCGCATATTCCATGCCTACCACCACGCACAGCCCGTCCTCGCGCAGCCCCTGCGCCAGCACCGAGGCGGCGCCGTCGGTCTCGTGATCCGTGATGCACAGACCGGCAAGCCCCAGGGCGCGGGCCGCCTCGACCGCCTCTTGGGGCGTCATGCGGCTGCACGGAGAAAAGGTGGTGTGGACGTGCAGATCGAAGAGCATGCCCCTGCATGCCACGTCGCGCGATTGCGCGCAAATGCGATTCCCCGATGCCTTTTTCCGCTCCCATCGGATTTCGGGATGCATCGGCTCCACGGTTGCAGCCGGACGACCAAGGCCGTACACATGAGGCGTCATGCCCACGAAATGCCTCTGCATACTCCTCGACGGCCTGGGCGACAGGACGCACGCCGCGCTCGACGGCCTCACGCCGCTTCAGGTCGCGGCCACCCCCTGCCTGGATTCCCTGGCCGCTGCCGGGGCCAACGGGCTCTACCATGCGGGCAGGCTGGGCCAGGCCCTGCCGAGCGAACTGGCCCACTTCGCCATGTTCGGCTACGAGCACGCGGAATTCCCCGGGCGCGGCCCCATCGAGGCCCTGGGCGCGGGGATCACGCCCGCGCCGGACGAGGTGGCCGTGCTGGCCCATTTCTGCTCTCTCACGGTACGCAACGACGGCCTGCATGTGCGCGCCGACAGGCCGCCCGGCGTGGACGACGATTTGCGCCGCAAGATATTTACGGAGGCGGCCTCGTTCGAGGACGAAGGGCTCATTGTCCGCCTCGTCCCGACCAAGGGGCTCTTCGGCGTGCTGCTCGTCTCGGGCGGGGCCGATCCGCGCTTCACCGACACCAACCCCATGACGGACGGCTGGCCGGTTCACCCCCTCGAACCGCTGGCCGAGGCGCACGGCGACGAAAGCGCGCGCCGCACGGCCCGCGTCCTTGGCCGCTATCTGCGCCGCGTCTTCCGCCTCCTCTCCGCCCTGCCCGAGAACCAAGAGCGCGAGGCGCGGGGCCTGCCGCCGGTCAACGGCCTGGTCACGCAGCGCCCCGGCCGCCTGGGCGCGATCGAGCCGTTTCGCGAGCGCACCGGCCTCTCGGGCTGCATCGTGGCCTCCGGCCCCCTGTACCTGGGGCTTGGCCGCTGCCTGGGCATGGAGACCATCGCGGACGACGACGGCGAGGACCCGGGCGAGGACCTTGCCCGGCGCATCGGGCTCGCGCGCGCGGCCCTTTCGCGGCACGATTTCGTTCATGTCCACTCCAAGGCACCGGACGAGGCCGCCCACGCCAAGAGTCCGTCGCGCAAGGTCGCGGCCATCGAGTCGCTGGACCGGGGGCTGGCCACGACGATCGGCCCCCTGCTCGACGACAAGGACCTCTTGCTGGCCGTGACCTCGGACCACTCCACGCCCTCGTCCGGCCCGCTCATCCATTCCGGGGAGCCCGTGCCGCTGTGCATGGTCGGCGCGGGGCTCAGACGCGACCAGGTGCGGACCTTCGATGAGGCAGCGGCTGCGCGCGGCAGCCTCGGCCCGGTGCGCGGCACGGAATTCATGCTCCTGGTGCTGAACGCCCTGGACCGGGCGCGGCTCTTGGGCATCCGCGACACGCCGCACGAGCGCCTCTACTGGCCCGCGGGGAGCGCGGCCTTCCGCCTCGAGGAGGACGAATGAGCCCGGCGGCTCCCCCGGCCGGGACGGGCGTGATCCACGGCCGCTTCCAGGTGCCGCACAACGACCACCTGCGCTATCTCCTGGCGGGCAAGGCGCTGTGCCGTTTCCTCTACGTGGGCGTGACCAACCCCGATCCCCTGCTGACCCGCGAGGACGCGGCCGACGCGCGGCGTTCCCTGGCCGAGGCCAACCCTCTGACCTTCTGGGAGCGCATGCTCATGTGCCGCGACATGCTTCTCGAAGCGGGCGTGCCGCGAGACGAGTTCGAGGTCGTGCCCTTTCCCGTCAACCTGCCCGAGCTTTGGGCGCACTACGTGCCGCTGGACAGCCTCTTCTTCGTCTCCATCTACGACGCCTGGGGCAGGGCCAAGGAGCGGCGCTTCCGGGAGCGGGACCTGCGGGTCCACGTGCTGTGGGAGGTGCGGCCCGAGGACAAGGGCATCAGCGGCAGCGACGTGCGCTCGCGCATGGCCGAGGGGCGGCCCTGGCGCGATCTGGTGCCGCCCGCCGTGGCCCGGCTGGCCGAGGCCTGGGATCTGCCGGGACGGCTCGGCGCGGCGCGCGCGCCGTAGCAGCCCGCCCGAGGCGTCATCGCCGCGATCCGGCCCGCTCTCGCGCGCGGCCGTCTGGTCAAACGAGATGCCCACGGCCTGCGCCCGCCGCGCTACCGGGCATCCGGCCCACGCGAGGCCGGAGTGCCGCCCCTGAAAGGCAAACCTCTCCTTCCCTTTTCCGCTCCACGCCTGCGCGCGATCCCGGACATCCGGAAGTTCGATCCGGCGTTGCCAGGGCGGCTCTTTTGTGGAATAGGCTGGCGGTAATTGCCGTAATCCGCGAATGAAGGAGTACGCCATGTACGATCCCAAAGCGTTGATCATCACCGCAGACGGCTTCGAGGACTCGGAGCTGCTCGTGCCCATGTACCGCCTGCAGGAGGCGGGGTTCTCGGTGGACGTCGCGGCCCCGGCCAAGGGAACGGTCACGGGCAAGCAGGGCTACGAGGTCGAGGCCAATCTGGCCCTGGACAAGATCGAATCGGCCGAGGGCTGCGGCTACAAGATCCTCGTCATCCCCGGCGGCAAGGCTCCGGCCAAGCTGCGCGAGATTCCCAAGGCCCTGGACATCGCCCGCGACTTCGCGGCTGCGGGCCTGCCCATCGCGGCCATCTGCCACGGACCGCAGGTGCTCATCTCGGCCGGGCTTCTACGCGGCCGCAAGGCCACCTGCTACAAGACGGTGCGCGAGGAGATGGTGGCCGCGGGCGTGGACTACCAGGACGCGGAGGTCGTGGTGGACGGTCAGTTCGTCACCTCGCGCCAGCCCTCGGACCTGCCCGCCTTCAACCACGAGATCATGAGGTTGCTCGGCGTCTGATTCCCGGCGCGGTTGACCGGCTCCGGCTCCTGGGCTAGGCATCCCCTGGCCGCGCATCCGCACGGCCAGGGGGAGTTCATATGCACGCCATCTACCGCGCCACCATGGATATCGTTCTGGCCTCGGCCTCGCCCAGGCGTCTCGAACTGCTGCAAGGCCTCGGGATCAGCTTTCGCGTCGTGCCCAGCACCTGCCCCGAGCCGCCGCCGGAGGGTCATGAAAAGCCCGAGGCGTATGCAATGCGCATGGCCCTGCAAAAGGCCCTGGAGGTCGCGGCGCTCCACCCCGGAAGCCTGGTCATCGGCGCGGACACCGTGGTCGCCGTGGGCGGCCAGATGCTGGGAAAGCCCG
Source organism: Alkalidesulfovibrio alkalitolerans DSM 16529 (assembly GCF_000422245.1). Lineage (NCBI taxonomy): Bacteria > Pseudomonadati > Thermodesulfobacteriota > Desulfovibrionia > Desulfovibrionales > Desulfovibrionaceae > Alkalidesulfovibrio > Alkalidesulfovibrio alkalitolerans. The sequence continues at coordinate 186,104 of NZ_ATHI01000005.1, forward strand.
TGGACGAGGCCGACGCGCGGCGCATGCTGGGTCTGCTCGCGGGCCGCGAGCACCTGGTGGCCACGGGCTGCGCGCTTGTGCCGCCGGATGGCCCGGCGCGCACCTTCGCGGTCGGCACCCGCGTGACCATGATCGATCCGGGGCCTGCGGCCCTGGCTGCCTACGCGGCCACGGGCGAGCCCCTGGACAAGGCCGGAGCCTATGCCATCCAGGGCCAGGGCGCGTTCCTGGTGCGCAGCGTGGAAGGGTCCTACACCAACGTCGTGGGCCTGCCCCTGGCCGAGGTGCTTGAGACAGCAGTGTCTTTGGGGAGCGTGAGACCAGTGAAAGATTGACCCAAGCTGACATATTTTATATATAAAATATAAATTTGCTTTTTGTTTCCAAGCTATCCAGCCATATTTGATCCCTACCATCACCCAATTACGAGGTAGTGATTAATGACCAAAATCAATCCCAATGTAATCAGATTGTTAGCAAAGACAATTACTGGGGACAATCAAAAAGCACCCTACCTGAAGGGGCCTGATCTTGTAGACTTTTTTAACCAATTTGGGTTTGATGATCAATATAGCTGGAATGGAGGATTTCCAACACGCTGGGTATATGCAGAAGAAAAGATCAAAAGCTTGATTGAAATTGGAAAATTTCGCGATTTTCTAATTGAATTAGTCAATCCAGCTAGATTCATAGAGAGCGAAATCGACTTCACATCAACAATCGAATATATAAACCATCTACTATCTCACAATGATATCAAATTATCATATACCGGAAGAAAAGTGATTATTGATGGCTTGAAATCACATAGTATAGACTTCAAAAAGAAAATGAATGCATCTGACAAAGATTTTGATTCATTCATTGATGACCAAATAGTAAAATGCGATCGAAAAATTGAAAATGGCGACTATGATGGAGCAATTACAAACGCACGGACATTACTTGAAAGTGTACTCCATGAACTTGAAAGTAATTTATCCGCTGGCAACAACAAAAAAGATGGCGATCTGATCAAAATGTTCAAAAGAGTTAAAACTCTGATGAACATGAATGAAAAAGAATATCCTGGAAACAATGCCGTTCTCCAACTTATAAGTGGGATAACCTCCATTGTTAATGGGATTGCTACACTAAGTAACGAGATGGGTGATCGGCATGCCAGAGGGAAAAAACCACTAAAACATCATGCGATGCTGTGCGTAAACTCATCAAAAACAATTTGTGAGTTTATGACATCAAGCTTCATGCACCAAGCAAAGAACGGAAATATTATTTGCCATACTAAACAAGGAGGAAGCGAACGAGAATAACTCCTCATCTGTTTTGCAGAAAGAAGAATAAGCCAGGACACATAGAAAGCATGCACGTATTTCCTCAAGCGTGGTGGGCCTGCCCCTGGCCGAGGTGATTGAGGCGCTTTTGGGTTCCGGCGCGCTTGAATCTGCTCGGGGTTGAGGAACGCCTCGTGGCAGGCGGTGTTTCCCGAGGGGATCGCGTCCCCGAAGGGCAGCCCGAGGACGTGCCGCGAGGGCGCGCCTGACCAGCCAAGCCCCTCGCGGGCGCTGAATCCGAACCGCCCGAACTACCCCAGATCGCCAACTAGGACGACCCCGGGAGGCCCCTCCCCGCTTCCCCGCCAGCCCGCCGGATCGCGTGCCAGCCGCCTTCCCGGCCCCCTGCCGGATCGCCTGCCAGCCGCCTCCCGGCTCCCTGCCATACCGCCTGCCGAACGTCTGCCGAACGTCTGCCGAACGTCTGCCGCCCCCTTCCCGGCCCCCTGCCGCACGCCCGCCGAGTTGGACGGGAGAACACGCCGCGGCTTCGGAAAACATCCCCCTGGCCCCCGAGTCAGCGGCGGGCCCCCTTGTGATCGATCGAACGATCACCCCTGAATTCCACCAAACCCACGCAGCGCCGGTCCATCCATGGCCCCTGCCCCCTGACGGAAAACAGATGAAAAGTGCCATAACAAAACTTAACGCACTTTTTTTCACAAATACATTTTCCTCCCTGTGTCCTCCGAAATCTATGCAAGACAAGGGTTCCCAAGGATCACTATAATTAAAAAAAATTCATATTCTGTTAGATTTTTCCTTGACACAAAAGTTAGTCCAACTTATCACAAGCCAACTTGCATCATGGGAGAAGAGAACCTGAGACCTGCGGACGATCGCTCAACCTGTAACCGTGGATGACCTTGAAAAGGGACGCCAGATGGATTCGATCAAGACCAAAAAATTGATGATCCCAATTTCAGAATACGTGAGCGTCAAGGACGATGACACCTTGCGCGAATGCTTCAAGGCCTTCGAGAACTACAAAGCCGCGAAGGGCCAGGAGAAGGCCCACCGCGATGCGCTCGTCTTCTCCGAAACGGGGGAATTCAAGGGCGTACTGACCATGCTCGACATCTTTCTCGCACTCGAACCGACGTACAAAAAAATACTCCAGCAAAAGGACATCCCGAGCGCCCTCTCCAGCGAATACGTCTCGTCCCTGTACAAGGACTTCCAACTCTGGCCGGAGTCGCTGGCCAGGGTCTGTCCCAGGGCAGCGAACCTCAAGGTCTCCGAGGTCATCGGCCCTCTCGCCGAACAGTCCTTCGTGGACGTCGAAGACAGCCTGGACAAGGCACTGCATCGCTTCATCCTGGGTGTGCGCCAGCCGCTGCTCGTCACCGAGAATGGCAAGGTCGTTGGCGTGCTGCGCTACGGCGACATCTTCGAGGAAGTCCGCAAACTCATGCTTTCCTGCTAGCCGAATGAACACGACCGTTCAGCAACCAAAAACCTCAACGAACGACCTGCACTTCCAGGAGACAATCACATGAGCGCCACCGACGCGGCACAGCAGAAGTCATTCAACTGGTCCAAGCTTCTTCTTGCGATGCTTGGCCCGGCCCTTTTCTTCATCGTCTACTACTCTCCGCCCTGGCCCGACGCCGTCGATCCCCTAGGCGTGAGCTTCGCCCTCAGCCGCGAGGCCAAGGGCGCCCTGGCGGTCTTCCTCTGGGCGGGCCTGTGGTGGGTCTTCGAGGTCGTGCCCATCGGCGTCACCTCACTGCTCATCGGAACGCTCCAGGCCCTGTTCTTCATCAGGCCCGCAAAGGACGCCTACCGCGCCTTCATGGATCCCTCGGTACTCTTCATCTTCGGCTCCGTGGTCATCGGCTTGGTCTTCACCAAGACCGGTCTGACCAGGCGTCTGGCCTACAAGATGCTGAAGGTCGTGGGCGAACGCACGAGCATGATCTACCTGGGCTGCTTCTTCGTCACAGCCTTCCTGACCCTGTTCATGGCCCACACGGCCGTGGCCGCCACGGTCTACCCCCTGCTCCTGGCCATCTACAGCCTCTACGGTGAGGGCGACAAGGTCACCAAATTCGGCAAGGGCCTGTTCATCGGCATGGCCTACGTCGCGGGCGCGGGCTCCATCATCTGTCTGCTCGGCGCGGCGCGCGGCATCGTGGCCCTGGGCTTCTTCAAGGACTTGGCCGGGCAGGACATCTCGTTCTTCCAGTACCTCTATTACAACGCGCCGCTCGGTTTCCTCATGGTCGGTCTGCTGTGGTGCTTCATGATGTTCTTCTTCAAGCCGGAGAAGTCCACCATCCCCGGCCTGCGCAAGAAGGTCGAGGAACTCGACAAGAGCATGGGACCGATCACCAAGAACGAAAAGCTGGCCGCGGGCATCGTCCTCTCGGTCATCGCCTTCATGTCGCTGCAGTCCTTCATCCCGGCCCTGGCCCCCTACAACAAGTCCGCCGTCCTCTTGATCTCCACGATCACCTTCTTCGTGATCAAGATTCTGGACATCAACGACCTGGAAGCCATTCCCTGGAACATCATCCTGCTCTTCGCGGGCGCCATGTCCATCGGTTTCTGCCTCTGGGAGACTGGCGCGGCGCAATGGCTGGCCGTGAACTGGCTGACGATCTTCAAGGAAGCCAACTGGTTCGTCTTCGTCATGAGCATCGCGTTCTTCGTGCTCATCATGACCAACTTCATCATGAACGTCGCGGCCATCGCCATCTCGCTGCCCGTGGCCCTGGTCATTGCCCCCTATCTGGGCGTGGCCGGAGAGGTGGTGCTCTTCGCATCGCTGGCCACGGCGGGCATGCCCTTCGTTCTGCTCGTGGGCGCTGCGCCCAACGCCATCGCCTACGACTCCAAGCAGTTCACCTCGGGCGAATTCTTCAAGTACGGAATTATCGCCTCGGTCATGCTCATGGTGGTCTTGAGCCTCTTCGTCATGTTCATCTGGCCCCTCATGGGCATGCAGGTCACCCTGCCGGTCACGGGCGGATAAACGCAAACCCCACACCAACGCAAAAGGCCCCGGTCGCATGCGACCGGGGCCTTTTCTGATTGGCGGTCCGAAGCTGCTCTTCGGGCCTAGAAGTCGAAATTCAAGAGCCTGCGCACGTCGTCCATGGTTTGCTGGGCCAGGGCACGGGCCTTGTCGGAACCGGCGACGATGATGTCCTGCAAGGTATCGGGCCTGGCCTCGTACTCCCTGCGCCGTGCCTGGATGGGCTCCAGGAAGTCGGCCATCTTCTCGGCCAGGAGCTTTTTGCAGTCACCGCAGCCCCGAGCGGCCGTGCGACAGCCCTCCTCGATCTCGGGCAAGATCCCCGTGGGCGCGAGCAACTCCAGGTACGGGAAGAGGTTGCAGTCCTTGGGCTCGCCCGGGTCCTTCAGGCGCTGGCGCTTGGTGTCCGTGAGCATGCTCATGACCTTGGGCCTGATCTCGGACATGGGGTCCTTCAGATAGATGGAGTTGCCATAGCTCTTGGACATCTTGCGGCCGTCAAGGCCCGGCAGCTTGGCCGAGGAGGTCAGCTTGGCCTCGGGCTCGGGGAAGTACTCGCCGTACAGGTAGTTGAAGCGGCGCACGATCTCGCGCGTCAGCTCCAGGTGCGGCAACTGGTCTTGGCCCACGGGCACCCACTTGGGCTTGTAGATGACGATGTCCGCGCACTGCAGCACCGGGTAGCCCAGAAAGCCGTAGGTGGAGAGGTCCTTGCTGGACTGCTCGCGCACCTCCTTGAAGGTGGGGTTGCGCTCCAGCCAGCCCGTGGGCGTGATCATGGAGAGCAGCAGATGCAACTCGGCGTGCTCCTTGACCCTGGACTGCTGAAAGAGGATCGCCCGCTCGGGATCGAGCCCGGCGGCCAGCCAGTCGCAGACCAACTCGGGCACGAAGCCCTTCACGTCGCGGGGCTCGGCGTAATTGGTGGTCAGGGCGTGCCAGTCGGCCACGAAGTAGAGACAGTCGTGCTCCTTCTGCATCTCCACCCAGTTGAGCAGGACACCGAAATAATGGCCGAGGTGCAGGGGCCCGGTGGGCCGCATGCCGGAAACGATGCGATTGTTCATGTGCGATTTCCTCAGAGCAGGATGGTGGCCATGAAGCGGATCATCGGCCAGAGAATCTGGCCAAGCATGCCGGTCACGGCCAAAAGGATGATGACGATGAAGCCGAAGCGACCGAAGGACATGTATTGCATGGCCGTGCGCAGGGGCAGGAACAGGGCCACTATGTTCGAGCCGTCCAGGGGCGGGATGGGCAGCAGGTTGAAGCACCCCAGGACTAGGTTGATGAGGACGCCCGCCTCGATGATGCCCGTCAGGGGCAGCAGGATGGAGACGGCCAGCTCCGACGGTTCTCCCGAGAGTCCGGCCACGACCAGCAAATGCAGGCGGGCCAAGATCGCGGCCGTGATGAAGTTGGCCAGCGGCCCGGCCACGGCCACAAGCGCCATGCCTTGGCGCGGATTCCTGAAATAGCGCGGGTCCACGGGCACCGGCTTGGCCCAGCCGATCATCTGGGTGAGGACCAGCACGATGGTGCCCATGACGTCCAGATGCTTGAACGGGTTGAGCGTCAGGCGGCCGGCCATGCGGGCCGTTGGGTCGCCGAGACGAAAGGCCATCAGCCCATGGCAGAGCTCGTGCACGGTGATGGCCAGGAGAAAGCCGGGAGTAATCAGGGCGATCTTCTGGACCCACCCCGCCATGTTGAAATCGAACATGGAGAAGGGCGCTAGCAGAAGAGCCCTGCCAGGGCAAGAAAAACCGCCCCCTTCGAGGGCGGCGCGGCGTGCAAAAGGCCGTGACGTACGACGCGCCTGTCACCTGAAACGCGAACGGCCGGGGAAACCGGCCGTCGGACGCGGAGCCAAATCCCGCGCGATGCGAACGCGCCTAGCGCTGGGTCAGGGCCTTCTTCATGGCCAGATCGACCTTGGACTTCAGTTCGGAAAGATCCACGGACTTGACCACGTAGTAATCGGCGGCAATGGACTTCAGGTCGTGCTGGAAGGAGTCGTAGGCCGTGGAGAGGATCACGGGCAGGTCCTGGTCCTTGCCCCGGATCTCCTGCAGAAGGTCGAGTCCCGAGCGGTTGGCTCCGAGCTTGATGTCCAGGATGACCACCTTGGGCCGCTCCCTCTCGATGAGCTCCACTATGTCTTCTTCGCCGTTGGAGGTGACGACGCTCATGCCCTCGGCTTCGAGCTCCTCGCGGTAGAGCATGCGGATATGTTTCTCGTCGTCCACGACGAGAACCTTTTTCTCGGGGGCAGCCATGGATTCCTCCTCATTTTCAACGATGCCGCTGGGAACATTGTATGGAGGATTTTACCCACCGGGTCAACACCCGCCAGGAGGGGCGCGGAGGCTTTTCCCGCATTTGCCCTTCTCCCGAAAATGGGGCATGAGGCGCTTCACGTCCCGGGTGATGACTTTTCCAGTCCAAATTGGTATGAATTAATATCCCCGCGTCACCACAGCACTTCATCACCGGACGAAAGCACCTCATGATAACAGTACGAAGAGATCCCGAAGGCACCGTCCTGACCCTCGACAACGTCAAGACCGTGCGCGCCCTGTTGGGCCGCCTGGGCGAGACCTGCACCACGGCTCTGGTCATCCGTGGCCGCGAACTGCTCACCGAGGACCGCAGCCTTTCGCCGGGCGACGAGATCACCGTGCGCACCGTGCGCTCCAAAGGATAGGATGCATTCATGAAGTGCCGCCGTTGCAAGGCCCCAGCCCAGGTCAAGCTGCCCAGCCACAATACTGGATTCTGTCCGGAATGCTTCTTCCTCTTCTTCAGCCGCCAGGTGCAAAAGGCCGTCAAGGACCACGCCATGTTCACGCCTGCGGACCGCATCCTGGTGGCCCTGTCCGGCGGCAAGGACTCCCTCGGCCTGGCCAACGAGTTGAAAGAGCAGGGCTACGACGTCACGGGCCTGCACGTCTATCTGGGCATCCCCGGCTCGTCCGACGCCTCGCTCGCGCACATCGAGGCCTTTTGCGAGGCGCGCTCGATCCCCTTGATCGTGGCCTCCACCCCGGACATGGGGCTGGCCATCCCCGACGTCAAGGAAGCGCTCAGGGGCCGCCCCACCTGTTCGGCCTGCGGCTCCATCAAGCGCCACGTCTTCTCGCGCGTGGCCCGCGAGCAGGGCTTCACGGCCCTGGCCACGGGCCACAACCTCGACGACGAGACCGCGCGCCTCTTCGCCAACGTGCTGCGCTGGGACAAGGCCTACCTGGCCGACCAGGGGCCGTGCCTTGCGGATGACGGCGGACAGGCGCGCAAGGTGAAGCCGCTCTACCGCCTGACCGAATTCGAGACCGCCTGCTACGCCTTCCTCAAGGGCATCCCGCACGTCAGCGCGCCCTGCCCCTACTCGCGCGGCGCGTCCTTCACCGGCCACAAGGCGCTGCTCGAAAACCTCGAACAGTCGCGGCCCGGCGCCAAGACCCAGTTCTACGAAAACTTCCTGCGCGACGGACGCGAGGCCTTCGCGGCCTCGGCCCGCGCCACGGCCGGGCTCACGCCCTGCCTGGAGTGCGGCGCGCCCACGCCGCGCGAGGTCTGCGGCGTCTGCCAGTTGAAGAAGATGGTCGTGGCCCACAAGGCCGAGACCGCGCACGCGGAAGAGTCCCGGCAATGAACGCGGTCGGGCTGATCGAGCGCGGCTTCCTGCCGCTCGCGCTCGGCCTCTCGGCCCTGGCCCTGGCGCATCCGCCGCTCTTCACCTGGATCGCCCCGCACATCGCCCTGGGCCTTGGGGTGATCATGTTCGGCATGGGGCTCACGCTCGACTTTTCCGACTTCGGCCGGGCCTTTCGCAACTGGCGCGGCGCGGGCACGGGCATCGTGCTGCAATACACGATCATGCCCATCCTGGCCGTGGCCGTCTCGGCCCTGCTCGGCCTGCCGCCCGAGGCGGCCGTGGGGCTCGTGCTCGTGGGCGCGTGCCCCGGCGGCACGGCCTCCAACGTCATCACCTATCTGGCCCGGGCCGACGTGGCCCTGTCCGTGGTCATGACCCTCGTCTCCACCATGCTCGCCCCGCTCGTAACGCCCGCCCTGGTGCAACTCCTGCTCGGCCACGAGATCCAGGTGGACTTCTGGGCCATGGTCCGCTCGGTCTTCTGGATCGTGCTCTTCCCGCTGCTCGACGGGCTGATAATCCGCAGCCTGCTGCGCGACCGCCTGCGACCCGTGGCCTGCATCTTTCCGGCCATATCCATGGTCACCATCTCGCTCATCATCGCCTGTGTGGTGGGGCTGAACCAGAAGACCATCCTGGCCTTCCCGGCGCTGGTCATGGCGGCCGTGGTCCTGCACAACGCGGCCGGATTCGGGCTTGGCTACCACTGCGCCCGGCTCATGGGCTCGGACGCCACGCGCGCGCGGACCATCTCCATCGAGGTGGGCATGCAGAATTCGGGTTTGGCCGTGGCCCTGGCCGGAGCCTTCTTCGGCCCGGCGGCCGCGCTGCCCGGAGCGATCTTCAGCCTGTGGCAGAACCTGGTGGGCGTGGCCCTGGCCAGGCGCTGGTCGCGCACGAATCCGCCTAAGTGCTGAATTATTGGGATTTGAACTCCTGCAATTCGCGCATGAAAAGGTCCTCGGCCGAGGTGTCCGGCGTGCAGGAGACGCAGGCGCGCACGTTAAGCGGTCGGTCGTCGTCGCCCGAGAGGCAGCGCACCCTGACCAGGCGCTCGGTCTCGGAAAGCACCGACGGCACCTCGCCCGCCTGCTCGTCCATCCCCGAGACGAACGCCTCCACGCGCGGCGACGAGCCGCCGCTGCCGTAGCGGACCTGGGCGTCGCAACGCGCGGCCTGGGCGGCGGCGCGCCCGGTAAAATGGTAGCGGATGCGCTTGCCCGCGCAGGCGGGCGGCACCTCGACCTCGAACTGGTGGCGCGTGCCGTAGCTGCCGTAGACGTTCACCGGCCCGGCCTTCCAGTCCTCGGCGCAGCGGATGTCCACGGGCTTGCCCGGGGTCAGGGCGCTCGCGGGCGCGGCCAGGCTCAAGACAGCCACGATGAGCATGATGCGCGTCATTGTCCCTCCCCCGTCAGACCGCCCCGAGAGTGCCATTGGCCCTTTTCGAGCGATCCGCAAAACAGAATCTGTCAACAGTCTTCCTAGATATCCCCTTCTCTTTCTCCACTTGTACGACGCCTGGGGCGCTCGGCGCAAGGCTCGCGCGGCGCTGGCCCGGCCAGGAACGTCCGCACGCTCGGCGCGGCGTCCGGGCCGTCCCATGTCACGCGCACCGCGCCGTACGCTCCGGTGTCGTAGAGCGGCACGCCGCGAGCGCCCAGGGCCTCGCGGACCGCGCAGGAAGGGAAGTTCCACTGGTTGAGCCAGCCCGTGCCCGCGGCCGCGATGCGTGGCGCCACTGCGTCGAGCAGGGCGGGCGAGAGGCTTCCGGCCGCGCCGTGATGCGGCAGGACCAAAAGATCGGCGGACAACTCGCTCCCCGCGTCGAGCAGGGCGCGAATGCCTGCCCGCTCCACGTCGCCCGGCAACAGCGCAAGGGGCCGTCCCCGCCACACGAGCCTGAGCACCAGAGAGCCGTCGTTGCTGCCGCGCCCGGCGAAATCCGGGGCGGGGTGCAAAACGTCGAGCCGTAATTCACGGCCAAGGTCGATGCGCTCCCCGGCCGTGACCACGCGGCTGTCCACGCCGCGCGCGTCGAGAAGCGGCAAAAGCTCGCGCAGGGAATGCGCCTCGCCGTCCCTGCCGTTCCAGGCGAAGCCGCCGACCCGAAGGGCTCGGACAACAGCCGCCGCGCCCCCGGCGTGATCCCGATCGGCGTGCGACACGGCCAAAACGTCCAGGCGCGGATCGCGGTTCAAGGTCAGGCGGGGAACCACCACGGCGCGGCCCACGTCGAAGGTCCGGCTGGCCAAGCCGCCCGCGTCCAGAAGCAGCCGCGCGCCGCCCGGTCCCTCGACGAGCACGGCCAACCCTTGGCCCACGTCGATCAACTCCACGGCCACGCGCTCGCGCCGCTCCTCGTACCCGGCCAGGACGACCGGACCGGCCAGGAGCGCGAAGCAAAGGCCGAGCACAGCCAACGGCCGACGGGGCAGAAAGAACCACACGGCCAGAAGCCAGGCCCCGAGCATGGCGGGCCAGAGCGGCCGCACGCCCGTGAGGACCACGAGCAGGCCCGAGGCGTCGGCCCGCGCCAGGAGCGCGAACAGCGCCTCGGCCGGGAGCGAGGCCAGCCACAGGAGCCAAGCCGCCGCTCCGTCAAGGCCGAGGGCCAGCGGCACGAGCGCGGCCAGTCCGAGCGGCATGAGCCAGACCTGCATCAGGGGCAGCCAGAAGAGGTTCCAGACGAGCCCGAGCGGAACCTCGCCGAAGGCCTGCAGCGTGAGCGGCAAAAGTGCCAGGTTGGCGCACAGGCTCACACCGAGGATGCACAGCGGCCAGCGCAGCAGAAACCGCGCCCGCTCGGCGGGGATCAGGCGCTCGGACAACCGTCCGGCCAGACGGTCGAAGTACGGCGCGCCCACGATGATCCCGGCCACGGCCAGGGCCGACATGCGAAGCCCGAGGTCGAAGAGGGAGAGCGGCGAAAGGAGCAAAAGCACGGCCAGGGCCAGAAACAGGCCGTCCAGAAAGGCCCCCCGGCGGCCGCGCCAGAGCATGAACCCGAAGGCCGCGAACATCAGGGCCGCGCGCAGCAGCGAATGGCTCGCCCCGCCGAGCCAGACGTAGAGAAGCGCCAGGGGTGCGGCCATGAGCACGGCCAGGCGCGGCAGGGGCAGGCGCAGGTACGTGGCGGGCCGCACGCGGCCAACGGCAAGGGCCAGGGCCGCGCCGAGCCCCACGGCCATGGCCAGGTGCAGCCCCGAGAGGGCCAGGGTGTGGGCCAGCGCGGCCGCGCGCAGGCGCTCCACGCTCTCCTGGGAGAGTCCGGAGCGGTCCCCGGCCAGCAGGGCCGTGACGAGCGCCCCGGCCTGCCCCTTGGGCGCGAGGGCCGAAAGCCTCTCCACCAAGGCCAGCCGCCGCGCCCATATCCCTAAGACCCCGGGGGCCTCGAGCGTGGCCGCGTCGCCGCGCGCGTAGGCCCGCCAGAAGGCCCCGCGCGTCTGCCAGTAGAAGGTGAAATCCGCTCCGCCGAAATTGCGGAAACCGCCCTGGGGGTAGACGCGGGTGCTTGTCGTGAGGCGTGCGCCGGGCGCGGGGGGCCGGGGCGGATAATGCCAGGAAAGGACCAGACGGCCTGGCAGGGTTTCATGCGCGCCGTCCTCGCGCAGGCAGGCGAGATCATCCAGGATCAGCCGCCAGGCCCCTTCGGGCCGCTGCTCGGCCTCGACCACGAGGCCCGAAAGCTCTACCCGCTCGCGCTCGATGATCCAGGCCGGGATTTCAGGTTGCGCGGGCAGTCGCACGGCCGCAAGGCAAAACCCGAGAACGAAGACGGCGAGCAGCGGCAGCGGCCGGAAACGGACGGGATCGCCCGACCGAATGCACAGGCCGAGCACGGCGAGGCCGACCGCGCCCATGAGCGGATCGCGCAGGGCGACGATGCCCGCGCCGTAAGCCAGCAGCAGAAGCTGCCACAGAAAAAGACCGCGCGGCCCGGTCTGTTCGGTCTGCCGCACGTCTCCCCCCTCGCCGTCCAGGGCGTCCGGGCCTCGCCCTTTCGCCCGCTTGCGCCCCTAACCTTTGACCCGGGAAATCGACGCCCCCACAGCCGTAAGCTTCTGCTCGATGTTCTCGTAGCCGCGGTCGAGGTGATAGATGCGCTGCACCTCGGTGGCCCCCTTGGCAGAAAGGCCCGCCAGCACGAGCGAGGCCGAGGCGCGCAGGTCCGAGGCCATGACCGGCGCGCCCGTGAGGGGCCGTTGCCCCTTGACCACGGCGGTGTGGCCCTTGACCTTGATGTCCGCGCCCATGCGGTTCAACTCCATGACGTGCATGAAGCGGTTCTCGAAGATCGTCTCCTCGACCATGGAAAGGCCCTTTGCCTTGCACATCAGGGTCGTGATCTGGGCCTGCATGTCCGTGGGGAAGCCCGGATAGGGAAGGGTCTCCACCTCCACGCCCACGAGGTCGTCGCCGCTCCTGACGATCACGCCCTCCTCGGTCTCGTTGATCCACACGCCCATCTCGCGCAGGGTGTGGGCCAGCGCGTCCAGTTCGGGCAAGGGGCAGTCGCGCAGCAACAATTCGCCGTCCGTGAGCGGCGCGGCAATCATGTACGTTCCGGCCTCGATGCGGTCGGGCATGACGCGGTACGACGTGCCCTTCAGTTCGCTCACGCCCTGGATGCGCACCACGCTCGTGCCCTGGCCCTCGATCCTGGCCCCGCAGGCGTTGAGGAAGTTGGCCAGATCGGCCACCTCGGGCTCGCGGGCCGCGTTCTCGATGACGCTCTCGCCCTCGGCCAGGGCCGCGGCCATCATCAGATGCTCCGTGGCGCCCACGGACGGAAAACGCAGAACGATGCGCGCACCCTTAAGGCCGTCGGTGCGGCCGATGATGTAGCCTTCGGAGAGCTCGAAGGTCGCGCCCAAGGCTTCGAGGCCCGTGAGGTGGATGTCCACGGGCCGCGAGCCGATGGCGCAGCCGCCGGGCATGGAGACCCTGGCCTCGCCCAGCACGGCCAGGAGCGGCCCCAGGCAGAGCACCGAGGCGCGCATGGTCTTGACTAGTTCGTAGGGCGCGTGCGGCGTGAGCCTGTCGCACTCCACGACCACGGTGTTGTCCGTGAAGGTGGTGCGGCAGCCCAGGATGTTCAGGAGCTTGCAGGACGTATGGATGTCCGCCAGGCGCGGCACGTTGGTCAGTTCGATGCGGCCGGTGGGCAGGATGCAGGCCATGAGGATGGGCAGGGCGGCGTTCTTGGAGCCGCTGATGGTGATGGTCCCGTGCAGGGGACCGGCGTTCTTGACGATGAGTTTGTCCATGAAACCTTCCTTGCGAGAATACCCAGGGCGGAAAACAAGCGATATTTTCGCGCCTTGGGTCATCAGCACGGCCCGCCTTTGGCGGGCCGTTGGCTGGAGGCGCTTCGCGAGCGGCCTGGAGGCATCCTAGCGTTCAGGCGGATTTTGTCACGCCCTTTTTGGGGCACAGGACCGCGACGGCGCAGGCCGAGCAGCGCGGCAGCCTAGCTTGGCACACGGCCCGTCCGTGCTGGATGAGCAGATGGTTGATCTCGCCCCAGACGCTTTGTTCGAACGCGGCGCACAGGTCGGTCTCGATGACCTCGGGCCGCTTGGAGCCGGAAAGGCCAAGGCGTAGCGCGAGCCGCGCCACGTGGGTGTCCACGGCGATGCCCCGGACGAGGCCGAAGGCCTGGGTGAGCACGATGTTGGCCGTCTTACGGGCCACGCCCGGCAGGCGCACCAGGTCGGCCATGGTCCGGGGGACATCGCCCCCGAACTCGTCCACGATCATGCGCGCGGCGGCCACGATGTTCCTGGCCTTGTTGCGAAAGAAACCCGTGGAGCGAACCGCCTGCTCCACCTCGGAGACATCCGCGCGGGCCATCTCGGCCGGCCCCGGCCAGCGCGCGAAGAGCGCGGGCGTGACCTTGTTCACCTGTTCGTCCGTGCACTGGGCGGAAAGAATGGTGGCCACCAGGAGTTCGAAGGGCGTGGTGAAATCGAGGAACGATCGTACAGGAGGATAGAGCGCGCGCAGGGCATCGTACACCTGGGCGGCACGTTGTTTATCTTTCATCGTTGCACCTCGGATCATGAAAACTGCATTGCCCGGTTTACATGATGCGCAATTGCCGCATCGAAGTACACCTGTTGCACGAATGCACAATTTGTGGTTAGAAGGAGCGGGCCGTTTAAAGCGGCCGAACCGAAAGGGAGGGTAACGACGTGTCGTCCATGATGAAAGGCTTGTGCATTCTGGCCTTTATTCTCGTCTTCGCGGCCATGGCAGGGAACTCCTCATTCCCCACCGACGCCGCCGCCCACACGTCTGAAGGCGAGGCCCTGGTGAAGAACGTTTGCGGCCGCTGTCACAGCGCCCAGCGCGTCTGCGCCAATCTCGGCCGCGACCAGATATATTGGGAGCGCACCGTGACGCGCATGCGCCAAAACGGTGCTGCCCTTTCCGCCCCCGACATCTCCAGCGCGGCGACGTATCTCGCCGGGCAAAAGAAGGATACCGCCCCGTTCTGCAACTGATGCGCCACGCATCCGCAAAGGAGCATGAATGTCTCTCGCAACGCTGTACGTCACCACTCCGGACAAATCCACCGCGACGGCCATCGCCAAGGAGCTTTTGCAACGCAAGATCATTGCCTGCGTCAACATCTTCGATCCTGTTTCGTCCATGTACTGGTGGGAAGGCAAGATCGAGGAGACATCCGAAACGGTCATGCTCTGCAAGACGCGCATGCGCGACGTTCCGCGCGCCATCAAGGCGGTCAAGGAACTGCACCCCTACGACGTGCCCTGCGTCACGGCCACTCCCATTCTCAAGGCCAATCTGGACTACATCAAGTGGGTGGAATCCATCTGCGCCGAAGGGGAGGAGAGCTGATTCATGCGCCTGTTCGTCAACGGCTCGCTCGCCTATGACCGGATCATGACCTTTCCCGGCCGGTTCCAGGATCACATCCTGCCGGACAAACTGCACATCCTCAACGTCTGCTTCCTGGTGGAGGGCCTTGACGAGAAGTTCGGCGGCACGGCGGGCAATATCGCCTATTCGCTACGCCTGCTCGACGAGGATCCGCTGATCATCGGCAGCGCGGGCAAGGACTTCGACGCTTACTCCCACTGGCTGCGCGCCCAGGGACTTTCGCTGCGCGGCATCAGGATCGTGGAGACGGAGTTCACGGCCGGAGCCTATATCACCACGGACAAGGCCGACAACCAGATCACTGGCTTCAACCCCGGCGCCATGCGACACCCCTCCAGTTTCGATTGGAACACCGTGCCGCCCGTGGACGCCTTGGCCATCATCTCGCCGGGCAACGTGCAGGACATGACCGAATACCCGCGCATCCTGCGCCAGTTGAAGATCCCCTACATTTTCGATCCCGGCCAGCAGACCACGGCCCTGTCTCCCGAGCAACTCATCGAGGCTATCACGGGCGCGGCCATCCTCACGGTCAACGACTACGAGCTCGAACTGATCATGAACGTCACGGGCAAGACGCGCGAGGAACTGCAGCAACTCACGGGCGCGGTCATCGTCACCCTGGGCGAAAAGGGCTCGCTGATCCTCAAGAAAGGGCGAGAAATTCCGGTTCCGGCCGCCAAGGCCGCCAAGGTAGCCGATCCCACCGGCGCTGGCGACGCCTTCAGGGCGGGCCTGTTGCACGGCCTCGCCAAGGGGATGGAATTGCCCGACGCCGCGCTCATCGGCGCGACCTGCGCGAGCTTTTGCGTGGAGCGCCACGGCACCCAGGAGCACGCCTTCTCGGCCGAGGAATTCGCCGCCCGCCACAGGGAGAACTTCGGAATCTGACCCGCTCTCTTTCCCCCACAAATGATCGAGGCCCCTACTCCCGCGCCGGGAAAGGGGCCTCGAATTTTTCGAACGGCTAAAGGACAGGGTTTCAGCGCCTCGCGGCCGTTGGAAAAGCCCGTTCAGCCCGGATGGCCGATGCTCTGCGCCAGGGTGATGTGCTGGCGCGGCACAAGGCCCAGGGCCGCGGCCAAACGCGGCCGGTCAATGGAGGCCCGCACCACCGTGGCCAGCCCCAGGGCGGCGCAGACCAGATAGACGTTCTGGCTGATGAAGCCCGTGTCCCAGGCGGCGTAGCGCTCCTTCTCCGACTCGGCCGCGCCGATGCGCTCGTAATCCGCCGCATAGACAAGATTGAGCGGCGCGGATGCGGCGAAGGCTTGGCTGCCCGCCAGCTCCCGGATGTCCTGATCGGCCACGGGAACGAGGGCATGGCCCTGCGCGTCGTAACGATACGCGCCAGCCGCCATGACCGCGTAGACGTCGATCTCCTGGAAATTGCGCGCAGAGGGCGCGGTGCGCCTGCCGTCGCCCCGGTTCACGCCAAAGGCCGCCCACAGGATGTCCGAAAGTTCCTGCTCGCCGAGTTCGCGCGGCGCGAAGGAGCGCGAACTCCTGCGCTCGGCCAGGGCCTTCATGAGCGGCATCCCGCCGTCGGTTCGCGGCGCGGGCAGCGGTCTCGCCGCGCTCTGGGCATGAGCCGCGCCCGGCAGAAGACCGGTGGCCGCCAGCACGGCGGCTCCGGCCAGAAAGGTCCGTCTGTCCATGCGTCACCTCCCGTGTTCCGTGCGAAGAACCATCGGATGCGCCGACGCTTCTTCGCTCCATTATGTACGCTAGCCCAGGCGAAACGGCGCGGTCAACCCGAAACGGACGATGGCGGCTTGATCCGCCTCGCGCTCGCAAAAAAGCCCCGTGCATGCTCGATGCACGGGGCTTATTCGCCCTCCGCCGGATGGGCCAAACCGATCAGGCCAGTCCAGGCAGGATGGCCGTGGCGATAGTGAAGTAGATGATGACGCCCGCCGCGTCCGCGATGGAGGTGATGAGCGGCGCGCTGGCCGTGGCCGGGTCGAACTTGAGCTTGGTGAGCGCGAAGGGCAGCGACATGCCGATGAGGCTGCCCACAACGACCACCACGACCATGGTGCTGGCGACGACCAAGGCGATCTCCGGCCCGCCCCTGAAGAGCCCAAGGCCGCTCACGGCCACGGCCATGGTCAGGCCCAGGCCAGTTGCGACCAGAACCTCGCGGCCGAGCATCTTCACCCAGTCGCGCATGACAACCTCGCCCGTGGCCAGGGCGCGGACCATGAGCGTGGCCGCTTGCGAGCCCGCGTTGCCGCCCGAGTCGATAAGCAGCGGCAGGAAGAAGACCAGGGCCACGTAGCTGGCGATGGTGTCCTCGAAATAAGCGATGCCCGCGCCCGAGAAGATGTTGCCGAAGACGAGCACGACCAGCCAGAAGACGCGCTTGCGATACAAAAGCCATGCCCCGGCGGTCTTCAGGCTGCCCTCGATCTTGCCCACGGTGCCCGACTTGTGGAAGTCCTCGGTGGCTTCCTCATGGGCCACGTCCATGGCGTCGTCATGAGTGATGATGCCCACCAAAGCCTCGTTGCCGTTGATGACCGGCAGCGCGAGGAGGTCGTACTTGGCGATCTTGCGCACGGCCTCCTCCTGGTCCTCGTCGGCCCGGGCGAAGATCACGTCCGCGTTCATGATGGCCTCGACCTTCTTGTGCGAGGGCGCGAGGATCAGATCCTTGAGGGAGACGAGACCGCGCAGCCGACGATTCTCGTCCACCACGTAGGCGTAATAGATGGTCTCGGCGTCCGGGGCCTCGGCGCGCAGCTTGGCGATGGCCTCGGCCACGGTCATGTGCGCCGAAAGCGCCACGTACTCCGAGGTCATGATAGACCCGGCCGTGCCCTCGGCGTACGAGGAGAGCTTCAGGATGTCGTCGCGCTCGGCCTGGGCCAGTCCGGGCAGGATGGCCTCGCGCTCCTCATCGGGCATGCGCTTGAGCAGGTCCACGCGGTCGTCGTGCGGCATGGCCGCGACCAGAAGGATCAAGCGCCGCCGCGAGAGCGAATCCACGACGATCCGCTGCTGCTCCGCAGGCAGGTGGGCGAAAAGTTCCGCGCCGTAGAGCGGATCGATGTAGCGCAGGATCTCGACGATCTCGGCGACGTCGAGATGGGAAAGCACCTCGGCGTTCAGGCCGGGGTTGCCGATGACGAAAAAACGACGCAACGCGTCGCCGTCCTTGCTCGCGATCAGGCCGCGAAGCTCGTTGACAAGGGTCTTGATGAGCATGGCTCGTCTCCTAAAGTCGCCGCCGGAAGGCGGGACGAGGCGGACGAGCCGGGAGGATGAATCCTAGCGGCGCACGTCCGCCCCGCCCCAGACATGGGCGAGGTGTCGTGATCGTGGTCTACTGCCGCTTTGTTCGGACATGGTCTCCTTGACCTCTGTTAGAATTATGGAAAAGCGCTTTCAGGGGCGAACACGCCCATGCGCCAAAGCCGGTTGTTCATACGCGCGGCGTCCGGCCGTGTCAACCCACGCGAACCTCGCCACGAGAATCGGCGCTCCGCAAAGCTTCGGACAAGCCGTTCCTTCCCTCTTTTCCTCGCCCTCGGCATGGGGTAATGTCGGATCATGATCGAACTCACGCCCGAACTCGTGCAGGACTATCTGACGCGCGCCCACGGTCCCTCGGCCCGGCTCGTGACGGCCGGGGCCATCGGCACCCTCGACGCCCAGGGCATGAAGCGCTTCGGCTACGGCAAGCCGCTCTTCGTGCGCTTCACCGTGGACGGCGAGGAGCGCGAGGCCGTGCTCTCGGTCATGAAGGGCGACGTCTACGGCCACCAGTTCTCCTGGGACCGCGCGGCCGTGCTGCTCTTCCAGCACGCCACGAGCGGCCGCCTGCCCCGGCATTGCGCGCCGCTTGGCGTGGGCTACGTGGACGGCGCGGGCCGCCTCGTGCCGCTTGACGAGCCGCAGGAATTCTTCATCGTCAACGAAAAGCTCTCGGGCCACGACTATTTTCTCGACCTGGACCGCATCCGGAGCGGCGACTTCAGGCCGTCCGACCTGGCCATGGCCCAAAATTTCGCCCGCTGGCTGGCCGTAATACACGCGCAAAAACACGACGATCCCCATCTCTACTGGCGACGGATGCGCGACCTGATCGGTTCCAGCGAGTGCATCACCGGGCTCATCGACGAGGCCTACCCGCCCGATTACGAGCCTTTTCCGGCCGAGCGCTTCCAGGCAGTGGAGCGCCAGCTCGTGGACTGGCGCTGGCGGCTGAAGCGCTATGCGCGGCGGCTGTGCGTGGTGCACGGCGATTTCCATCCCTGGAACGTGCTCGTGGACGGGGACGAATTCCGGGTCTTGGACAGGAGCCGGGGCGAGTTCGGCGAGGCCGCGGGCGACGTGGCGGCCATGGCCGTCAACTACCTGTTGTGGGGCATCCTGGACACGCCGCGCTTCGACGGGCCGTTCCGTGAACTGTGGGACGCCTTCTTCGCGACCTACATCGAGGCCACAGGCGACCGCGAAATGCTTGAGGTCATCGGGCCGTTCTTCGTCTTTCGCGCCCTGGTGGTGGCCAGCCCGCAGTGGTATCCCGGCCACCCGCCCGAGGTCAGGGCGGCTCTCTTCCGATTTCTCGAACGAGCCCTGTCGCGTGCGCCCTTCGACTGGCAAGGCGTGGACGGATACCTGGCATGAAGAAAGGCCACGGCAGCCAGGGCTGGGCCGTGTGGGTCACCGGCCTGCCCGGCTCGGGCAAGACCTCCGTGGCCACGGCCCTGGTGGAAGGCCTCAGGCGGCGCGGCTTCATGGCCGTGCACCTGTCCATGGACGAGCGGCGCAAGGCCTATTTCCCCAGTCCTTCCTACAGCGCCGAGGAGCGTGAGCGGGCCTACTCCATGTTCGTGGAGGAGGCCGCTTTTCTGGTGCGCGGCGGCAAGGGCGTGGTCATGGACGCTTCCGCGCACCGGCGCGAGTTGCGCCGCCGGGCGCGCCGCCTCATCCCGCGCTTCGCCGAGATCCACCTCAAGTGCCCGGTGGAGGAGGCCATGCGCCGCGAGGCCACGCGCCCCGAAGGGCTGGTCATGGCCGGGCTCTACGAGAAGGCCCTGGATCGCAAGGCCACGGGCAAAGACGTGCCCGGCCTGGGCGTGGTGCCGGGCGTGGACGAGCCCTTCGAGGAGGACGAGGCCGCCGAGTGCGTCATCGACGCGGGCGCGCTGCCGCCCGAAGAAGTGATCTCCAGGGCCCAGGCCTTCGTCTTTTTGTGGCTGATGGATCATTACGGCTGACGCCCGGCCCCCTCGTCAGGCCGCGAAAATTTTTCCACGCTTGACATTTGCCTCAAACGCCCCACAAGGTGCTTGGCCCGGCCGGACACAAGGCAAAGCGCCGCCATGGCCCCCCACAGGACTGCCCGATGCTGTTTTCGATCATAACCTTCGGTTGCCAGATGAACGCGGGCGACTCCGAATGGCTCGCCCGCACCCTGCGCGGCATGGGCTGGGAGGAGATTCCGCCCGACAAGGCCGCAAAGGCCGACGTGGTCGTCATCAACACGTGCAGCGTACGCAAAAAGCCCGAGGAGAAGGTCTACAGCCTGCTCGGGCGGCTGCGCGACGCCATGCGCGACAATCCCCGCGCCTTCGTGGCCGTGGGCGGCTGCCTGGCGCAGCAGGCGGGCGAGGAATTCTTCCGCCGCTTCCCCCAGGTGCGGCTGGTCTTCGGCACGGACGGCGCGGCCGCCGCGCCCCAGGCCATCGAACGGCTGGCCGCCGAGCCGGGACTTCGGCTCTCGCTGCTCGACTTCGCCGAACGCTACGAGCCGCGCGAGCGCCACTGGCCGGACGAGAAAGTCGCGTCCCAGGCCTTCGTGACCATCATGCAGGGCTGCGACAACTTCTGCGCCTACTGCATCGTGCCCCACGTGCGCGGACGGCAGAAGTCCCGCCCGGCCCCGGACGTGCTGGCCGAATGCCGCGAATGGCTCGCGCGCGGGGCCACGGAGATCACCCTGCTCGGCCAGAACGTCAACTCCTACGGCCAGGACGCCTCGGGCGACGGCACGGGCTTCGCGGACCTCCTGCGCGACGTGGCCGGGCTGCCTGGTCTTCGCTGGCTGCGCTTCGTGACCTCGCACCCCAAGGACATCGCGCCCGAAGTCATCCGCGCCTTCGCCGAACTCGACAACCTGGCTCCAAAGCTCCATCTGCCCGTGCAGTCCGGCTCTGACCGCATCCTTTCGCTCATGGGCCGCAAGTACGACCGCGCGCGCTACCTGGACATCGTGGCCCGCCTGCGCGAGGCGCGGCCGGACATCGCGCTTTCCACGGACCTCATCGTGGGATTTCCCACGGAAACCGAGGCCGAGTTCCGCGAGACTCTCTCGTTGATGGAGGAGGTGCGCTTCGAATCGAGCTTCTCCTTCCTCTACAACGACCGGCCCGGTGTGCGCGCCTGCGACATCGAGCCCAAGGTGGCCGACGCGGTGAAGACCAGGCGGCTTTTGGAGCTGCAGGCCTTGCAGGAGCGGCTGACCGAGGAGGCCTACGCCGCGTGGGTGGGCCGTGAGATCGAGGTCGTCTTCGAGCGCGGGAGCAGAAAGGACGGGCCGGGCGACGCGCCTTCCCTGGCCGGGCGCGACCCCTACGGCCGGGTCGTGAACGTGGCCCTGCCGACGGACGCCGTGAAGCGTGAAGAAGATTTGACCGGACAGACGGCGCGTGTCACAATCACCATGGCCAAAAAGCATTCCCTCAACGCCACGCTCGCGGAGGCGCCATGGTTGAGATGAAAGTTTTCGGACTCGCCCTGGACGAGGATTCGCAGGTGCCCGTCCTGATCCTCAAGGACATGGCCGAAGAAAAGGTCCTGCCCATCTGGATCGGAGCGATGGAGGCCATGGCCATTTCCATGGCCCTGAACGAGATGTCCCTGCCCCGGCCCATGACCCACGATCTTCTCCTGAACATGGTCAAGGGGCTGGGCGGCGAGATCACGGCCGTTGAAGTCGTCTCGCTCGACGAAGGCACCTATTTCGCCGAGATCGAGGTGCTCGTGGGCGAGGAGAAGCGGCGCATCGACGCGCGCCCCTCGGACGCGGTGGCCCTGGCCCTGCGTGCCAAGGCCCCCATCCGCGTGGCCGAGCAGGTGCTGACCGAGGCCGCGTCCAACCGGGCCGAGCCGGGGAAGCCCGAGCTTCGCGGCGAGGACGCCAACAAGTGGAACGAACTGCTCGAACGCTACGACCCCGACGACAAATACAAGATGTAGCCCGCAAAGGCCCTCCATGATAGACCTGCATACCCACACCACCTTCTCCGACGGCGCGCTGATCCCGGCCGAACTCATCCGCAGGGCCAAGGCCGCAGGCTACCGCGCCGTGGCCATCACCGACCACGCCGACCTCTCCAACCTCGAATTCAACGTCGCGGCCATCCGCCGCATGGCCTCGACCTATGGCACGTTCGCGGACATCGACGTGCTCTGCGGGGCCGAGATCACCCACGTGCCGCCGCCGCTCATCGCACAGACCGTGACCTTGGCGCGCGAGGCCGGGGCCGAGATCGTGGTCATGCACGGCGAGACCATCGTGGAGCCGGTGGAGCGCGGCACGAACCTCGCGGCCATCGAGGCCGGGGTGGACATCCTGGCGCACCCGGGCATGATTACCGAGGAGGAGGCACTGCTTGCGCGCGAACGCGGCGTTTTCCTGGAGATCACCACGCGCGGCGGCCACAGCCTGAGCAACGGCCACGTGGCGGCCATGGCCCGCAAGACCGGGGCCAAGCTCGTCATCAACAACGACGCCCACGCGCCGGGCGACTTGGTGGGGCCGGAGCGCCGTCGGCTGGTGGCCCTGGGAGCGGGCCTGAGCGCGGCGGAATACGAGGCCTGCGAGGCGAACTCGCGCGAACTGGCCGGCCGCCTGCTGGGCCTTCGCTGAGCCGGGGCAAGGAACGGGCGGCGGCCACGGTCGAAAGACCGCGCAACCCCCTGTTTCCGTTGCACCGCGCGCCCCCTTCCCCCCTGCCCGCACACGTGCTATAGGCCCTCCCCATGTCCGATTCCGCCCTGGAATCCCTACTCGCACGCGCGGCCGAAACGCTCAAAAGCGCCCGCCACGCAGTGGCCTTCACCGGCGCGGGAATCTCCGTGCCGTCCGGCATCCCCGACTTCCGCAGCCCCGGCGGCCTATGGTCGCGTTTCGATCCCATGGAGGTGGCCAGCATCGGCGCGCTCAGGCGCGACCCGAAGCGGGTCTGGGAATTCCTGGTCGAGGCCATGGACTTCTTCGGCCGCGCCGCGCCCAACCCGGCCCACTTGGCCCTGGCCGAGATGGAACGCGCCGGGCGCATACGGGCCGTGATCACGCAAAACATCGACGGCCTGCACCAGGAAGCGGGATCGCGCCGCGTGGTGGAATTCCACGGCGGCTGCCAGACGTTCTACTGCACGGGCTGCAAGGCCCCGCACGATCCCGGCCTGGCAAGAAAGATCACCGCCTCTGACATTCCCTGGCGTTGCGCGGCGTGCGGCGGCGTGGTGCGGCCAGACGTGGTCTTCTTCGGCGAGGGCATCCCGCAGGCCGCCCTGCACGAGGCATCCCGTCTCGCGGCCCAGGCCGACGCAGTACTCATCGTGGGTACCTCGGGCGAAGTCGCTCCGGCCAATCAGATCCCAGCAAACATCAAGGCCCGCGGCGGCACGGTCATCGAAATCAACCTCGGCCCGACACTGTACCGCGACATCACCGACATACGTTTCGATGCAAAGGCGGAAGAAGTGCTGCCGTTGCTTGCCTCCAGGACATGTTGCTAGCCCTGCGGCGATGCCGTAGAATATCATTGTTCGATTCACCCCCAAGGTAGGAAGCCCATGACGGATATTTTTCTGAGGGTTCTCACGGAATCCGGTCTTGTCATCCAGACGATCATGTATCTCCTTATCGCCATGTCCATCGCAAGCTGGAGCATCATTTTCATGAAGATAATCCAGTTGCGCAAGGTCAGAAAACAATGCGTGGAGCAGTTCGAGCTGTTCCAGCAGTCCGGCGACATAACCTCGGCCATGAAGAGCATGAGCCAGAACCAGACATCGCCCATGTACATGGTCGGGTCGTTCGCGCTCAAGGAACTGCGCAGGCTGGAAAAGGCCGACCTTTCTCCGAGCGTGAAGGGGCGGCTGGCCATCGACAACGTGCGCCGGGCGCTGCGCCAGGGCGTGAGCGTCCAACTCGACGAGGTCGGCAGTTCCCTCGTCTTCCTCTCCACCTGCACGAACATCGCGCCCTTCCTCGGTCTCTTCGGCACGGTCTGGGGCATCATGCGCTCGTTCCACGAGATCGGCATGATGAAGAGCGCCTCGCTGATCGTGGTCGGCCCCGGCATCGCCGAGGCGCTGACGACCACGGTCTTCGGACTCGCCGTGGCCATTCCGGCGGCCATGTTCTACAACGGCTTCGTCGGGATGATGGCCAGCATCGAGACGTATCTGGTCAACTTCGCCTCGTCCTTCCTGAACCGCATCCAGCGCGAGCTGGCCTGGACCGCCGAGAACGGAAGCGACATCTAGCCGGGCAAACGCGCGCGGACGGGCGACATCCCCAAAGCCGCGCGGCGAAGCCTTCAGGCCGGTATCCGGCCGGGAGACGACATGGCCTTCGATTACAGAAGCAACCGCAAGTTCCTGACGGAGATGAACCTCACTCCGCTCATGGACCTTGTCTTCAACCTGCTCATCATTTTCATGATCTCCGCTCCCCTGATGACCCAGGGGTTGGACGTGGACCTGCCCGAGACCAAGGCCGCACAGGAACTGCCCGCAGACAAGGACCACCTGATCCTGACCGTGGACAGGAGCGGCCGCATCTTCGTGGACGAGTTCGAGGTCAAGGTCGAGGAGTTGGAGAACTATCTGAAAAAATTGGTCGTGGACCAGAAAAAAGCGCTCTACATGAAGGCCGACGGCGACGTGCCGTACGGCGTCGTGGTCAAGGTCATGGGCGAAGCCAAGGCAGCGGGCATCGACAAGCTCGGCATGGTCGCCGAACAGACCAGGGACGCGTTGCAGGCTCCCAAGCTGCCGGAAAAAAAATAGACGATGCGTTCCGGCCTCCCGTACTCCCTGGCTCTGCACCTCGCCGTGGTGCTGGTCGTATGGCTCGCGTCCATCATCTCGCCGACTCCGGTGATCCGGCTCGACCTGCCGGTGGTGCAGGTGGACTTGGTGACGCTGGAACAGCCCAAGCCCGCGCCCAGGCCCGCGCCCGTGCCGCCGAAGCCCGAGCCAAAACCCGAACCGCCCAAACCGGAGCCCCCCAAACCGGAGCCCCCGAAACCCGAACCCGTTCCGGAACCCAAGCCCGAGCCAAAACCCATTACGGAGAAAACGCCCGAGCCAAAACCGGAACCCAAGCCCGAGCCGCCAAAGCCCGAGCCCAAGCCAGAACCCAAGAAGCCGCCCGAACCCACGCCCGAGGAGATCAGGCGCAAGGCATTGGAGGACGCGAAGAAGAAGGCCGAGGCCGAACGCCGCAAAGCCGAGCAGGCCGACCCGCGCAAGCAGGCCCTGGCCGAAGCTCAGCGCCAGGCGCAACAGTCGGGCCAGCCTTCGGGCGAGGGCCAGACCTCCGGCGTGGTCGATATCTACGCAAACCTGGTGATGCAGATCATCAAGAACAACTGGCGTTATCCCGCCCTTCGTCCCGACCCGAGTCTCGTGGCGACCATCGAATTGGCCGTGGACAAGGACGGAACCATCGTGGGCTTCAAGGTGCTGCGCCAGTCCGGCAGGGCCGACTTCGACTCCTCGGTCGTCAAGGCCGTGGAGGAGACCAAGACCCTGCCGCCGCCCCCTGAGGGACTTAGGACCATCGTCGTCAACTTCAACCTTGAGGAACTCTTGAGATAGCCATGAACCGCGCCACTTCCCCCCGCCGCCTCGCCGCGGCCCTGATCGTCCTGTCCGCCCTTTTCTGCCTGGGCGTCGCGTGGCCGATCGAGGCGCGCGCCTCATCCATCGCCGTGGACATCTACGGCCCCGGGCAACGTCAGTTGAACATCGCCCAGACCGCGCCCCTGCCCATTGAACCCGGCCGGGAACTGCCCGGCATGGCCCACACCCTGCAGGAACGCATCCGCCACAACATCGGCTACATGCCCTTCCTGTTTCAGATGGCGGAATCCGACGTGCTGGGAGGGCTCAAAGTCACCGCGCCCACGGCCGAGGGCATCGAGTTCAGGCGTTTTCTGCTCTCGCGCGCGGACATCATTATGACGAGCGCCTGGCGGGAGACCGCTCCAGAGACGGGCGCGGTCGAGCTTCGCGTCTACGAGGCCCTTTCCGGGCAACTTCTTTTGGGCAAGGCATACGACGACGTGCGTCCCATCCACGTGCCCGATGTCGCGGACCTCTTCTGTTCGGAACTCATGAAAGTCCTCACCGGACAAGGCGAGTTCTTCCTCTCGCAACTGGCCTTCACCCGCAAGGAAGGCCAGGCCCATAACGTCTGGGCCGCCAGGGCCACGGGCCGCGATCCGCGCCGCCTGACCAACCTGCCGCACATCTGCACCAGCACGGCGTTCCGGCCCGACGGCAAGGCGCTGGCCTTCACCTACATCCAGCCCGATGGACACCGCCTGGGCATCTGGGACGAATCCGGGGTGCGCCTGATCAACCTCAAGGGCAGCGCGGTCATCGGCCCCTCTTTCCTGCCTGACGGCAACCTGGCCCTGACCCTGAACATCGCCGGAGCGCCGGACATCTATCTGCTCGACAGGGACTTCAACATTCTCAGGCCCCTGGCCCAGAGCTGGAACATCGACGTCTCGCCGAGCTTCGACGCCACCGGCTCAAAGATGGTCTTCACCTCGGGCCGGGCAGGCAACCCGCACATCTTCCTGCTCGACGTTCCCACGGGACAGGTCACTCGCGTGACATACGAAGGCAAGTACAACACCAGCCCTTCCATAAGCCCCGACGGCAGGCTCGTGACTTTTTCGCGCATGGTGGACGGTTGGCACCGCATCTTCGTCCACGATCTGCAGACCGGTCGCGAGCGGCAGTTGACCTTCGGCCCTCCGGGCTACGACGACGAAGCCCCGGCCTTCGCCCCGGACGGCTATTACATCGCCTTCACCTCGGACAGGACAGGAGAATACAAACTCTACCTGACCACCCGGCACGGCGACGGCCCCATGTACATCGAAACCGGCCCCGGAGAAGCCAAGTCCCCGTCGTGGGCTTTGAAACGCTGAAAAAGCTTGCCCACCCCCCTGGGGAATGGCATAATTTTAACGATGCCCGGCGAATGGCGTCCTGCTTTGATCGCCGGACAGCTTTACAAGAATTGAATTCGAGGTAGATTCCCTGCCCGCGTCGTCCCAGGAAGGGACAAAGGCAAACAAGGGGCAGCCATGGAAAGGACGCGCCGTGGTCCCATGAGCTTTCAACCATTTTCTTGAGGAGGGCTTTATGAAAGCCGCGTTTCGTTTTCTGGTTGTGGCGTTGATGGTTGCCGGCTTGGCCGCCGGTCTCGGATGTTCCAGCAAGCAGGCCGCGAGCGACGTGCCCCCGAGCGCGACGACCGACGACGACGCCAAGCGTCGCGCCGAGGAAGAGGCGCTCCGCCAGCGTCAGCTTGAGGAGCAGCGTCAGCGCGAGGCTGCCGCTATTGCCGCCGCCAAGGAAGAGATCGGTCGCATGATCCACTTCGACTTCGACAAGTACGACCTCAAGCCCGAAGCCCGCTCCATCTTGCAGGCCAAGGCCCAGGTGCTGAAGCAGTACCCCAACATGCGCGTCGTGATCGAAGGCCACTGCGACAACCGCGGTACCGAGGAATACAACCTCGCCCTGGGCGAGCGCCGCGCCAACTCGGCCTACGAGTTCCTGGTCCTGCTGGGCGTGCCTGCCAACCGCCTGAGCAAG
The DNA here is from genome assembly GCF_000422245.1 of Alkalidesulfovibrio alkalitolerans DSM 16529. Lineage (NCBI taxonomy): Bacteria > Pseudomonadati > Thermodesulfobacteriota > Desulfovibrionia > Desulfovibrionales > Desulfovibrionaceae > Alkalidesulfovibrio > Alkalidesulfovibrio alkalitolerans. Next base: position 213,852 of record NZ_ATHI01000005.1, read on the forward strand.
GTCAGCTACGGCGAATCCCGCCCGCTCGACCCCGCCAACAACGAAGTCGCCTGGGCCAAGAACCGCCGTTGCGAGTTCAAGGTCGCCGGCTAGCCCGATCGGCACCCGCTCATCAAAAAGGCCGCGTCGGAATTTCCCGGCGCGGCCTTTTTCCTTGTCGTCCTCAGCCTTACACGCCGAAAAACGCGCGAGCGTTGTCCCCCGTCCTCTTCCAGACCTCCTCGACCGGCACGGCAAGCGTTTGGGCCACGGCCTGGGCCGTGAAGACGAGATAAGCGGGCTCGTTGCGCGTGCCCCGGTAGGGCTCGGGGCTTAGGAACGGGCAATCCGTCTCCAGAAGCAGACGTTCGAGCCCGATGAATCGCACTGCCTCGCGCAATTCCTCGTTCTTCTTGTAGGTTACGGGGCCAGGCACGGAAAGATGCCAGCCCCGATCCAAAACGGCGCGCGCTTGCGCCGTGTCGCCGCCGAAGCAATGCCAGAGCACGGGCCGGTCACGGAACCCCTCGGCGTCGAGAACGTCGAGGGTCGCGTCGAAGGCGTCGCGGCAATGGATGACGACCGCCACCCCAAGTTGCCGGGCCAGGTCGAGCTGCGCCGTGAAGGCTTGCCGCTGCACGTCTGGGGGCACTTTGTCCCAATAGAAGTCGAGGCCGATCTCGCCCACGGCGCGAAGCCTCGCGTCCGACGCAAAGGCCTCGCGCATGGACGACAGCGTCTCGGGCGTGCAGGCGTCGGCATCGTTCGGGTGCACACCGAGCAGAAAGAACACGCCCGGATGGCGCACGAAGGCGTCCTTGCCGACCATGTAGGCGTCGGGCCCCAAAAAGACGTTGCCCACACCCGTCACTCCGGCGGCCACGGCCCGAACCAACGCCTCGTCGAGGTCGTCGGCGAAGGCCCGGTCCATGTCGAGGTGCGCATGCGAATCCACGCCCCCTGGCGGCAGTCCGAACGAGGCCGGATCAGGGCGCGAAGTCTTGCTCTTGGTCATCATCTCTCCTTCACGATGCGCCCGGCCGGGCGCAGACGACCTGGCCATCGCTTCTCGCATCTGGCGTCGGCACGAAGCCGCAAAGCCCGCCTCGCGGCATCATTCTTGACTAAAGAATGAACATAGGAAGCGAATTTTATTGACACATTTACAAATGAATGTTTTTGTATCTCAATACGGTGCGCCACCTGGGCGCACCTCGGAGCGAAACACGTGGACAACGGATCGGAAAGTCTCGAGACCGTCGGCGGCGCGACCGCACACGCAGGCGGCCTGCCCTCGCAAGGGCTCAAAAGCGGCGACCTCGCGCGCTTGCGAATCCTTGTGGCCGAGGATGATCCGGCCAATCGCTTCGTCATCGAATCCATTCTCGCCAGGGCGGGATTCGAGGTGCACGTCGCGGTCTCGGGCTGCGAGGCGCTGGAGCGTCTTCGGACGGCAGAGTACGACCTCGTCGTCCTGGACATCGTTTTGCCGCGCGTGGACGGCCTTGAAGTGCTCAGGCGCGTCAGGTCGCCCGAATCCCACAGAAAAGACCTGCCCGTGCTCATCCAGACGGGCCGTGCCGTGGCCGCGGACATCGCCAGATTCACGGATGCGGGTTGCGACGGCTGGATCGTCAAGCCCTACAAGGCCGAAGCCCTGCTGGAAAAAATACTCGAAATTCTTCACGCCAGGGGTATTTCCATCGAGCGTTGAGACCTCTCTCATCGCAAAAACGCCCCGAAAACGTCGAGCACCGCCGCTTCGTGCGTCTCGCGCGAATAAGCCCTCGCGGTTTGCCTCCCCGCCTCGATCGTCGCGCCCAGGCGCTCGTCCCCGCTTTCGATCCAACCCAGGGCCTGCTCCAGGGCGTTGATGGCCGCGGACACGTCCGCGTCGGCGCACCACAGCCCGTTGCCGCTCCAGGCGACCTCGCGCAACGGATGCCAGGGGCGGTAAGCCCCGGCGAAATCCCCTGCCTGGCGCATGTAATCGAACCCGCCGTATCCTCCGAAACCGGCGCACAGGCAGCCTGCGGCCATGGCTTCGAGCGGCGGCAGGCCGAGCCCCTCGGGAAACCCGGCGGCGAAAAAGACGTGGCTCTCCGCCAGCGCGCTGGCCACCTGCGCGGGCGACATGCGCTCGATGGGGCGCCACAGCGGCGACGGCAGGCCACGGGTCCGAAATCTTGCGGCCAAGCCCTCGCGGACCTGCTCGCAAACCGCCTTGTTCTTGCGCGGCATGTAGGCCACCACGGGTCTGCCCGAGGTTTTTTCTCCCCCCGCCGCGAAGAACACGGGATCAATCCCCGGCCTGAGCACCGGAGCGTCTACGCCGAGCGTCTCACGCAGATACGCCCGCACTGGGTCTGAAACGGCCAAAAAAGAGACCGGCAGCCCCTGCCAATGCGCGCCCTCGGGCAGGCCGGAGAAGAGGTAGGCCCAGTTCTGCACGTAAACCACGCAGCGCGCCCCGGCCGACAGCCCCGGCAACAGCGCGTTGGGCCAGCCCTCGGGCACCAGCCAGATGTCCTCGGGCGCAAGGCGCAGGCTCTCCCAGGGCACAACGGGCGCGTCCGCGTCGCCGAGTTCGGCGCGGCCCTGCTCGCGCGGCACAAGGTAGGCCTCGCGGCCGCCACGCGCAAGCGCTCCGGCCACGGAACGCAACACGGCCATGCCGCCGCTCGCGGCCCTCACCGGGGGCAGAAAGACGAAGATCCGCATGGGTTTGTAGCTACCAGTCCACGGCCCAAGGCTCAAGCCCGGCCGCGCCGTCCAACAATTCACGCAGCCGCTCCCGCTTGCGCGTCAGGTCCTCGGCCAGAAAACCATATTGCTGCGCGCGCATGCGCGCGATCTCGTCCGGGCCGAAGAGCCCGTGCAGCTTGATCTCGTTGCCGCGCGCATTGGCCGCGGCCGCGCCAAAGACCCCGTCGCGTCCGCCCGTGGCGCGCGCGTGGGGCACGGCCAGATGGCCCTGGTACACGGCCTCGCCGCCGCTGAGCAGCAGGCGCAGGTCGCGCGCCAGGTCGTCGAACTGGCTGGGCGAGAAGCGGATGTCGAAGCCGCCGTCGCGCGCCAGATCGGCCGTGCGGAAGAGGTGACAGCAGCCCGTGACGCTCGCGCAGGGGCGGCAGTAGTCGTGCTGCCCCAGGTCCGGCCCTTGCAAATGAATGTCCGAGACGGCGAAAGGCGTCTCGTCCGAACCGGGCGCGAGGGTGAGGTCCGCCGACTGCAACACCGCACAGTTTCCGGCCTGAGCGACCTTGCAGCCCCAGACGCGGGCCTTTGGATAGGCAGCCACGGCCGCGCCGAGCCGCAAAAGCCAGTCCGGCGGCAGCACGATGTCGTCGTCGAGAAAAGCCGCAAAGGTGAAACCCGACAATTCCGGCAAGGCCAAAAGCCAGTTGCGCGCGGCCGGAGCGCCCACGTTGATCGGCAGCCGGAAGGTCGAAAAGCGAGGCCGTGTATCCCGCCCAAGCCGCTCCTCCCAGGCCGCGAGCACCCTGGGCGTCTCGTCCGCACTACCGTTGTCGAGCACGATCACGGCGTCGTCCGGCCCGAGCGCGGAGGCCGTCAGGCTTTCGAGCGCGGCGTGAAGGAGCGCGGCCTTGTTCCAGGTGTAGAGCAGGCAGGCCGTGGGGCCGGGCAGCGGCGAGGCGGCCTCGCGCGTTCCCGTGGCCAGATCGTGCAGGCGCAGGAGAAGCGTCGCGTGCCAGGGATGGCGGGCAAGGCTTTCGGCCCAAAGCCGCAGGCATTCCTCGGGCCGTCCAAGACGCAAAAGCGCCTCGCCAAGCCCCAGGCACAGGCCGGGCGAGAACAGCCCCGGCTCGGCCGCAAGGGCCTCGCCGTATTCGTGCCGGGCGCGCTCCGGGTCGCCCGCAAGAAGCGCCATGTCGCCCCTGAAACGCCCCCGCACCGACACGGGCAGCGCCTGGCCGCGCCGCGCAGAAAGCCCCAGCGCCCAGGCCGGATGACCAGCGCGCCACGCCAGGTCGTAGGCCGCGCCGAAAGCCGCGGGATCGCCGGGTCGCGTTGCGAGTTCGGCTTCGAGCAGGGCCATGGCCCCCTTGGCTCCATCGCGGTCCAGGGTCTTGCGCACACGGGACGAAAGTTCAGCCGCTTCAGCCGTGCGGCTCGCGGCAAAGGCGAGGCCCGTGCGGCTGGCCGGGTCGATGCGAGCCAGAAGTCCGGCCGCGGCAGGGGAAAAAGGATCCGCCTCGCAGGCCGCGCGCGCCACGCCCGGCGTCTCCTGCGCGCCCTCGTTCAGGCAGGCGCGGGCCATGCGCAACAGGTGCAGCCGCCCGGCGCAGCCGTGCAACCGCGCCTGCTCGAAGGTCTCGGCAGCCGCGTTCACCGCCCGCCCCCAGGCAGCGGTTGATCCACCCGCCTGGTCTTCAGGGCCTCGATCCAGGCCCGCCAGTCCGGCCCAAGTCTCGCGGCGAGGTAGGCGTGTTCGGCCCTGGCCGCGCGCTCCATGAAACCTTCGGTGGCCCTGGCCGTGGTGTGATAGCGGTGGCGTACCCGCGTCTGGTGGTCCACCACCAGACGCCAGCCCCGTCGACGCGCCCGGATGGAGAGCCACATGTCCACGCCGTAGCCGAAGGGATTCTCGTCAAAGTCCAGGCCGCCCACGTCGGCAAGGCAGCGCAGATCGAGGCACGGGGCGATGCCATCCACGATCTCCACGTCGGAATGGGAGAGGCGCGGATCGGCCACCATCTGAGGATGGTAAGGACTTTTCTCCACCGCCGGGACGAGGATACCCACGCGGCCCTGCCCTGCCGACTCGAAATGCTTCAGACGGCCGAAAAGCCGCGCCAGATGGGGTGGCTGGGAGGTGAAGACCAGATCGTTGTTCAGAAAAAGGACGTGCGAGAAGCCCTCATCCGCGAGAAGGCCGCAAGTGTGGGCCAGGGCTCCGGCCCAGTAGCGATTCTCGGGCAGCCTGAGCCAGGCATCGGGATAGGGTTCGGGCGCGGCGTTGTCGAGCACCCGGACCGTGTATTCCGGATCGCTGGCCGAAAGCTGCGCCTGCAGACGCGCGGCCAGCGCGGGCTTGCCGTAATGCAGGATGATGGTGGCCAGGGATGGACGCATGCGAAGGCTCCTGGCCCAAGGACATGGACGCGCAGGGGCCGCCTGTCAAGACGAAAGCCTTGGGGACGGCGAAAACGGAGCGCGACGCGGCCGCCTTTGGCCGCGCCGCGCAATGCGGGAGAATAGCGCTTTCGGGGCGGCCTGCTACGCGCCGGATATCTCGATGCGCTTGGGCTTCTCCTTCTCCTTCTTGGGCATGAAAATTTCGAGCACGCCGTTCTTCAAGTTGGCCACGATGCGCTCGCGATCCACAATGTCGGAGAGGGTGAAGGTGCGGCTGTATTCGCCGCCGCCAAATTCCACGGCCACGTGCCGCTTCTTCTCGTCCAGGCCCACGTCGGCACGGCCGGACACCACGAGTTCGTTCTCGCGCAGGTCAAGCACCAAATCGTCTCGCGAAACGCCGGGCAGGTCCATGAAGATGTGGAAGCCGTCCTCCTTCTCCAGGATGTCGGTGGACGGACGCACGGTGGGAAACTTGCGTTCCTTCTTGCTCATATCCTCACTCCTTATGCGTCCTCGATGCTGATCTTGCGCGGCTTGATCGCCTCGGCCTTGGGCAGGACGACGGTCAACACCCCGTCCTTGAGGGTGGCCTTGATTTGGTCACGGTCCACCGGCACGCCCAGGGTGACGATGCGCTGGAACGGACCAGTGGGGCGCTCCTGGCGGTAATACTTGCCCTGCTCCACCTTGCGCTCGCCCTTGATGACCAGGCTCTTGTTGGTCAGGGTCAGGTCCAGTTCCGACATGTCCACGCCGGGGATCTCGGCGGCGATGACCACGCTCTCCTCGTCCTCGCTGATGTTCAGCGGCGGATAGGCCATGCCCCGCGAGACAGGCCCGTAGGGGCGCATGAATTCGGCCAGAACGCGATCCATTTGGCGCGGCAGATCATGGAAATTGCTGAAGTCGATGACCATGGTCGCAGCCTCCTGTGAAATTTTGGGATATCGACAACCGTATTAGGACGGTCGCGCAAAATGTCAACAGGGGCTGGAAGGCTGAATTACTTCTTGGCCGAAGGGCGCTTTTCTTCCCATTCGTTCAGGGGGATGGCCTCTTCCACGAGCATCACCGGGATGTCGTCCACGATGGGATAGGCGACGCCGCAGGCGCGGCAGATCAGGCCGTCCTCCTCGGGCGTGAGTTCGATGTCGGCCTTGCACCTGGGGCAGACGAGGATTTGCAGAAGTTCGGGGTTCAGTGCCATGCGGCGCTCCTTTGCGGCGAGATGGCGGCACTCTATCCGGTTGTCGGCGCAGCTTCAAGGCTTGCAAGCCTTGCCCACACGCTCGGGGCAGGATACAAAGAGGCATCATGCCCAAAATCATCGCCTCGGATCAACGTCGCATCGACCTGCACAGCCACTCCACCGCCTCGGACGGCACTTGTACGCCCGCCGAGGTCGTGCGCCTAGGCGCCGAGGCCGGGCTCTCGGCCCTGGCCCTGACCGACCACGACACCGTGGACGGGCTCGCCGAGGCGCGGCAGGCCGCGCAGGGACTGAGCATGGAATTCATCCCCGGCTGCGAACTGACCGCCACGGGCGAGCCCCGCTCCATGGACATCCTGGGTCTGTGGCTGCCCGAGAAGACGGACAAACTCGGCGCGGCGCTTGCCTGGCTCATCTCGCGGCGAAACGAGCGCAACCTGGAGATGGTCGAAAAGCTCACGCGCCTTGGCTGCGAAGTGAGCCTTGAAGAGTTGAACGCCATTACCGACGGCACCGTGGGGCGGCCGCACATCGCGCGCCTGCTCAAGCAGAAGGGCTACGTGGGGTCGGTGCAGGAGGCCTTCGACCGCTATCTGGGCCGCTCGGGCGCGGCCTACACGCCAAAGACCGCCTTTGGCCAGCGCGAGGCAGTGGAACTGCTCAAGGCCGAGGGCGCCACGGTCATCCTGGCGCACCCGGCGATCTACGACCTCTCGGTACGCGAGATCGAGACGGTGGTCCGGCGGCTGGCGGACTACGGGCTGGACGGCATCGAGGCCTACTACACCGAGCACTCGCGCAACAAGGTTTACGAGTACCTGTGCCTGGCCGAGCGCCTGGGGCTGGTCGTCTCGGGCGGATCGGACTTTCACGGCGCGGTCAAGCCGGAAATCAGGCTCGGCACGGGCAAGGGCAACCTGCACGTGCCCTACGCCGTGCTCGAAACGCTCAAGGAGCGCCGCGCCGCCCAGGGCCTGCCAGCCTGAAGCCGAACCGGGCCACTGCCTCGCTGCTGTTCATCTTCAAGGCCGGCTACAGGGGCGGCGTCTACAAGTAGTTCTCCAATAACACGGCCCGAAGCCCCCACGGCGCAGCCTCGATGACCCGGCCGCCGAAGGCTGTGGCCTGGGCCAGGACGATCCCGTCCGGCCCCGGCGCGAAGCGCGTCGCGACCTGATCCACGAGCAGCGCGCCCGTGGGCGTGACGATCTCCTCCTCGATGCCGGTGGCGTAGACCGGCTTGCCCTCAAGCAGCCGCAGCACGGCGGGCGCGGGAAGCGGCAAGAGCCCGTGCGCGCAGGCCACCGTGCCCGAGAACCAGGGTAGCGACGCGCACACGACCTCGCCCACGCGAAGCTCGTCGAGCGCCCAGAAGGCCCCGGCCACGTCCACCAGCGTGTCCACGGCCCCGACCTCGTGGAAATGCACCTCCTCAATCCCCACGCCGTGCACCGCCGCCTCCACCTCCGCCAGCCTGCGAAAGGCCGCCCTGCTCCTCCCCGCCGCGCGGGGCGGCAGCGAGAGCGCGTCCGTGAGAGCGAGAAGATCCGCGAGATGACGCAGAGGCTGCGCGCCAGGCGCGTCGATGCGAAGTCCCACGCCCGCGATGCCCGCCCGGCTCCTTTGCTCGAGCGAAAGAGCCACGTCGAGCCCGGCCGCGCGAAGCAGGGCCTGAAAGCGCGCAAGATCGGCCCCGAGCCCGGCCAGCGCGGCCAGGAGCATATCTCCGGCGATCCCGCCCCGAGGATCGAGAAAAAGCGTCTTATCGTGCGATTTCATGAACATCCGTCTCCGCGACGCCCCTGACAGGTTGAAAAAGCCAATGGGCTGTGCCATATTTGAAAAAAAGGCGATACGTGACCGCCGAACCGCTACAAGGAGCCCTCCCCCATGCGCGTGAAGACCTGGATGACCAAGAACGTCATCACCGTGAGCCCGGACGAATCCATGATGAAGGCGTCCAAGCTCATGAAGGACCACGAAATCCGCCGCCTGCCCGTCGTGGACGAACAAGGCAGGCTGATCGGCATCATCTCCGACCGGGACGTCAAGGAAGCCTCGCCCTCCAAGGCCACGACCCTGGACGTGCACGAGTTGTACTATCTGCTTTCCGAGATCAAGGTCAAAGACATCATGACCAAGACCGCCATCGCCCTGCACGTGGAGGACACGGTGGAAAAAGCCGCCGTGGTCATGCACGACCGCCGCGTGGGCGGCCTGCCCGTGGTGGACGACGCCAACAAGGTGGTGGGCATCATCACCGAGTCGGACATCTTCAGGGTCTTCATCGACATCACCCGCGTGCGCGACGGCGGCATCCAGATGGGCTTCAAGCTGACCCGTGAGCCGGGCGCGCTCAAGCCCATCCTGCAGGACATCACCAACGCCGGAGCCAGCATCCTTTCGATCATGACGGTCTATCCGCAGGGTCAGGAGCACCGCAACGCCTACATCCGCATCGCCGAGATGGAGAAGTCGGAGTTGAACAAGCTGCGAGATCAGTTGAGCGGCGCCTACGAGCTCATGTTCTGGTTGCGCGACAACGTGCATCCCGTGGTGCAGTGATCGAAACGGCCGCCGGGCGGCCGATCGTTGCGCTCCAGGGAGCGCATGTACATCACGGCCTCCCGCACATGGCTGCATGCGCGGGAGGCCGTGCCTTTTTTGGAGCCTCCCCGCAATGGTCCGCCCCAGGGCGGGGCGGACGGACCGAATGGACCTGTCTGATCTTTTTTCGATCGCAAAGTGTGACCGGCCGCCCCTGGCGGGCGTATATGTGAATGCATGGATCAGCCGGGAAACGACAGAGACGACGCCTGGGCCGTGAGCCGCACGCTGCGCGGCGAGCGCGATGCCTTCGCCGTGCTCGTCCGGCGCTACCAGGGACCGGTGTTCCGGCTCATGCTGCGCTTCGCCCGCGACGAGCACACGGCCCGCGAACTGGCCCAAGACGCCTTTGTGCGGGCCTTCGAGCGTCTGGCGGCCTATGACCCCAAACGCCGCTTCTTCACTTGGCTCTACACCCTGTCCCTGAATCTGGCCCGCGACCATGCGCGGCGCACGGCGCGCCAGCCGCTCGCGCAGAGCGACGTCGAGCGGACCTGCCGCGCCGACCAGAGAGACCCGGCAGACAGCCTGCACGCGGCCCGGCTGCTCGACGCCCTGCGCGATCTGCCGCCCAAATACGGCGAGGCGCTAGCCCTGCGCTATATCGAGGACATGCCCCTCGACGACGTAGCCGCGATTCTCGGACTTTCCGTGAGCGGGGCGAAGATGCGCGTGCACCGGGGCCTGGGCCTCTTGCGCGAGCGCTATGGGGAGGACCTGCGATGAAAACCGTTCAAAACACCCGAAACAACGACTCCGACGTCCGGCTGGCCGAGCGGCTGCGTACGCTTGCCAACATCGGGCCGGGGGACGACTTCACGGCCCGGGTCATGGAGCGCATCGCGGCCAAAGAGCCGCTGCCCGAGCCCGAACCTTGGCCCACAAGGCTTATGTGCTGGCTCATGACGCCGCGCATGGTGAGCCTGCGGCCGCTTCACGGCCTGACCCTGGCGGCCTGCCTGCTCCTGGCCGTGGGCGGCGCTCTTCGCTTCGGCGGCATCATGACTGACGTAACGCCGCCCGAGGGACGCTCTCCCGTCAGGTTCGTGCTGGCCGCGCCCGGCGCGCGCGAGGTGGCCGTGATCGGCAGCTTCAACGGCTGGAATGCGGCCGGCTGGACCATGCGCCACGACGCGGCCACGGGGCTTTGGACCCTGACCGCCGCCCTGCCCCCAGGCAGCCACGAATACGTCTTTCTGCTCGACGGGGCTGTGACCCTGCCCGATCCCACCGCAGCCATCAGCGCCGACGATGGTTTCGGCAGCCGCAATTCCGTGCTTTTGGTGAGGACCGGCAATGGCGCGACGCTCTAGCATTCTTGTTGTCTCGGCCCTGTGGCTCGTGACGGCATGGCTCCTCCTGGCGGCCGCTCCGGTGCTTTGCGCGTCCGGCCATGGCAGCCTCGATGCGGCCGTGGAGAACGGCCGCCTGAGCCGGGACGACGCACGGGCCATAGCCGCCCTCATCGAGCAGGCGCGCGCCCAGGGACTGCCCGAAGGCCCGCTGGCGGCCAAGGTCGCGGAGGGCCTGGCCAAGCGCGTGCCGGGACAGGCCATCGTCCGCGCCGTGGACGCCATGCGCGACGACTATGCCTTCGCCCGGGGTGCCCTTGCCCGTGGCGGCGCGTTCGCGCCGACGCCCGACGACGTGGTCCTGGCGGGCGACAGTCTGCGGCTCGGCCTCTCCCGCGAGGAGCTGGCCGAACTTGCACAGCAGGCGTTTGGCGCATCGCCGACCATGCTGGCCACGGCCGCACGCGCGCGCGCCTTCCTGAACGGTATCGGCTTCCCGTCCGACCTCTCGACCCACATCCTGAGCCAGGGACTTGAGTCAGGCACTTTGACCCCTGCCTGGATCCATCTCTTCAAGGCCGTGCAACGCGCCCGCGATACGGGCGCGAGCGACGCCGCCGTGGCAAAGGCGGCCGTCCGGACCCTGGCCGAGGGAGGCGGGCCCGGCGAGATGCTGCACGACCTCGGGCTGACCAGCCGCGACATGCGCCAGCTTCCGGGCCGCCCCGAAAATTGATCCGTGACCGAACAGCCCCTGCGAAACGTATATGGAGGCACAATGAGAATCCACGCCCCCTTGCTCCTCTTGTTCCCGCTGCTCCTGGCACTTTCGGGCTGCGCCATGGTCGAGGGGCAATACTATCTAAATACCAAGCGCTACGACGACGGCCGTGCGGCCTTTGCCACGCGGCTGGCCGAAGAACCCGACGATCCCGGCCTGAACTATTACATGGCGCGTTTCGAGTTGGCCGAGGACAAGCCGGAGGCTGCGCTGCCCTTCATCGAAAAGGCCGTGCGCCTCGCGCCGGGCAACGCAGAGTATCGTTTCTGGGAGGGTGTGACCTGGTGGGCACTGATGGAGCCGGACAAGGAACGAGCCGCCTACGAGAAAGCTCTGGCGCTCGATTCACGCCATCTGCCCGCTTCGCTCTATCTGGGACACAACATGCTCGATCGTGGCGAAAACGCTGCCGCGCTCGAACTGTACGACCGCGTGCTGCGCCTCGATCCGTATGAGCCGCAGGCCCTGTTCAACAAAGCCGTGGCTCTTGAGAGGCTGGACCGCGACGAGGAGATGCGCGCGGTGATGCTGCGCTATCTTGAATGGTATCCGGACGGGGCCATGGCCCGTCAGGGAACGCGGATGCTGAACCGCCTGGGAGACTTCACCTGGCGCAACCACCTGCTGGGTCTTAGAACCGTCACGCTCAGGGCAATCGAATTCAGCCCCAACAGCGCCACGCTCACCGAGGACTCGCGCGCCTCTCTGGCCGTGGTCGGCTCCATAATGTCCGTCAAGCAGGACCTGCGCCTGCATGTGGTCGCGTTCGCCGAGGGCGACCCCGCCCTTGCCCGGCAACGCGCCTTGGCGGTCCGGGACTATGTCGCCCGCATGCACCCCAAAGTCGCTCCGGAGCGGCTCACGCCGAGTTGGTTCGGTGAAGCCGAGACCATAACCGTTGACGGCCGGTCCTTCACCAAGGGCCACTCCGTCGCCATCTTCACCAAGGTCGAATGATCATGGGAGGGCACATCATGTCTATCATACTACGCCTTCTCCTGGCCTGTCTCGTGCTGCTCGCCGTCGCGGGTCTTCCCGCCCTGGCTCAGGACACGGACCAGACAGGCGCTGAAACCGAAAGCGAGGCCGACACCGGCACGGACACGGGTACCGACGCCGATACCGACGCCGGAAGCGAGACGGGCGAGGCAGACCAGGGCGAAACCTCCCCCGCCTTCAGCAACCCCACGCAGGCGGCCATCGCCGCGAATCTCGCGGCGGCCGCAGCCGAAGAGACCGACGAGGCCGTCGCCGAGGCCACAAGCGACCTCGAAGCAGCCCAGGAAGCCTACGCCGAGGCCCTGGCATCCGGGGATCCAGACGCCATTGCGGCGGCCGAGGCAGAGCTTGCGGCCGCCCAGGAAGCATACGATAGCGCCGTGTCATCGGCCACCGGCGTGACCACGGCCGACATCGCGGCCATGCGCGAGGCAGGCATGGGCTGGGGGCAAATCGCCCACGAACTGGGCGTGCACCCGAGCGTCATCGGCCTTGGCATCGCCAAGGAACGGGCCGCGAGCGCTCCTGGATTGGCGCGAGCCTCCGAGGCGGCGGCACATGGGGCGGCCTTCGGCAGGAGCGTGAGCGAAGCCGCGCGGAGCCGTGAAACCGCACGCGGCCGCGAAGCCGCCATGGGGCCGACGAGCCGCAACACGACCACGGGCAAATCCGATACGCCCGGCGCGCGCGGCGCATCTTCGAGTTCGTCGCGGGGCGCCTCCATGGGCATGTCCCAAGCCTCGGGCAAGGCTGTCGGAGGAGGCGTGGCAGGCGTCGGCGGCGGGATTGGAGGCGGGATTGGAGGCGGGGTTGGCGGCGGAGCCAGCGGCAAAGGCGGAGGCCCAGGTGGAGGCCGTGGCGGTGGTCCTGGCGGTGGCCAGGGTGGCGGCCAGGGTGGCGGCCAGGGCGGCGGCCAGGGTGGCGGCAGAAACTAGCCACAGCGCATCATCTCCGCAAATCTTGGGGCCGGGCGATAAGCACCGGCCCCTTCTTTCGCGCCGTCATCCACAGGTTGTCGCCCATGGCGGACGTGGTTCACGAAATCATTGCAACCTGTGGATATCTTGATATTATCACGCAAGAAACAATGCGTGCGCAAACCACGGCCGGCACGGGCCAAAGCGAGACAGACGGGCATGACCAGAGGGGAAGGCTGCGGGGATGCGATCCTGACCGACATCCTGCGTACCGTGGACGAACTGAACGGCCTGAAGGATGTAGACGCGATCCTCGAGGCGATCCTTCTGGAAGCGCGCAAACTGACCGGCGCCGACGCGGGCACGATCTTCGTCGTGCGCGACGGCCGTCTCGCCTTCGGCTACGTCAACAACGACACCCTCTTTCCGGAGGGCCGCGACGGCAGCGTGAGCCCCGAAGTCTACCAGAGCTACACGCTTCCCCTGGACGGCACTTCCTTGGTCGGCCACGTGGCGCTCACCGGACAGCCGCTGCTCATCGACGATGCCTACGCCCTCTCGCCCGATCTCCCCTACCGCTTCAACAAGAGCTTCGACGAGCAGACCGGCTACCGGACGCGCTCGCTCCTGACCCTGCCCATCAAATCGATCGACGGCCACCTCATGGGCGTGATGCAACTCATCAACGCGCGCGGCCCGGACGGGCTGCCCGCCCCCTTTGCACCCAGCCTGGCGGCCTATCTGCCCATCTTCGCCCAGCACGCGGCCGCGGCCATCGAACGCGGACGCATGACCCGCGAACTCGTGCTGCGCATGGTGCGCATGGCCGAACTGCGCGACCCCTCCGAAACCGGGGCGCACGTTCAGCGCGTGGGAGCCTATGCTGCCGAAATATACCACAGTTGGGCGCTGAAGCGAAAAGTGCCCCTGAAGACCATCAAGCGCCAGAAGGACCTCCTGCGCATCGCCGCCATGCTGCACGACGTGGGCAAGGTCGGCGTTTCGGACGCAATTCTCAAAAAGCCCGAGCGCCTCACGGGCGACGAATTCGCGACCATGCAGTGGCATACGGTGTATGGCGCGCGGCTTTTCGACACCTCGCTGGGCGACCTGGACGAATTGTGCCGCGACATCGCGCTTCGCCACCACGAACGGTGGGCGGGCGGAGGCTATCCTGGACAGATCGACGATCGTGGGGAGGACCCTCCCGACGGTGTACGGCTCGGCGAGGCGCTGACCGGCGAGGCGATCCCGCTCGCAGCACGCATCACTGCCCTGGCCGACGTCTACGACGCCCTCTCCTCGCGCCGGACCTACAAGAACCCCTGGCCCGAGGATCGCGTGCTCGATCTCATCCGCCGTGAATCGGGCCGCCACTTCGATCCAGAGGTGGTGGAAGCCTTCTTCGCCATCCAGGACATCATCCGCGCCATCCGGGCGCGCTATCCCGACCCCATGGACTGAATCGAGCCCTTGGGGCGCTGACCGGTCAAGCTACAGGAAGAATCCGATCACGTAACTTCCGGCCGTGTAGACGATGACGCCAGCCAGTCCCCACTTGATGACCTTGGCGGGCACGAACTTCTGGCAACGCGCGCCGAGGTACATGCCGACCATGCCGCCCACGCCGAACAAGAGTCCGAGCATCCAGTCCGGGGCCACGGACTGGGCCGGATAAAACGGCGCGATGATTTGATAAAAGGCCACGCCGAAGACCGAGGTGACGAAGGTGCCCATGAGCGCCGCACCGGCCACGGTGTAGATCGGCAGGCCGAAGACCGAGACGAAGAACGGCGCGATGATAGCCCCGCCGCCGATGCCGTAGACACCGCCGACGATCCCGACCACGAGGCTCAGGGCGAATATGCCCGGCGCCGAGACGTCAAAACGCTCACCATAGAATTCGTAGGAAACGCGGGAGAGGTTCCAGCCGAGCACGCGCACGGCCGGCAAAGGCTCGCGGCTTTGCGCCGCCTTCTTGCGGTGCGCGGTCACGAGCGCCTGGAAACGCTTCTCGGCCTCGGCCTTGCTGCCGGGCTTGGGATTAAGAAGGTCCCGGACCATGCGCACGCCGATGTACAGGAGCACGCACCCGGCGAAGAGCTTGAAGTGGCTCGGGTTCGGCAGCCACTGCACGCGGATGATCGCTCCGGCGAAGACGCCGGGCAGGGTGCCCAGCACCACCACCCAGGTCAGCGGCCAGACCATGCGGCCCTCGCGTATGTAGCGGTAGACCCCCGAGGGGATGGCCACGATGTTGAACAACTGGTTGGTGGCGCTGACCGAGGGATTGGTGTAGCCCAGGACCGACACCTGGAACGGCAGGAGCAGGAACGCCCCGGACACGCCGCCCATGGAGGTGAAGAAAGAGATGCCGAAAGCCACCAGGGGCGGCAGCCACGGCGAGACCTCGATACCCGCGACGGCAAAGTGCATGGCGTCCTCCGTTCGACATTGCCCGGCTGCGGGCCGGACCCCGCCCGCAGCGGTCCGACAGACAGCATGGCGGCGGGAAGGTGAGGCGCTGGAGTCCGGACTGCCGCTCTGACGCGCAGCGCGGACCCGTTGCCAAAAGTCACGAAAACACCTATTTTCGTGACAACGAAGATGTACGGCATTGGCCGTGAAAAGTCACGTGAAATTTTTCCCGTATCCGACGCACAGAGGCACCGATGACCAGTACCGGCACGAAACCGGCGGACGAGGACGGCGAGAACGGCGCGCGCAGCCTGGACACAGTGGGGCTTGCGGCCTTCGAGGCAGCCTTCAGGACTTGGGCAGGCCAGGCCGCGCCAGGCCGGGCGTCTTTGTCGCGACGACGGATGCTGGCCGTGTTCCTGCTGCTGCGGGCCACGGGCGCGCGGCTGGGCGAAGTGCTTGCGCTTAACGAGCGTAGTGACGTGGACTGTGTGGCTGGGGTCGTGCGCCTTGGGCGGCGGCAGATTCCCCTGCCACCCGAAGTCTGCGCCGAACTGAGCGGAATTGCGGCCCTGCCGGGAGCGAGCGAACTGGCCGGACGACTCTTGCAGCTCGATCAGGGTCAGGTGCGGCGCACATTTGCCGCGCGCGCCGCCGAGGCCGGGCTGCCCCGTTCCCTGGCGAGCCCCACGGTGCTTCGCCGCTCCAGGGCCGTAGAGATGCTCGGCGGCGGCGTGCCGCTGTCCGTGGTACAAAAGACCCTGGGACAGTCGAGCCCGAGCCTGACCGCCGCCTGGCACGACTATCCGGAAGACGACGCCAAGCGGCACGTGGAACGTTTCCTGGCCAAGGAGCGCCGCCGATCGAGCGCGCGCAACGCCTTCTACGGCCGCATCACGCGCATCGAACCTGGTGATGTGCAGGCCCTGGTCACGGTCGAGGCACTGGGCGGCCAGATCATCAGCGCCGTCATCACCATGGGCAGCCTCAGCGCGCTTGGACTTCGCGAAGGGAGCATGGTCACGGCCGAGGTCAAGGCTCCCTGGGTGCTCGTCGCGCCCGGCACGCCCGGCGAGGCAGATGTGACAGATGCGGCCACCTCGGCCGACAATTGCTTTCTGGGCGTGGTCCGCGACCTGACGCGCGGCGCGGTAACCACCGAGGTCGTGGTCGAACTGCCGGACGGGACCGCCATATGCGCGGTCGTGACCACACGAAGCGCGGACAGTCTGGGCCTGAAGACAGGTGCGTCGGCCACGGTCTGGTGCAGCGCCTTTTCCGTGATCCTCAACGCGGAGTGATATTGCCCGGAGCAGAAATCAGGCATTATTTTCGTGCGCCTGGTTGCCAGTACGGCCCGTCTTCGGCGGCCTCGGCGGCGAAGCCGAGGGAGTGCAAAGCCATTTACATTGCGCTCCCAGCAGCAAAAAACGGGGGACGGCTTGGCGGCCATCCCCCATTACTTTCCGAAATACGGCGGAATTCCGTCAGTACGGACGGCACGTCTGCCTGATGTCCACTCCCTTGACGATGAAAATCACACTCTCGGCGATGTTCGTGGCCAGATCGCCCACGCGTTCGAGGCAGCGGGCCTTGATGATCTTGTGCACGGCGCGCTCCACGGAGCGGCTCTCCTGGATCATGAAATCCAGGTAATGCTTGAGGATCTTCATGTTCAACGTGTCCGCGCCGGAATCCATCTCACAGACCCGGAGCGCCAGTTCTGTGTCGTTGGTGTTGTAGGCTTGGATGGCCATGTGCAGCATCTCGCGCACCTTGGCGGCCAGTTCCTCCATGAGGGGGTTATGCGGCAACACGGGGCGCTGACTGAGAAGCACAGCCCGCTCGGCGATGTTCACGGCCTGATCCCCGACGCGCTCGAGGTTCGCGGCCGTGTTGGCGCTGCCTAGGACGAAGCGCAGGTCGCGCGCCACTGGCTGCTCGCGGGCGAGGATGGAAAGGGTGATTTCGTCCACAATGCAGTGCAGGCGGTTGATCTCCACGTCACCTTCGATGACTTGCTCGGCGAGGTCGGAATCCCGCTCGGCGGCCGCTTTGAGGCCCAGATCGAGCGCCTTCTCGGCCAGAGAGGCCATTTCCAGGACATGCAGCCTGAGGCTGTCGAGTTCCTTTTCCAGATGCGTGCGTTCCATATCGCGATACTCCCAATCAGCCGAAGCGGCCGGTGATGTAGTCTTCTGTCTGCTTGTTTTTCGGCCGGGTGAACAGTGTCTCGGTCTTGTCCGTCTCGATCAGCCTGCCCATGTAGAAAAAGGCCGTCATGTCCGAGACGCGGGCCGCCTGCTGCATGGAGTGGGTGACGATGATGATCGTGTATTTCTTCTTCAGTTCGAAGATGAGTTCCTCGATCTTCTGGGTGGCGATGGGATCGAGCGCGGAGCACGGCTCGTCCATGAGCAGGATCTCCGGCTCCACGGCCATGGCCCGGGCGATGCACAGCCGTTGTTGCTGCCCGCCTGAAAGGCCCAGGGCCGAATCGTGGATGCGGTCCTTGACCTCGTCCCACAGCGCCGCGTTGCGCAGGCTCGATTCCACGCGCTCGACGATGAAGTTCTTGTCCTTCACGCCATTCACGCGCAGTCCGTAGGCCACGTTCTCGAAAACCGATTTTGGAAACGGATTGGGCTTTTGAAAGACCATGCCCACCCGCCGCCGCAGTTCGACCACGTCCACCTTGGGGTCGTAGACCTCCACGCCGTCCATGGTCAGCGAGCCCTCGACCCGGGTGCCGGGGATGAGGTCGTTCATGCGGTTCAGGCAACGAATGAACGTGCTCTTGCCGCAGCCCGAGGGGCCAATGAGCGAAGTCACGTTGTTGTCCTGGAACTTCAAGGTGATGTCGTCCAGGGCCATGAAGGAGCCGTAGTAGAAGTTCAGGTTCCTGGCTTCCATCTTGGTGCTTTGAGCCATGCGATCTCCTGTGGCGTCTCTTGCCGCTCGTCGCCCGCAAGGGCGCGCGGCGCAATCATCAATGGGTCATACCCCGTCGATTGTTACAATCTCGTTGCGCCTGGATAGCGGGATGCCGAAATAGAAGAGTGAACCGCGGTCCTCGCCCGGGACGGGACTGTTCACCCATATCCTGCCGCCGTGCCTCTCCACGATGTGCTTGGAGATGGCGAGCCCGAGCCCCGACGACCCCGGCGACTTGGCGTGGTGTCGCTCCACCCTGAAAAAACGCTCGAAAATGCGCTTCTGATCTTCCTTGGGCACGCCGGGGCCCTTGTCGGCGATGCCGAAAACCGCCAAGTCGCCGTCCATGTGGAACGTGGCCGTGACGTCCTCTCCGGAAGGACTGAAGCGGACGGCGTTCTCGATCAGGTTGCGGAAAACCTGGGTCAGCCGGTCGTAGTCAGCGACCACGAGCACCCCTTCGCGGGGCAGCAAGCTTGTGAGACGCACGGAGCGCGCTTCAGCCAGGGCGGCGCATTCGCGCTGCGCCCCGGCGAGCGCCGACGCCGCGTCGACTTCGGCGAAATTCATGGCCTGCTGCCCGGCCTCCAGGCGCGAGAGAGAGAGCAGATCACCCACGATCTTGCCCATGTGGTTGGCGTTCTTGAGGATGATCTCCAGAAATCGGGCCGTGGTCGGCGGGTCGGCCTTCCCACCCTGGTGCAAAAGCGTCTCGGCGTAGCCCTTGATGGACGTCAGCGGCGTGCGCAGTTCGTGGCTGACGTTGGCCACGAAGTCGCGCCGGACCCGTTCAAGCTGCGTCAGACGGCTGATGTCGTGAAAAACCACCACCGCGCCAAGTCCGTGTCCGCGCTCGGTCGGCGAGACCACGCTCACGTCGTAGACGTGATCGCGGTCCGGCTCGATCTGCAGCACGGTGGTACCGCCCTCGCCGTGCAGCGCCTTGTCGCAGGCACGTTGCAGGCCCGAATCCATGATCGCCTCGATGGGCTTCTTTCCCATCTGGCGACCAATCCCGGGAAAGATGTCGCCGAGCGCCCTGTTGACCGAAACGATGCGCCCCTCCTCGTCCAGGACCATGACCCCTTCGCGCATGCTGTCCAGCACGGCTTCGAGCTGGCTCTTCTGCGTGCCGATGGTGGCCAGTTGCGCCTGGGCGTTGGCGGCCATGCGGTTGATGGCCTCGACCAGGGCGTCGAACTCGCGACCCGGCGTGACCCGGATGCGCCGCTCCCACTCGCCCCGGCCTATGGCTTCGGCCACAGAGGCCATGGATTCGATGGAGCGGGTCAGGTGGCGCGTCAGGTACAGGCACAGCGGCGTGGCCACCAGAAAGCTGCCCAGCACGGCGAGCACGATGTTGCCCCACATGCGGTTCGAGCGGTCCGCCGGAGCGGTCACGGACTCGGCAAGCAAAAGCACGCCCGGCCCAACTTCCAGGCGTACGGCCTTTGCGGCCCGCACCGTCTCGCGCCCGCCCCTCCCGTCCTGGCGATCGCTTTCGGCCGCCCCCCCCGCAAGAGCGGCTCCGACTAGGTCGGCGCGCCCTCTCGCCTCGTCGGCCGGAATAAAGACCATGTCCACGCCGATACGTTCGCGCACGCTCGAAAGCGCGGCCTCCAGGGATTCGCGGTCTCCCGCGCCCGCCGCCCCTTCGAGCAGGGCCGAGGCGAGCAGCACCCGGCGTGCCGCTTCCTCGCGCGCGTCGTGCTCGATGCCACGGTCGAGGATGAGGCGAGTGGAAAGAACGGGAAGCAGCAAGGCGGCCAGGACGACGACCAGAAAAAGCGCGGCCAGACGCGACTGGAAGGAGGCGGCGGAACGCACGGCTACTCTTTGAAGCGGTAGCCCACGCCCCTCACCGTTTCGACCAGCCCGGCGTGAGCGCCGAGCTTCTGGCGCAGCCTGCGCACGTGGGTGTCCACGGTGCGCGCATAGCCGTCGAATTCATAACCCCAGACCGAATTCAGCAACTGGTCGCGGGTCTGGACCCGGCCCTGGCTGCGGATGAGTTCGGCGAGCAGTTTGAATTCCGTAGCCGTGAGTTGGATCTCTTCGTCGTCCACCTCCACGCGGTGGGCGTCCATGTCCACGGCCAGCCCGTCGCGCTTCCACATCTGGCGCGACGGCTTCTCGGGCTTGCCCCGGCGCAGGATGGCCTTGACTCGCAAGATGATCTCGCGCGGGGAAAAAGGCTTGACCACGTAGTCGTCCGCGCCGAGTTCGAGACCGACGATGCGGTCTACTTCCTCGCCGCGCGCGGTGAGCATGATGATGGGCGTCTTGGCTGTTTCGGGGAGCTTTTTCAGTTCCTTGCAGACCTCGAAGCCGTCCATTCCGGGCAGCATCAGGTCGAGCAGAACCAGCTCGGGATGGTGACGGCGCGCCTTGGCCAGGGCCTGCGCTCCATCCATGGCCGTTACCACTTCGTATCCGGACGATTCAAGGTTGAACTGGAGGAGATGGAGAATGTCCTCGTCGTCCTCGACCACCAGGATCGTATCTTTTGGCATTGCCTGCTCCATGAACGGTGTCAATGCACCAGCGCCATGACGGTTTCACGAAGGGATCATGACAAACATGTTACAGCGCGGGAAGGCAAAGGGCAACGCGGCCGGATGAGCGGCCAGATCGGGTGACGATTCCGCGACAGGGCACGGGAGGAACGTCTCAGCCCCCTGCAAGGACAGGGGCGGGTCGCGCCAGAAGATCGCGCGCCAGACGAAGCCCCTGCTCGCCGCCCCCAGCCATGCGGGCCAATTCGGCCTCCACCTCGGCGGCCGCCAAGGCACGGCAGCGGGTGGTGGTCTGCCCCTCGATGATCTCCTTGCTGACCTGGAAATGACGCCTGGCGCGCGCCGCGAGCTGCGGCCAGTGGCTTATGACCAGCACCTGGCGGGAGGCGGCCAGGCGCTCCAGGCGCTCGGCCACCTTGTGCAGGGTCATGCCGCCCACGCCCGCGTCCACCTCGTCGAAGATCAGGCACGGCGAGTCGGAATCCGCGGACAGCCCGGCCAGGGCCAGGAGAAAGCGCGACAGCTCGCCGCCCGAGGCGATGCGCTCCAGCGATTGCGGCGGCTGGCCGGGGTTGGGCGCCCACAGGATGCGGCCGCGAAGCTCGCTCACGCCCGGATGGACCTCCTGGGGCGAGAACTCGGCCAGCACGCGCACCTGCTCGGCGAAGCCAAGCTCGCGCAGGGACTCCTCGAGCCGGGCGCACAATTCGCTCGCGCCTCTCTGCCGCGCCTCGTCCAGCCGCGCGAGGACCTGGGAAAGCTCGGCCGCGAGACGGGCCTCCTCACGGGAGAGCCGCGCCTCGTCCAGGCCGCAGGCGTCCAGAAAGGAAAGGTTCTCCTCGATCTCGCGCGAGAGCGCCACGATGTCGTCGAGTTCGCGCTTGAGCCTGCGCTTGAGCTGGGCAAGCTCCCACAACCGCTTCTCCACGGTCTCGACCTCGGCTTCGTCCGCCTGGGCCGGGCCCACCCGAAGTCGCGCCGCCAGATCGCGCAGCCGGTGCCGGAAATCCTCCACCGCCTCGGCATCCTCGGCGAAGCCTTCGTCCGCCTGGGCCAGCCTCTTCAACTCGCGGGCCAGCATGTCGGCCCCTTCGAGCAGCCCTTCGCCCTGGCCGTGCAGCAGGGCGAGCGCCCGGCCGCAGGCCTCGCCAGCCTCGGCCGCGCCCTTGAGCGCCTCGCGCCGGGCCATGAGTTCGTCCTCCTCGCCCGCCTTGGGTGCGACCTTGGCGATCTCCCGGGCCTGGAATTCCAAAAATTCACGCTTGTCCGCCAACCTGAGCGCCTTTTCGCGGCAGCGTGCCAGTTCGCGGGCCGTCTCGCGCAGCGAGCCGAGCAGTTCGGCGCGCCGGGCGAACAGCTCCGAGGCCGTGGTAAAGGCGTCGAGCAGCTCGGCTTGGTGCGCGGCGGACAAAAGCCGCGCCTGGGCATGCTGCGAGGTCAGCAGGAACAGCCGGGGCCGAAGTTCTGCCATACGCTCCAGACTCGCCAGAGAGTCGTCGCAGAACAGGCGGCTTCGGCCCGTCTCGGCCGAGAGTTCGCGCCGCACGGCCATCTCTCTGCCGTCGTGCTCGAAAATGGCCTCGACCACGGCGCGCTCGGCGCCGGGACGCACGCTCGCGGCCTCCATGCGGCCGCCCGTGAGGAAGTCCAGGGCCTTGAGGATGAAGGATTTGCCCGCGCCGGTCTCGCCCGTGAGGGCATTGAGCCCTGGCGCGAATTCAAGCTCGGCGTCGGCGATGAGCGCCAGATTCTGGATGCGAAGGTAGCACAGCATGGCCCTATGCCATAATCTCTTCGCGCCCGCGCCTCAAGCGGTCCGGTCGCAGCGATCCGGCAGGGCGTCGCGCCGTGGGGAGCGGGAAAATCCGCGAGCCGAGCCGCCTGGCCTCATGGATCGCGCGCCTCGGCCTGGGCCAGGAGTTCGCGCACCAGGGGCAGCAGATTTTGTGCGATGACCTCCGCGCCGCGCGCGTTGGGGTGGATACCGTCGGCTAGGTTCAGGGACGGGTCCGCGGCCACGCCTTCGAGCAGGAAGGGCAGGAAGAGGACGTTGCGTCGCTCGGCCAGCCGCCGGTAGACCGCCTCGAAGGAATCGGCGTAGCCCGCACCCAGGTTGCGCGGAGCCTTCATGCCCGCCAGCAGGACGGGAATCTGTTCGCTCGCCAAACGGCTCAGGATGGCGTCGAGATTGGACTCGAGAAGGCGCGTGGACAAACCGCGCAGGCCGTCGTTGGCCCCGAGCGCCACGATCATGGCGTCTGGCTGTTCGCGAAGCGCCCAGCCCAGACGGGAGAGGCCGCCCGCGCTCGTGTCGCCGGACACGCCCGCGTTGATGACGCGCACGTCGTAGCCCTCCTCGCGCAAGAGCCGCTCCAGCACGTCGGGATACGCCTGCCCGGGCCGAAGCCCGAAGCCCGCGGTGAGGCTGTCGCCCAGACACGTCAGCACGAAATGCCTGCCATGCGCCTCGCGGGGATCGCCGCCTGTTGCAAAAAGGACCGACATTGCTACAACTAGAACTTTGAGAAAACGTTTCACGTCACCTTCCGCACCAGGAGCCGCTTTGGACACGTCACGCGACCCGATCATTGAACTTCGCGAAGTATCCCTGACCCTACAGGGCAGCGCCGGACCCGTCAACATTCTGCGCGGCGTGGACCTGGCCGTGGGCAGAGGCGAATCCGTCGGCATCATGGGGGCTTCGGGCGCGGGCAAGACCTCTCTGCTGATGGTCCTCTCGGGCCTGGAGCGGGCCACTTCCGGCTCGGTGCGCGTGGCCGGGCGCGACGTGGGGGCCATGGACGAGGACGCCCTGGCCCGTTTCCGGGGAGCCACGCTTGGCATCGTCTTTCAGGGCTTCCACCTCGTCCCGGCCATGACCGCCCTGGAGAACGTGGCCCTGCCCCTGGAACTTGCCGGGGTGCGCGAGGCTTTCGCCAAGGCCAGGGAGAGCCTTCTGGCCGTGGGGCTATCGCACCGCCTGGACCACTTCCCAGCCCAACTCTCCGGCGGCGAGCAGCAGCGAGTGGCCCTGGCCCGCGCCTTCGCCTCGGCCCCGGACCTTATTTTGGCCGATGAACCCACGGGCAACCTGGACATGGCCACCGGCGCGAAGGTCATGGACCTGCTCTTCAACCTCTGCGCCGAACGAGGGGCCACGCTCGTCCTGGTAACGCACGACCGTTCCCTTGCGGGGCGCTGCGGCCGCCGCATGACCATGCGCGACGGCCTTCTCGCCGAGAACGGCGAGGCCTTCGCATGACCCCGATGGCTCTTCGCATCGCCCGGCGCGAACTGCGCCAGGGACTGACGCGCTTCTCCGTCTTCCTTGCCTGCCTCGCCCTTGGCGTGGCCTGCATCGCGCTCGTGGGCTCGCTGGCCGCCTCGGTGCAGGAGGGCGTGCGGCGCGACGCCAAAGCCATCATGGGCGGCGACGTGGAGGTCAGCCAATCTTTCGCCCCGCCCCCCGGGGAGGTCCTGGCTGCCCTTCGCGCGGCGGGCGACGTCTCCGAAATCGCCTCCATGCGGGTCATGGCCGCTACAACGGATGGCGAGGAACGCCTTTTGAGCGAACTCAAGGCCGTGGACGAGGCCTATCCGCTGTATGGCGAGATCACGCTTTCGCCCGCCATGCCGCTCGCGGACGCCCTGGCCATGCAAAACGGCCTTTACGGCGCCGTCGCCGAGGAAGGCCTGCTCGCCCGCCTGGGACTTTCCGTGGGCGACGAAGTGGAGGTCGGCGAGGCCGTCTTCGAGATCAGGGCGGTCATCGCGCGCGAGCCGGACCGGGCCGTGTCCGTGTTCACCCTTGGACCCCGCTTGATGATCACGGCCGAGGCCCTGGACGCGACCGGCCTCGTGCTGCCCGGTTCGCTCATCACCCGCGAATACCGGGTGCGCCTTTTCCCGCCCCGCGACGCCCGCGCCTTCGCCCGCGAACTGGAGACCCGCTTTCCCGACGCGCCCTTCCGGGTGAGGGACTACACCTCGGCCGGGCCGCGCGTACAGCGGGCCATCGACAACCTGCACCTCTACCTGACGTTCGTCGGCCTTGCGGCCATCCTCGTGGGCGGCTTGGGCATGGGCAACGCCGTGTCCGCCTTCCTCGCGGACAAGCGCCGTTCCATCGCGATCATGAAGTGTGTGGGCGCGACGCCTGGGCTCATCCTTTCGGCCTATCTCCTGCAAGTCATGACCCTGGCCCTGGTGGGCACGCTCGCGGGCATCGCCCTGGGCGCGGGTCTGCCCTTCACGCTTTCCGGAGTCCTGGAGCGGCTTCTGCCCGTGCCCCTGGCCACTGGCATCTACGCCTCGCCGCTCCTCAAAGCCTCGGGTTTCGGCCTGTTCACGGCTCTGGCCTTCAGCCTGCGCCCGCTGCTCCTTGCAGGCAGCATCCGCGCGGCCGGGCTCTTCAGGGGCTACTTGGAGCCCGAGCGGCTGACCAGACGGCACAGGCTCGTCGCCGCGCTGGGCGGCCTCGCGCTCGCGGGCTACGCCGTGGCCGTGACCGAAGACACAAAGCTGGCGCTGTTTTTCGCTGCCTCGGCCCTGGCCGCCTTCGGGGTCTTCGCCGTCACGGCCCTTTGCGTGCGCCGCCTGGCCGCGCGCATCCGGCCTCGAAACGCCCCGCGCCTGCGCCTCGCGGCCACTGCCCTGCACCGGCCGGGAAACGCCACGGAATCGGTGATCTTCGCCCTGGGCCTGGGTCTGACCGTGCTCGTGGCCGTGAACCTCATGAGCGGCAACTTCGGCGAGCGCATCGCCTCGACCATCCCGGAGCAGGCGCCGAGCTATTTCTTCATCGACATCCAGCCCGACCAGGCGCACGAATTCGACACCCTGGCCGCCTCCCTTCCAGGCGTCGTCAAGGTCACGCGCCAACCCATGCTTAGGGCACGCATCGTGCGCCTCAAGGGCCAGCCAGTGGACCCTGAAACTATCCCCAGGGAATTCCGCTGGACCGTGAGCAACGACCGGGGCGTGACCTACATGGCCCGCCAGCCCGAGCACAATCCCCTCACGGCCGGGGCGTGGTGGCCGGAGAACTACGCGGGCGAGCCCCTGGTCTCCATGACCCAGGATATCGGCCAAGCCCTGGGCCTGAGCGTGGGCGACACCCTGACCGTGAACCTGCTCGGGCAGGAAATCACGGCTCGCATCGCCAACTTCCGGCGCGTGGAGTGGGCCAGCCTGGCCATGAATTTCGCCCTCATCTATCCGCCCGGCGTGCTCGAAGAAGCTCCGCAGAGCCACATCGCCACGGTCTACATGAACGGCGACGACGCTACAGAGGCGAGGGTACTGAACGTCCTGGGCCGCGAATTTCCCAACGTCTCGGGCATCCGCGTGAAGGAGGTCCTGGCCCGCGTCGGCGACCTGATGCAGGGCATCGGGCTGGCCGGAAACCTTGTGGCCGCCGTGGCCGTGGTGACGGGCCTCTTGGTGCTCGCGGCCAGCCTGCGCGCCTCGGCCGACCGTCGCATCTACGAGGCCGTGGTGCTGAAGGTCGTGGGCGCGACGAGGGCGGACATCCTGACCGCCTTGGCCCTGGAATACGCCCTGCTCGGCCTTGCGGCCGGGCTGACGGCCGCGGTCCTGGGCACGGCGCTGGGCTTTGCCGTGGTCACCGAGGTCCTGAATCTGGAATGGACCTTCCTGCCGAGAAGCGTCGCCTTGACTGTCTTTTTCAGCGTGACCCTGACCCTTTTCCTGGGGCTTTTGGGTGTGCGCAGGATTCTGGGGCAAAAGCCCGCCGCCTATCTGCGCAACGAGTGAATGACGTTCACGACATGTTGCATTGTGCGCCCGAAAGCGGGTAACGGAAGAACATGCGCATCAAGACCAAACTTTTCATCGTGCTCCTGGGAGTGACCCTCGTGCCCATGGCCGCGATGCGCTATACCGGCCAGGAAGCCATGACCGAGCTCGGACACGACCTCTCCCGCACGATCTCGCTCACGCTCCTCGACAACGCCGAGAATGAATTGCGCCGCCTCGTGGAGGACCACGCACGCGTCCTCAAGCGCGAGCGCCAGCTCGTGGAAACGATCCTGCGTGTGCGCGTCGCCGAAATCGAGGAACTCCTGGGCTCACCCGACAAGGTGCTGACGCCGCTCATCTGTCCCCTGCCCAGGGAAGGCGCTCCCGACGCCTGGTCCATGGCCCCCCCCGATTCGCTACAGGCCGCACAGGCCGAGGAACTTTTTTGCGAGGCCTGGCCCGACGAATGCGCCGAATTAACGCCGGACTTCAGCGCCCCAGGCGTTTTCCCAGGACGGTCCGTGCTGCCCGGCGGGGAATCGGCATCCCTGCCCCTGAACCGCCTGCCACCGCTCTTCACATCGCTGGCCGCGGCATACCCCGGCCTGTTCCTGTGGCAACTCATAACTCCGGTTGACGGACCGACGCTGGCCTACCCCTTCGCGACCCTGCCCGGCGAGCAGCCACGCTTCGGCCCCTTCATCCTCTCGGCCGAGGCCTGCGCCCAAGGAGTTCCCGTCTGGAGCCTGCCCGCGCCCGACCCCGTCACCGGCCGCCTGGTCTTTTTCGTCTCCCTGGCCTATCGCGACCCGACCACAGGCAAACCCGCGGGCGTCGCCTCGCTGGTCCTCCCCGTTCACGCCGTGCTGCACGAAAACCAGCACGTGCGCTCCCTCTCGGACGACGTGGTCTCGATGCTCGTACAACCCGACGACGATCCCTTCAGCGTTCGCGTCGTCGCTCGCGAGCGCACCAACCAACAAGAAGTGGCAGGCGTCGGCGAGCAACCCGGCCATGGTCCAGGCATGCGTATGGGAATGCGCCGTCCGCAGTGGACCACGGCCGCCGCGCCTGAGCGGCTGAGGCCCGAGGACAGCGACGAATTCCTCTATTTCTCGCGCGCCCTGGCAAGCGGTTCGTCGAGCGTCCTGACCATGCGCCACGAAGGCCGGGAAAGCTTCTGGGCCTTCTCGCCCATCAACCGGGAACGCAACATCTCGCTTTTGCTGATCGTGCCCAAAACCGACCTCACCCGGCAGGCAGACACCGCACGCGACGACGTGGAGCGACGCATCGAACGTCAGGTCCGGCTAACCGGCATAGGCCTGACCGTGCTCTTTGCTCTGGTGGTGCTCACGTCCTACGTCCTCTCGCGTTCTTTCACCCGCAACATCGCCATCCTGAGCATGGCGGCGCGCCGTCTGGCCGCCGGAGACTTCAGTGTCCGGGCCGCTATCAGGGGCCGCGACGAGATTGCCGAACTCGGCCGGACCATCGACCAGACCATCCCGGCACTTGAAGAACGCCTGAAATTGAAGAAGGCCGTGGATCTTGCCCAGGAAATCCAACATAATCTCCTGCCTGGCGCACCGCCCAAGCTGCCCGGCCTGGACCTTGCGGGCACGGCCATCTACTGCGACGAGACAGGCGGAGATTTCTACGACTTCGTGCGCTTCCCCGAGGCCCTGCCGGTGATCGGCGTGGCAGTGGGCGACGTCTCCGGCCACGGCGTGCCCGCAGCGCTGCTCATGGCCTCGGCCCGCGCGGCGCTTCGCGCGCACCTCACCTATCCCGGCAAAGCCGGGGAGGCGGTCTCTGCCGTGAATCGTCTGGTGGCGCGCGACACGGCAGCCACCGGCCATTTCCTGACGCTTTTCTACCTCGAACTGGACACGGAATCGGGCGTGGCGACCTGGATCAGGGCAGGTCATGACCCCGCCCTGCTCTACGATCCGGCCAACGGCCGGTTCGAGGAACTCAACGGAGGCGGCCCAGCCATCGGGCTCGACGCAGAGGCGTCCTACACCCCTGGAACGCGCCGACTCGAATCGGGACAAGTGTTATGTATCGGCACGGATGGGATATGGGAGACCAGAGGACCCGGCGGAGAGATGTACGGGAAGGAGCGGCTGCGTGCGGTTCTCGCGCGAAACGGCCACGCCTCCGCCGAGGAGGTCGTCGCGGCCGTGCTCGACGACCTCGCGGCCTTCAGGGGGGACCAGCCCCAGGAGGACGACGTGACCCTGGCCGTGCTCGTCAGGACTGCCGGGCGGTCGTAGCCTGCGCGAACAGGATCACGCCGCGAGGAAAGTGCATCCCCAAGAACAGGAGGCGGCTCATCGTCGCGCGCGCGATCGCCTGATTTTCCCGACCGCAAACAGGAACGTGCAAAACGACAGCAGCCAAGACGCCACGTCTGCGGTCCGCTCGAACCACTGAACGGCCTTCTGCCGGTAGAACGGGGGGGCATACGGCCCCGCGCCGACTTCGGGACCGAGCAGGTTGCCCTGTTCGTCGTAGCGCTCTCCAAGCCCGGCGTGCCCCGCCTCTCCATAGACGCGCCGGACATATCCGATTTCTCCTGGCGCATCGTCGATCCCGAAGGGAAGCGTCAAACCCAGGGAGGGATCGCTGATCATGGACCCGCCGTCGTCCAGTTCGATCTGTAGCACGACGTGACCATCAAGGCCGACAACCCGCGTCTGCACCCCATATCGCCTGTGAAGAAGATCCGCCAGCCCCAAAGCGTTTTGCGAGCAGATTCCAAAGCCTCGTCCCAGAGCGCGCTGGTATTTGAAGGACTCGAAATTCGTGAAAATTCTCGTTTCCTGCCGCTGCAGTTTCAAGGCCGCGAGAAGCGGATCAAGACCGCTCGCCAGAAAAAGTATCCAGTTGTCGCGGAAATCGATCCGTGAAAGACCGTCTGGCCAATCGTACCTGATGGCCGAATGGTAGATTTGCGTAGCCTGAATTGCGAATTCCTGTGCGGAGAGAAGAGGCTGCAAGGCATCGAGCCTTCGCAGGGCGTCGCGATAAGGAATCGGAGGAGGCGAGAATTCGGCCCTGAGATCGAATGGGACGACCCGATGATAGGCGTTGGTCGAAAACAGGACGAAGGACAGGACGGCCACTCCCCACCAGACAAAAAAACCTCGTTTTTCGCTCGACGCCATGCCGATCGTCACCTTTCGCCCGTTGCGACTCCGTTCCGCGAGGTGGTCGCGCCATCCTGGGGAACGGCGGATTAGGAATGGAAAAACCGCCGTGGTCAGGCGCGCAGGACCACGCCCACTAAACGTGGAAGGCCACCACCGCCGCCGTGACCATCAAGGCTGCGCCCCACTCGGCATAGCGCAGCCTGCGCACCGTGTTGGCCGAGTACCAGGGCCGCGCCAGCCGGTTAACGCCCAGGAAAACGTGGAATGCTCCGAGCCACCAGGAGGCCGTCAGCCACAAGTAGACGCCCACGAGCACGAGCACCCCGCCCAGGGCGGCCATCATACGCGCACGGCGCACGGTGCTTCCTTCGCGCCCTGGCACTATTCGTCTTCCTTGGCCAGCCACACGCCAAATGCCTTAAGTTCCTCGGGCCAGCGCGTCGCGGAGAGCCGGACGCCCAGGAACTCCCGATAAATGGCGTCGAAAAAGGCGAGGCACTTCTCGTGGAGGTACATCTTCTCCAGAAACGCGCCGTCGGGGTCCTCGTCCTCGCCCGCCTTCTCGGTTTTGGGCGGCTTGAGCGAGCCGAGCGCAAAGTCCTCGGCCTTGATCTGCACGGTCCAACTCTCGCCGTCCTGGTCAAATTTGAGCAGCGCCTTGTTGACCTTCTTGCCGCGCCTAATTCCAGCCTTGGCCTCGGAAAGACGCGCGTGAGCGCCCGTGACCACGGCGGTCTCCCTGGAGTCGCCCTCTCCGCCCTGCACGGCCACGCGCTGCTCCATGAAGCAGGTGAAATGCGCGCCGTCCGCGGTCTTGAACAGCCCGCCGCGGGCCTCGCTGGCGTACCACAGCCAGGTCAGGAACTCCTGCCCGAGAAGCGCGCTTTCGCGCTCGGTCAACGAAAAGTCGGTCATTGCATCCTCCTCGATCCGGCCACCTCGGCGGCCGCCTCACCCTATACGCTTTCCGGCCTCTACCCGTAAAGCCGAGATCGTCCTTTTCACGGACGAGGTCCGTCAGGCCCTGACACCAAAGCACTCCGAGGTTGCCCGCGCGTCCCCGACGCGCTAGAAAATCTCGAAAAGGAGAAATGACCCGCCATGACCGCCCAGAGGCTTCACTACGCAGCCACGGCCGCCCTGCTCTTCGTGGCCGTGCTCTTGGGCTTCGCCACCTGCTACAAATCCATGCTCCACGCATCCCGGGCCGAACGCACGCAATCCATGGCCATGGAGCAGCAACAGCGGGTGCTCATGCTCGCCGCTCTCGTACAGCGCGCAGACGATCCCTCCCGTTCCCAGACGCTCGTGGAAACGCGCCGCCTGCTGGAGGCCCAGGACGCCCTCACGTCGGGACATCCCGACAGTCTTTCGCTGCCTGACCTGGACCGGGCCCGAAAACTCCTCGCGGAAAACCCCTTCGCGCTCGACGAGCGTACCCGGCGCTTCGCCGACGCCGTCCGCGCGATCGCCGCCTCGGACGACGCCTGGGGCCGCCCCTCGCCGCGCATAGATGCGTTGGTGGACAAGGCCGTGGACGAACTGGCCGAAGGCTTCGGCCGTTTGGCCCTTGTGGCCGTGGACGCCAACAAGGAGGAGCAGCGTCGGCTGTTGCAACTGCAATACGCCTTCTTTCTCGCTGTGGCCGCCATCCTGCTCTATCAATTCTTCGTGATCGTGCGTCCCCTCTCACTGCAGGCCGAGAAGACCCTCGCCGCCCTGAATCAGGCCCGCGAGCGGCTCGACGCCTGCGTGGGACACGACGATCTGACCGGCCTGTTCAACAGACTGCGCCTGGAGGAGGCGCTCAGCCGTGAGATAGTTTACGTGCAGAGCTACGGCACAAAGCTTTCGGCCGTCTGCCTGGATGTGGACCATTTCAAGGAGGTCAACTCCGCCTTGGGGCAGCTTGGCGGCAACGAGGTGCTGAAGAGTTTGGCGGAGCTTCTTCAGGGCAAGCTTACCAAGGCGGACGCCCTGTACCGCTTCAGCGGCGAGAAATTCGTGATCCTCGCCCCTCACGTTGGCCTCAAGCAGGCGGCCGTGCTGGCCGAAAAGCTCCGACGCCTCGTAGCCGGACACGTCTTCCCCCACAAGACGCGTCTGACCATCAGTCTCGGCGTGGCCGAATGCCGCGCCGACGAAGACATGGAGGCTTTTCTCGCCCGCCTCAACGCCGCCGTGCGCACGGCCAGGGAAAAAGGCATGAACCGTGTGGCCGCAGGCTGAGTTTCACTCCAGATAGAGCATGCGGCGGGTCATGCCCCCGTCCAGGACGACCGTTTCACCGGTCATAAATCCCGCCTTGCCCGAGCATAGGAACAGCGCCAGCTCCGCCACGTCCTCGGGCCTGCCCACGCGGCCTGCGGGATGCTGCGCGTGGTCCTCGGGCCGTAGCGTTTCCGGGACGCGGCCGCCCGGCTTCCCTAGGCGGCTGACGTCGACCCAGCCCGGCGCGATGCAATTGACGCGCACCTCGGGTCCAAGACTCACGGCCAGCGAGTGCGTGAGCGCCGTGAGGCCTCCCTTGGAGGCGGCGTAAGCCTCGGTGTCGGGCTCGGACTGAAAAGCCCTGGTTGAAGCGATGGTCACGACCGCCCCGCTCGCGGCGCGCAAGGGCTCGACAAGAGCGCGCACGCACAGCCACGCGCCGGTCAGATTCACGCCGATGACCCGATTCCATTGCGTGAGGCTCGTCTCGCCGATGGGCGAACGCTGCATGATACCCGCATTGCAGACGAGCGCGGCCACGTTACCGAAAGCGTCGAGCGTCTTACACGCGGCGCGCGAAATCTCTTCCTCGCTCGATACGTCGCAGCGCACGGGCAAGACGCGGCCGACAACCGAAAGCTCCTCCCCGGCCCAGGCAAGAGCCGTCTCGTCGGCGTCCCACAGGGCAACAAAGGCTCCAGCCTGGCAGAACGCCCGGGTCACGGCGTGCCCGATTCCCTGCGCTCCACCTGTGACTACCACCCCCTTGCCCGACCATTCGCCTCCCGTCCCGCTCATTTCACCCTCCTTCGAAAGGCTGCTGCCGCGCAGCCCGTTCGCCTTTTTACCCCTGGAATCGAGCCAGGCAAAGCCCTGCGTCATGCGCGCCTTTCGGAAAGCGCCCGGACCACGCGATATTCCTCCTTGCGATTTTTGGCGCGTGCGCATATAGACCGAATTATTTTTGATGATTTTCTTCCGCACGTCGCGGATTTTCGCAACCCCGCCGACGCGGCGGCCAGCGCCAAAGCCACGGCCTTTCCTGTGAGGAGATGAACGAATGCGGCTGTCCAAGACGATTGTGATGTGGTGCCTCGCCATTGCGGTCTGCGTGGTTCTTCCCGTCCGGGCCGAGGCCATGCGCGCCGGAGGCTTCACCGAGAACTTCAGGCTCTCCGACAGCCTCGTGCCCGTCGCCCTGGAAATTTCCGGGGGATACCTCACGGGCGAGTCGCGGGAGTACGTTTACGAGGGCAGCCACAAGCTCAGTCAACTCGAATGGCAGCTTCGCGATATCTACATGGTCGGAGCGAACGTCTCGGTCGGCGCGACCGACTGGCTTGTCGTCAACGTCGGCGGCTGGATGGCGGTCAACGATCACGCGGGCAGGATGACCGATTACGACTGGACGCAGGAAAACGAGCTGATGTGGACCGACCGTTCGATCCACACCGCCAAGCTCGAACGCGGCTTCATGCTCGACACCAACGTCCAGACCCCCCTGCACCTGAACGACCATTTCAGCGTCGTGCCCATGGTCGGTTTCAAGTTCGACAACTGGAAATGGACCGCCCGCGACGGCAGCGGCATCTATTCCGTCAACGGCTGGCACGACACGCCTGTGACCTTCAACGGCAAGGTCATCGACTACGAGCAGTGGTACTATGTGCCCTACATCGGCCTGAGCGCCTCGGCGAATTACGAGGGTTTCACCCTGGACGCCTACGCCAGGGGCACGATCTACGCCTGGGCCGAGGATCGCGACAACCATATCCTGCGCAGCACAATCTTCAAGGGCAAATTTACCCACATGCGCTATTACGGCCTGGGGGTCAAAGCCGGGTACGCCTTCACGGACAGATTCTCCCTGGCCCTCGCCTACGATTACCAGAAATTCCTGACCACGAAGGGCGACGTGCGCATCAACGACCGCACCGCCGGCGACCGGTCGTACGAACACAAGGGCGGCGGAGTCGACCACCACTCCAACATGTTCTCCGTCTCCCTGAGCTACCTGTTCTGATCCCCGCGCGAGCGGACGTTTCCCTGGAACCCGCGGACAGCGCCGGTGCGACATCGGCGCTCAGGCTGTTGAAAAAGTCCCATCTGCTGCGTTGCCGCGAAAAGCTCAAATCCTCGTGTATTGCAAATACGCGTCGGCCTTGAGCTTTTCTTGCGCCTTGCATCTGGGCCTTTTTGAACAGCCTGGGAAAAGGGGTTTGTCAACAATCTCAGCGCCGGTGCGACATCGGCGCTGTCCTTTTTTCCCGCGCCGGGGCTCCCGCCCGGAGCCGCACCCTGCGTACCGGACGCCGTCCCCCGCGCGCCGCCCGCAAAATCGCTCCGCCCGGCACACGCGCATTGATGCTTCGACGCAACCGGACTACAGTCTCTCCCGCCCCGAGGAGGTGAACCCGTCCATGAAGAATCAGTTCGAATTGCAGGCGATCAAGCTGCGCGAGATCAATTTTCGGCTCGACGACGAATCCCCTCCCCAGGAAGTCCACCGGGGCGGCTTCTCCATCGACCTGAAGGCCGCGCCCCGCGAGGGTGACGGGCGGCAGGTCAGGGTCACCATGCGTGTGCACACCGTGGGCGAGGGATTCCCCTTCTCCCTCGACGTCGCCGTGAGCGGCTACTTCGCCTTCCTGCGCGCGCCGGAAAAAGAAGAGATGCGCACGTTCCTGGACACCTACGCCAAGCATATCCTGCTCCCTTACGCCAGGGAGGCGGTCTCGAACCTGATGGCCAGATCTGGCATGCCGCCCGTGTACCTGCCCCTCGTCCTCGGGGAGCCCGAAGCCGACTGGAATCAAGGACGCTACGTCCTGCCCGGCGGCATG
The DNA here is from genome assembly GCF_000422245.1 of Alkalidesulfovibrio alkalitolerans DSM 16529. Lineage (NCBI taxonomy): Bacteria > Pseudomonadati > Thermodesulfobacteriota > Desulfovibrionia > Desulfovibrionales > Desulfovibrionaceae > Alkalidesulfovibrio > Alkalidesulfovibrio alkalitolerans. The sequence continues at coordinate 248,580 of NZ_ATHI01000005.1, forward strand.
CCCTCGGGAACGGCCTGACCGCCGACCCCGCCTTGACACGCCCCCTTGCCAGCGGGCAAGACGCGGACAGAAATCATTCTGGAGCACCCACATGAAGGACGAACGCGGACGCTACTACTACCCCAACCCGGCCAAGAAACGGGTGCGCATGTACGTCAAGGAGGAGGAGGGAACCGTCTGGTTCCGCCTCTGGAACCAGGACGACCCCAAACTCTGGGAGGATCACGGCTGGGTGCCCTGGGGCGCGCTGCAAAAAGCCATCGCCATGTACGACGGCAAGGACAAGCCCTTCAATCCCCTGAGCTTCTACGACATCGACATCGCCCGCCAGATCCTCAAGGCCTGACCCGCCCCGCGCCAACATGTGACCGATCGGTCACATGTTGTGCCGAAAAATATCTTCCCACGCGGGGGCGCTGGACAGAGCCCCGCAGCCGCCAGCGCGGATTTTTCAGCGACCCGCCAGGCGAGGCGTCAAAAAACGCGAAAGCAAGGCGCGAGAGCCGGGCAAGACCGACGCGTATTCCACATACGCGAGGGTTTGCCCGGCTTGAAGCAACGCCGCCAGAGCGGATTTTTCACGCCTCGCCCCTAAGGGGTGACGGTGAAGAGATAGGCCTTGTCGAGACGCAGGATGCGCGAGGCCACGGCCGCGACATCCTCGGGGGTGGCCTTGCCCGCCTTGTCGAGCAGCGTCTCGTTGAAGTCGAGCGGCAGCCCCCGCGCCTTGAGCCCGGCGGCCTCGCCCGAGCGGCTGCCCAGGGTCTGGCGGTCGCGCCAATAGTCGCCGCGCATCAAGTTCTGCGCGCGCTCTACCTCGGCAACGGGCAGCGGCTCGCGCGAAAGGCTCTCCACTGTCTCCTCGAAGCCCGCCAACGCCTGTTCGGCCTTGTCCGGGTCCGTGCCGATGTAAAAGGCCAGGAACCCGGAGTCCGGCGTCTGCCAGAGCATCGCCGTGACCGAGTAGCCAAGGCCCTGGCGGTCGCGAAGCTCGCGGAAGAGGATGCCGCTTTGCCCGGCCAGGGCCTCCTTGAGCAGCGCCAGCGCGGGCGCGTCAGGGCTGTTCAGGCCGGGCGCGGGGAATATCTTGACCAGGTGCGTCTGGTTGCGCCCCGGCAGATGCGCCGTGGCCTGCCGCTCGTCCTTCCAGACGGGCGGCGCGATCTCGACGGACCGGCGCGGACCGGTGCGCGCCGCCAGATCGCGGGCCAATTCCAGGACCGCCTCGCGCTCGAACACACCGCAGGCCGAGAGCACGAAGGGAGCCGAACGCTGGCGCTCGAAGAAGGCCTTGGCGTCGTCGGGCTGAAATGCGCTCACGCTTTCCGGGATGCCCAGATGGTGGGTGCCGTACCCCGGCCCCTCGAAAAGGAAGGGGAAGATGCGCCTGAAGGCAAGGCCGAGCGGCTGGTCCTCGCGCTGCTTGATGGCTGCGAGCTGTTCCTGGCGCACGCGGCCCAGTTCGTCGCCGCTGAAGGCGGGATCGAGGATCATGTCGCGCACTATGGGCAGCACCTCGGCCGCAAAGCGGGCCGGGTAGCGCGCCGAAACCGAGAAGGCGTCGCGTCTGGCCGAGGCCCCGACCGAGGCCGCGCGGTCGGCCAGATAGTCCTGAAGCTGCGTGGTGGTGCGGCCGCCCGCGCCCTTGCCCAGATAATTTGAGGTGAAAGCGGCGAGCCCTTCGGCTCCCTGCGGTTCGAGGACGCCGCCGCCGGGCCAGACGATGTCCATGGCCGCATAGGGCAGCGTGGCGTCGGGCATGAGCACCACACTCACGCCGCCGTCGAGTTCCACGACCTCCACCTCGCCGCGCGCGCCCGTCTCGTGACGGGCGGCAGTCTCGGCCGGAGACGCCCAGATTTCGCGTACTCCTTCCGCGAGCGCGTCGCCGGACAACTCGGTTCCCTCCGGCAGCAGCAGCACGGAGGCCAGCCTGTCGGAACGCAGGTATTCGTCCATGACCCCGCCGAGCGTTTCCGCGTCGGCCGTGCGCAGGGAGAAGAGATAGTTGTCCTCGGAGACTTGGCCGTCCTCGAAAAAGGTGAAGTAGCCAAGCTTGCCCGCCAGCCCGGAGAGCGTCTCCTTGGAGCGGTAGAGCGCGTCTTCCAGTTGCAGTTTGGCCCGCGCCATCTCGTCCGGCCCGAAATCGTGGGGCGAGAGACCGGCCATCTCCTCGGCCAGGGCGCGCACGAAGGTCTCGGCCTTGTCCGCGTCGCACACGGCCTGGATGACGAACATGCCGCCCCGCTCAAGGGTCATGGAGAAGGCGGAAACCTGGTCCACCATTTGCTGCTCGTACCTGAACTTCCTGGGCAGACGCGCGCTCTGGCCTCCGCCCAGAAGCTGCGCCAGAAGTTCGAGTCCGACGGCCTCCTGCCGTTTCAGGCCGGACACGGGAAAGGCCAGGCTCAGGTAGGCCTTGTTCCAGTTGCCGTGCTCCACGCGGACCACGGGCCCGGAAAAGAGCGGCAGGGGAAGCTCCACGGGACGGGTCAAGGGCCCCTGGTTGCGCAGGGGGCCGAACAAGGTGCGGGTCTTTTGCAGCACCTCGGCGTGGTCGATGTCGCCCACGGCCACGAGCAGCATGGAGCGCGGCTGGTAGAGGCGGCGCAGATAGGCGCGCATGTCCTCGGGAGTCATCTCGGCCAGGGTTTCGCGAAAGCCGATGATCGGGCGGCCGTAGGACGTTTCGGGCCAGACCATCTCCTGCAGCGCCTTGAACTGACGGCGGCCGGGCGTGTCCTCGCCCATCTCGATCTCCGAGACGACGACCTGACGCTCGCTCTCGAATTCGTCCGGGTCCAGGGACGGGTTGACGGTCATGTCGTGCAGGATGTCGATCCCGAGCCGCCAGGCATCCTTGGGCACGTCCACGTAGTAGACGGTGTAGTCGAAGCTCGTGCCCGCGTTCATGCTGCCGCCCGCGCCCTCGATCTCGCCCGCCACCTGGCCCGGCGCGCGCCGGTCGGTGCCCTTGAAGGCCATGTGTTCGAGGAAATGCGAGATGCCCGCCTCGCGCTCCTCCTCCCAGCCGGACCCGGCGCGCACGTAAAGTCGGATCGAGGCCAGGGGGAAGCGACCGTCGGCCTGGGTGAGCACGGTCATGCCGTTCTCCAGTATGGTGATGCGCGGCTGCGCCGCGTCGCCGTCGGCAATCGCGTCACCCGCAACGGAGGCGGCTTCGTCGGCTCCATCGCGGACGAAGCCGTCCGCCGGAGGAGTCGGCGCGGGCGTGCGCTCGGCCGAGCGTTCCGCAGCGCGTTGCTCGCGATCCATCCTTTCAATGGTTCCCATATAGTCACAGCCTCCAAAAAGGAACAAAGAAGCCAAAAGCGTCCAGACGATCAGGCGCATGCGAATCCTCCGAAACGGGCCGCGCAATCCGCGCGGCCAACGAAAAAAGCGGAACGAACCCCTTTTTCAGACTGCCGAAAAAGGGGTTCTCCAACAAGCTCGCGCGAAGAAAGACACCGGTGCGAAAAGGCTTACACCTTGCAGGAGTCTCCGCCCTCGCAATAGACCCGGATGAACTGCCCCACTTGATGGGTGAGATAGACGCACTCGACGCCGCCCAGACATTTTTCCGCGTCCTCGGCCTCGATGTGGGTCACCAGCACATGCCCGTTCTTCACCAGCTCCAGTACCCAGGTCTTTTTGGCCTCGTCGTAGCGCATGTCGGCCTTGAGTTTGTATTTCGCGATCTCGGGGTACATTTCCTTGACCTTTGCCAGCAATGCTTCGGGCGTCACACTCATGGTCGTCTCCTTTGGCTGTGCGGGGATTCTCCATTACCCCGTGTAGCAGGAGGCGCGTCCCGGCGCAAGGCGAAGGGATCATGGGGCGGACTCTTCGAAATGCTGCGCGGTCTTGGTCAGATGGAATTCGAGCGGCGAAAGCGCGGGCAACACGGCGCGCACGATGGCCAGCGGGCTCACGTAGCCCTGCCGCCAGTCGAAGCGCAGGCGCGCCTCGCGCGGCGAGGCGAATTCCACGGCGGCCACGAAGGCCCTGGCGTCCAGTTCGCGCACACCGTGTCGCGTCTCGCGAGTGAAGGGAAACGAGGCCGAGGCCGCGAAGGCTTCGAGCGCTTGGCGGACCTTGGCCGCGCGCTCCTCGTCGCCGCCAAGCGTGAGTACGAAATCCTCGGCCACAGCCTGGGGCTGGCGGCGGCCCATGGAGAGTTCCTGAACGCGCGAAAGCGTAAGCCCTTCGGGCATTTGCGGCGCAAGCCGCCCGGCCACCTCGTCGAGAGCGTACGGTTCGCGGGTGAAGACGTCGAACCACTCGGCGACACTCTCCACGCCCACGGGCAGGGCGCGGCCGAAGGATATCTGCGGCATGGGATGAAATCCCTTGGAGAACGAAGGCTTGATCGCGGCGCGGCGCAAGGCCCGCTCCAGGGTGCGCTGCAACTCCAGGGTCGAGAGCCAGGCTGCCGGGCCGGTCTTGGCGAACCAGACCCGGAAATGTCCCTCGCGCCGCGTCAGGTCCTCGCGGATCTCGGGCGGTCGCTGCGGGCCGCGAGACGTCTGGGGCCGGTCGCCAGCCACTGACTCGGCCGGAGCGCCGGGTGAAGCGTCGGGGGAAGCTTCAGGCGAAGCGGCGGCAGCCGCCTCGGGCGCGGCCTGGTCGCGCCTGGCCAGGACAGTGCGCGGCCTCACGCCCTCGGGCGCGAAGCCGCCCGCCTCCACGTCGCACGCGCCGCACATGCGGCAGGCGCCGTAACGGCAGTCCTCGGTGATCTTGCCCGAAAGCGCCCGGCCCCGTTCGGCCAGCAAAAAGCGCCTGGACACGCCCACGTCCAGGTGGTCCCAGGGCAGCGGTTCCTCCGGGTCGCGGGCGCGCAACGAGACCTCGGGGTCGATCCCGGCCTCGCCCACGGCGGCCATGAAGGCCTCGAAGTCGAAATACTCGTCCCAGGCGGGCAGCACCTGTCCGCGCTCCACCAGGGCCTCCACCAACGGCGCGGCCTCGCGCCCTGAGCGCGAGATCAGCCCTTCCACGAAGCTCGTGCGCGGGTCGTGCCACTTGAGCTTGAGGCGCTTGTCGGTCCTGAAAAGGTCGCGCAGGAAATCGATGCGCTCCCGGCACTCGTCGAGGGATATCTGGCGTTCCCACTGGAACGGCGTGTGCGGCTTGGGCACGAACGGGGCCACAGCCGCCGTGACCTGGAGGCGCTTGGCGCCGCGCGGCGCGGCGTTCGCCACCTTGCGGCAAAGCTCGAAGATGGCCTGCAGGTCATCCTTGGTCTCGGTGGGCAACCCGCACATGAAATAGAGCTTCACCTGGCTCCAGCCGCGTGCGAACAGGGCCGAGACGTGGGCCAGGAGCCCCTCCTCGTCCACGCCCTTGTTGATGACGTCGCGCAGGCGCTGGCTGCCTGCCTCGGGCGCGATGGTGATGCCCGTGCGCCGGATGCGGGCCATGCGGTCCATGATCGCGGGCGAGAGCGAGCCCACGCGCAAGGAAGGCAGGGAAAAGGCCACCTGCTCGGCCGCGCAGGCGTCGAAGCTGCCCGCGAAAAGCCCTTCCAGGGCCGAGTAGTCGCCCGTGGAGAGCGACAGGAACGAGACCTCCTCGTAGCCCGCATCGTCCAGGGACTTTTCGAGGCAGGACAAAAGGTTGGCCGGAGTGCGCTCGCGCGCGGGGCGATAGGCCATGCCCGCGTGGCAGAAGCGGCAGCCGCGCGTGCAGCCGCGCGCGATCTCCAGGGCCAGGCGGTCGTGCACGGCCTGACTCCAGGGCAGCACCAGCCTGTCAGGGCAGGGCGCGGCATCGAGATCGGCCAGCACGGCGCGGCGCACGACCTCGGGCGCGCCCGAGCCGGGCAGCGGCCGCATGCGGCCCGATCCGTCGTCCGCGTAGAGCGAGGGCACGTAGACCCCGGAAATCTCGGCCAGGGCGCGAAGCTTTTGCGCGCGCGGCGCGGACTCGGCGCGAAAGCGCTCCAGGCGGCGCATGATCTCGGGCAGCACGGCCTCGCCGTCGCCGAGCACCATGGCGTCGGCAAAGGGGGCCAGATACTCCGCCGCGCCGGTACAGCCGCCGCCCACGAGCACGAGCGGGTGCTCCTCGCCGCGCTCGGCCGTGCGGCGGGGAATGCGCGCAAGGTCGAGCATCCAGAGGATGGAGGGCGCGGCCATCTCGTGCGTCAGGTGGAAGGCCACGGCGTTAAGCCGCGCAAGGGGCGTGTCGCTCTCCAGCGTGCACAGCGGCGCGTCGTTCGCGGCCAGTATCCTGGCCGTTTCGGGGCAGGGCGCGAAGACGCGCTCGGCAAGCCACGTCGGCTCGGCGTTGACCAGGGAGTAGAGGATGCGCTGGCCGAGGTAGGACATGCCCACCTCGTAGAGGTCGGGAAAGGCCAGGGCGATGTGCGCGGAGACGGTCGCAGGGTCGCGGCGCACCGCGCCCCACTCGTTTCCGGCATAGCGGCTTGGGCGCGGCAGGAGGGGGAGGAGGTGCTTCATATGCGTGGCCGCGAAGACGCGCGAACCCGGCGCGGGTCCGAACTGGCCGCGCCGGGTGCCCGGAAGAAACCGCGCGGACGCCCTCGGCCCGCTTCTTCCGTGCGCTTCGTAGGCAAGGTTCCTACTTCTTGATCAGCCCGAGCCCGCCGCCCGCGCCGGCCAGATTCTTCAGGCCGCCGAGTCCGCCGGGAGCGGAGAGGGTCAGGTTGGAGGTGGCCTCCAGGTACTTGGTCTTCAGTTCCTCGGGGAACTTCTTGTATTCGTAGATGATGTGCTCGCCCTTGATCTCGCCTCCGAACTCGTTCTCGAAGGGATAGCCGAAGGGCAGGAGCATCATCTGCACGCCCTGCTGCGTGGGAACGGTCTGGATCACGGCCACGTCGGTCAGCTTGGTGCCCTCGGCGTCCCACTTGCCCATCACGGTGTCGCCGTTGATGAGCTTGGCCATGCGAATGTCATATGCCATGAATGTCTCCTTGGTATTTTCGGTGCGCGGCCAACGTAGGCACGCGGACCAGCAGTGTCAAGGCGGCCTTTTGCCGCCATTCGCGGCTTGAGCGCCCTACTCCTCGACGTCCCTGCGAGGCAGCCGCCAGGCCGCGAGCAGGCAGACGAGCATGAGCGCGCCCTGCATCACGAAGCCCGCGCCGAAGCCGATGTGGTCGCCGCACCAGCCAAGGCCGAGCGGTATCGCGCCCGAGCCGATGAGCGCGCCCATGGGCGTGATGAAGCCCACGGCCACGCCGCGCGCCTGAAACGGCATGCCGCGCGAGATCATTGAAAACCCGGCCGGGAAGAAGGTCGTGGAGACGAGCGGCTGCAAAAGCACGGCCGCCGTGAGCCAGACTCCCTCGGTCAACCCCAGCAGCATGGTGAACAGCCCCGCGAGCGCCAGATAGACCACTATGGTCCGGCGCGGACCGAAGCGATCCGCGCACATGCCGCCCACAAAGGACATGAACACGCCCGAGACGCGCGACACGGCGAGCAGCATGTTGGCCGCCTCGCGGCTCATGCCCCGTTCTTCCACCAAGTACAGCGGAAGCATGGTGTAGGGGCCAAGTGTAGCCCCCACGGCGATGCCGAAGAGCAGCGACATGATCCAAAACACCGGTCGTCTGACGATGTCCGCAAGCAGGCTGGGGCTTGGGGCCTCGCCCCGCTCGCCCTTGCCGGGGCCGCGCAGGGCGAAGAGCGCCCCCGCCACGAGGCTCGCCGCGCCGAGCACCGTGAAGGCCGAGCGCCAGTCGTGCGTCTCGACCATGAACTCCGCGAACAGCGGCGCGACGATGAAGGCCACGTTGGGGGCGGCCTCGTGCACCGAAAGCGCCTTGCCCCAGTCGGCGCGACGGGTCAACGAGGTGATGACCGAGATGGCCGAAGGCAGATACAAACCCGCACCCGCGCCCATGGCGAACAACGACGCCTGGAACGCGAAAAGTGTGTCGGCCGTGCCGGAGAGGAGCGCGCCAACGCCCATGCCCAGAAGCGCCAGGGAGATGGTCAGGCGGTGCGTCAAAAAACGCGAGATGAAGCCGCTCGAAAGCAGCCCCACGGTGGCCCCAAGCCCCACCAGGAGCACGAAGCCCCCCGCCTCAGTGTTGGACGCGGCCAGATCGCGGGTGATGGGCACCATGAGCGGCCCCATGAGGATGCGGGCCAAAAATCCGAGCCAGAAGGCCAGGGTCAGGAAGCAGAGCATGGGCAGGGCCGCGCGAAACGGCAGCCCCTGCCTGGAATTGACGACTGTCTGGCTCATATGCGACGCGGCTACTCTCCGTCCGCGTCCGCGCCCAGGCGGCGCTCGGGCGGCCCCTCGGCCTGCTGCGCGTCGTCCGGGGCTTGGGCGGGCGCCCCGTCTTCGAGCGCGGGCTCGTCGTCGAGCGCCTGGCCGCGCGGCTTCTCGTCGTGCAACGGGATTTCGACGCCAGGGGCGATGTCGTCCGCAGCCGCGCCGCCATCTTCACCGAGCAGGGCGCAACCGCATTCTTCCCCGCTCGCGGGCGGCACCGCCGCGCGGCAGAAAATCAGGAAGCAGGTGTGCGCCACCATGCGGTCGGCGGGCCGAAGCCTGTCGGGCACGGGCTTGTAGCGCCGAACGAGGATCTCCAAGACCTCCACGTCCATGAACGGCCCTTTTTCGAGCCCGCGCAAGAGATCGCTGATCTGGTTCACCGTGGGCACCAGAAAGGCCATGGGCGCGCCCGGCTTGACCGCCGCGACGGCCTGATCCAGGTATTCCCAGGGCGTGCGCACGTCCAGGAAGAGCGCGTCCGCGTCCGTGACGTCGAAGCCTTCGGCGATGTCGCGGTCGTACTGCTTGACCCGGCCGTCGTCGAGCCCGGCCCAGACCAGGTTGCGGCCGCACAGCTTGCGGAACTCCTCGCGCCGCTCGAAGGTGTGCACTGTGCCGGTGGGACCGACGAACCAAGCCAGGGCCAGGGTCATGGAGCCCGAGCCCGAACCCGCCTCGACCACGGTCGCGCCGGGGCCCACGGAAAGGCGCATCAGGATGTAGCCGATGTCCTTGGGGTAGATGATCTGGGTCTGACGCTTGAGGTTCTTGCACAGGTCGTGCAGGGTGGGCTTGAGCACCAGATAGGGGCGGCCCAGGTGCGTCAGGGCCGTGCCGCCGAAACCCGCCTGGCGCACGGCCTCGGCCTCGAGCCTGCCGTCGTGGGTGTGCAGGGGTTGTTTGGGGTCCAGCCGCCGCAGATATCGCTTGCCCTTAGGGCTGATGCACAGTACCAATTCGCCGTCTCGTATCATGTGTCCTCCGAATCCGGGTGAGTTACCCGACGGCCACGTTCTGTCAAGGCATTGTTCCGGCGGAAATCCATGACCACGTACCGCAGCATTTTCGGTCCGGTTCGCTCAAGCAGGCTCGGGCTCTCGCTCGGGCTCGATCTTCTTGGCGCGCCCATCTGCTCCATGGATTGCCTCTATTGCGAGGTGGGCAAAACCCGCACGCTGACGCGCGAGCGGCGGCGCTGGGTCCGGGGCGAGACGGTGCTCGCCGAGCTTTCGGCCTACAGCCGCGAGAACCGCGCGCCCGAGGTCGTGACGCTCGGAGGGCTCGGCGAGCCCTGCCTGAACCTGGACATGGGCATGATCATCGAAGGGGCGAAAAAAATCCACCCCGGCCTGCCCGTGGCCGTGCTGACCAACGCCACCCTGCTCACGGACGCCACGGTGCGGGCCGAGCTCATGGGCGCGGACATCGTCCTGCCCTCGCTCGATTCGCTCGTGGAGGACGAGTTCGCGGCCGTGAACAGGCCCGCGGCCGGCATCACGGCGGCCGCCTGTGCGCGGGGGATCATGGAGTTTCGCGAATTGTTCGCCGGGCGCATCTTCCTGGAAGTGCTGCTGTGCAAAGGGCTGAACGACAGCCAAGCCAACCTGGAAATGCTGGCGGACTACGTGGGCCGCATTTCGCCCGACCGGGTGGACGTGGTCACGCTCTCGCGGCCCGGAGCCTACGCCGAGGCCACGGCGGCGGACACCGAAACCCTGGCCCGCTTCGCCGGACGGCTCGGCGCGAAACCCAGGGCTGCCGACCGCCAGATCGAGGCCGGACGCGCATCCAAAGCCGAAACCGCCTCTTCGTCCCCATTGACGGACGAGGCGTTTCGGGAAATAGTCTTGTCTTCCCTTAGGCGTCGCCCGCAGACGCCGGGGCAGATTTCCGACGCGCTGGGCGTCGATGAAGAGCGCGTGCGCGCGCTTCTCCACAGGCTGGAGAGCGAGGGCGCCGTTACCTGCGACGATACTTTCTACGCGCTCGCCAGAGATTAAACGAACGGTTCCGGCCGCGGGGCCGGACCACATACTTTTTTCGAGGTTTGCATGACATCCGAGGGAAAGAAGTCCCGGCGGAAGATGTTTCTTTCCGTGCTTCCGGGCGAATTGGTCGAGCTTGTCCTCTCCGAGGAAGGCAAGGTGCAGGAGTATTACGTCGAAATGCTGCACCAGGCCAAGATGAGGGGCAACATCTACAAGGGCTACATCCACAACATAGACTCGTCGCTACAGGCGGCGTTCATCAACTTCGGGGCCGAAAAGAACGGCTTTTTGCAGATCGACGAGGTCCACCCCGAATACTACCAGGGTTCGTCCACCATCCCGAAAGGAGGCCGCTACCCGCTCATCCAGGACGTGCTGAAGCCCGGCCAGGAGATGCTGGTGCAGGTGGTCAAGGAACCCACGGGCACCAAGGGGGCCTTTGTCACTACCTATCTCTCGCTCGCGGGACGCTATTTCGTGCTCACGCCGGGCCGCGAACAACTCGGGGTCTCGCGCAAGATCGAGGACGAGGAGGAGCGCGCGCGCCTGAAGGAGATGGTGCAAAAGCTCGATCCGGGCGAAGGGCTCGGGCTCATCGTGCGCACCGTGAGCGCGGACCAGACCCAGGAAGGGCTGAAGAAGGACATCGGCTACCTCAAGCGCGCCTGGAAGGAGGTACGCAAGAAGGCCACCACCGAGAAGGCCCCGGCGCTCATCTACCGCGACCTCGACCTGCCTGCCAGGGCCGTGCGCGACTACCTGACCCCGGACGTCTCCGAGGTCTGGGTGGACGACAAGGAAACCGCCAAGCAGATCGGCCAGCTTGTGAACCTGGCCTTCCCGCGCAAGAAGGCCATGGTCAAGGTCCACGACGACCCGGAAAAGACGCTCTGGGAGCGTTTCGGCCTGGCGCGCCAGATCGAGGAGATCTACGGCCGCACCGTGACCCTGCCCTCGGGCGGCCAGATCGTCATCGACCAGGCCGAGGCCCTGACCGCCATCGACATCAACTCCGGCAAGATCGGCGGCAAGAAGAATTTCAAGGACATGGCGCTGAAGAACAACGTCGAGGCGGCCGAGGAGATCGCCCGGCAGCTTCGCCTGCGCGATCTCGGCGGCCAGGTGGTGGTGGACTTCATCGAAATGAAGGACAAAAAGCACGTGGCCGAGGTGGAGAAGGTCATGCGCGCGGCCATGAAAGGCGACCGCGCCCGCACCGACGTGGGTCGCATCTCGCGCTTCGGCCTGATGGAACTGGTGCGCCAGCGCATGGGCTCCTCGGCCATCTCCTCGAACATGGAGACCTGCCCCTGCTGCCAGGGCCGGGGCTTGCGCCGCAACATGGAATGGCAGTCGCTGCTGGCGCTCAAGGAAATCCATCGCGGCCTGCGCGGCATGAAGGGCGACGAGACGTTCGTCTACCGCACGACCCCGGAACTGGCCTCGTACCTGCTCAACTCCAAGCGCCAAAAGCTCGTGGAGTTGGAACAAAAACACGGGCGGCACATCACCATCGCGGCCCAGGTGTCGTGACCGGGAGCATGAGTTGAGATGAGCGCCCCCCGCGTCCTCGTCCACGTCTGCTGCGCGCCCTGCGCCATCGTTCCGGTCAGGGCGCTCATGGCGGAGGGCTTCGCGGTCACGGCGCTCTTCTACAACCCGAACATCCACCCGGTGGCCGAATACGCCCGCCGCCGCGACGCCATGGCCGCATACGCCAAAACGCTCGGCCTGCCCTTGATCGTCAAGGACAAGGGCTACGACCCGGCCGCGTGGTTTCGCCGCGTGTCCTTTCGCGAGGACAACCGCTGCTTCCACTGCCTGCACATGCGCCTGGAGGAGACATCCTTCATCGCGCGCGCGGGCGGTTTCTCGCACTTCACGAGCACCCTGCTCTACTCCCGCCGCCAGAAGCACGAGACGATCGCGGCCATCGGCCGCGACCTCGGCGGCGAGGAGATGAAGAGCCGCTTCCTGTATCGCGACTTCCGCGCGGGCTGGGCCGAGGGCATCGAGGAGTCCAAGCGCCTTAAGATGTACCGCCAGGACTACTGCGGCTGCCTCTTCAGCGATCTCGAACGGCGCAAGGAACTCCTGCAAGGTTAAGCGCGACCCGTTTTCCCGGGTCCATGCGTGGCAAAAGGTCCCTTTCCAGGCTGCTCAAAAAACGCCAGATGCTAGGCGTAAGGGAAATCCAGGCCCGACGCGTATTACCAATACGCGAGGGACTGGATTTTCCGTGGCAACGCCGCAGATGGGGCTTTTTCAGTCCCCAGGCTGCTCAAAAAGCGCTAGATGCAAGGCGCAAGAAAAGTTCAAGGCCGACGCGTATTACCAATACGCGAGGGTTTGAACTTTTCGCGGCAACGCCGCAGATGGGGGTTTTTCAGCAGCCTCACCTTACGCGGTCGGCGAATCGATTACCAAATCCTCCTCCGGCGGAATGGCGTAGGGCTCGTCGTTGACGATCACCACGGCCTGCCGCCTGGAGGTCGTGAGCAGGCGCACGGTCACGCGCTCCTGCGTGACCCAAAGCCTGTACCAAAGCCCCCGGTGCGTGAAGCTGAACGACAACCCGGTCCAGCGCTCGGGCAGGTGCGGCGTGACCCTCGGGTGCTCGCCCGAAAGGTCGAGCCCGGCGAAATGGCGCATCACGATCTGCAGCGTTCCGGCCATGACGCCGGTGTGGATACCCTCGGGCGTGGTTCCGCCCTGGGTGTCCTTGATGTCCGACTCCAGGGCTTCCTGGAACCAGTTCCACGAGACCCCATCCTTTTCGATGGACGACGAGACCACGGCGTGCACCACCTTGGAGAGCGTGGAGCCGTGGCTCGTGCGTGGCTCGTAATACTCGTAGTTGATGCGCAAAAGATCGAGGGGCGGCGGCACGTCGTAGCCAAGCTGCGTCAGGATGCGGTGCACTTCCTCGGGTCCGTGCACGTACCACAGCATCAAGGTGTCGGCCTGTTTGGCCACCTTGTAGTTGTCAGGCGAGTCGCCCTCGGCCTTGAGGATACGGTCCATGCGACCGATACTGTAGTAGCGCTTGCGGTAGCGCTCCCAGTCCAGTTCCTTGAGCTTCATGTAGCCTTCGAACTGGCTGATCACGCCCTCTTTTGTCACGGGCACGTACATTTTGCGCGTCATGTCGCGCCACAGTTCGACCTCTTCGGGCGTGCACCCCCCGCCCTGGCCCAGACGCCTGCGCGCCGCCGGAGGCAGCCGCTCCCACATGTTCAGCACTCGCTCCAACAGCCACACGACCATGACGTTGGTGTAGGCGTTGTCGGGCAGACCGGCCTTCTTCGCGCCGGGCAGTTTTTCGTGGAACTCGTCCGGCCCCATGACGCCCTCGATGTGATAGCGGCCGTCCTTGCCCTTTTTGGCGATGGTGGACCAGAATCGGGCGATTTCGAGCATGACCTCGGCGGCCTCCTGGCGCACGAAGCCCCAGTCGCCGGACACGGCCGCGTGCCGCCAGAGGTTGTAGAAGACCGCGATGGAGACGTGGCGCTGATTGCGCGAGAGGTCCGGCCCCCAGGTGCCGGAGTCGGGGTTGTAGTGCACCTCCTGGGTCTCCTCGCCGCCGTTGTCCGCGGCCTGCCAGGGATAGCAAGCTCCCTCGAGCCCCAACTCGCGGGCGAGTTTTCTGGCCGCGTCCAGCCTGCGCACGCGGTACATGAGCAGCGCGCGGGCCACGCGCGGCAAATTGAGCTCGTAAAAAGGCATGATGTAAAGCTCGTCCCAAAAGATGTGGCCGCGATAGGCCTCGCCGTGCCAGCCGCGCGCGGGCATGCCCACGTCAAGGCGCACGTTGTGCGGCCCGGCCGTGGTCAGCAGGTGATAGATGTGCAGGCGCAGCACCTTTTGGGCGAAGCGATCGTGGAAGACCTCCACGTCCGCCGCCTTCCACAGCCTTTTCCAAGCCCGCTCGTGCGGCGCACGCAAACGCCCGAATGTCGGGGCCTTGGCCAGGCTCTTTTCGGCCAGCGCCCGCAGATCGGCGCTTGCGCCGTCGTGCAGGCTCGTGTGCACGGCCACGATCTTCTCCACGACCACGGTGCACGACTCACGCAAAAACACGGCGAAGGTCTCGCTGGCCAGCCCTTCCTCGTAGGACGCATGCCGGGCCAGGGCCAGTTCCTCGCGCCCCACGAAGGCCCGCGTTCTGGCGCGCATGTAAATGTTGTGGCCCGAGGTGATGGTGCGCACGTGAAGTTCGAGCCCGTCCTGTGCCGCGCCGCCCGAGACCGGTTCGAGGTGGGTGCGCGTCAGCTCCCGGTAGCGGGCCACGTTGTCGTTGATGACCGTGCCGTCGAGGCTTGAACGGATGGTCACGGTCTCGGAGTAGTTGAGCGGCGTGAGGCTGTACTGGATGCCGCCCAAGTGCGGTTCGGCCATGGAGACGAGTCGCTTGGAGTGGATGCGCGTGAGCCTGCCCAGGCCGTCGCGGCAGATGATGGTCCGCCGCATCATGCCCTTCTTCATGTGCAGGGAATGGCAATAGGTGAGCAGTTCCATGGACAGGGGGCTCTTGAAGTCGCTGTTGCCGATCTTGATCTCGATGGGCAGCCAATTGGGGCAGTTCACCAGGTCGTTGTTGTAGACCGTGCGGCCGTGCACCTCGCTCGGCATGGTGTTGAAGAGCCCTGCCACGTAGGTGCCGGGATAAAAATTGAAGGAGGCCTTCTCTGATTCGGCCGCGCCGCGGGTGACGAAATGGCCGTTGCCCGTGGCGGTCAGCGCCTCGCGCAGTTTCTCGTCGCCCGGATCGAAACCGTGCCAGTCGATGTGCCAGGCATTTTTGGCTATGCCCTCGCGAAACCAGTGCCGGATATCCTCCAGGCAGGTCTCGGAGAGGTCCTGGACCACAAGGTCCGCGCCAAAACGGCGCAAGAGACCGGCCTCGCCCGTCCTGGCCACGCCGATCACGAGTCCGAAGTTGCCTGCCTCGCCCGCCTGCGCGCCGGAGACCGCGTCCTCCACCACCAGGCATTCGGGCGGCGTCACACCGATGCGTTGCGCGGCTTCGAGGAAGATGTCCGGATCTGGTTTGCCTTCGAGCCCCAGCTCCGCCGAAACCACGCCGTCCACCACGGCGTCGAAGAGATCGGCGATCCCGGCCAACTCGAGCACGAGCCCGGCGTTCTTGGAGGACGAGGCCACGGCCACAGGCAGTCCGGCGGCCCTGAGTTCCGCCACGAAGGCCACGGAGGAGGGAAAGACCTCCGGCCCTTTCTCGCGCAGGAAGGCCTGGAACAGATCGTTCTTCCTGTTCCCCAGGCCGCAGACCGTCTCCTCGTCCGGCGAGTCGGAAGGGTCGCCGTAGGGCAGCTTCACGCCGCGCGCCTCCAGGAACGACTTGACCCCGGCGTAGCGCGGCTTGCCGTCCACGTAACGTGAGTAGTCGTCGAAGCGGTCGAAGGGCAGGAACGGCGTCTTGTTCTTGGCTGCGTAGCCTTCCAGAAAGTCGTTGAACATCTTTTCCCAGGCCAGGGCGTGGACCGTGGCCGTGGCCGTGATGACGCCGTCGAGGTCGAAGACCGCACCGCGCGGTTCAGGGTGCATCACGCGTTCCTCCCGTTATCGTGTGAAATGCCGGATGCACGTCCGGCCTTCGAGCCGGAAAGTCCGGTAAGGTTCGTTTTCAGCCCGCCTGCCGACACGGCCAGGGCCGTTACCAACACGTCGGGTTCGGAAACGACGAAGCCCGTGCCGCAGACCTCGGGCAGCCGCGCCGCCAGATCGGGGTTCTTCGTCACCAGCACGGCTGCGGGCGCGGGCGAAAGTTCGGCCACGGCGCGGATCATGGGCAGGTCGGAGGAGGTGTCGCCACAGACCAGGACCGGGCCTTCGGCACAACCCAGGCCGAGTTCGCGGTCGAGGAAGCGCGCGGCCTCCCCCTTGTCGAAGTCCTTGTCCGTGCCTTCCACGGTCAGGACGATCTCCACGTCAAGCCCGGTGTCCTCGATGACCAGATCGCGGCCCTCGGGGTCGAGCTCGCGCGCAAGCTTCTCCACCTCGGCCAGAAACGCCCTGGATTCGGCGCCGGACACGGATTTCGTGACGTCCTGGCGGGCCACGGTGAGTTGGCCGTACTTGACCTGAAAGCCCGAGCCTATGAGCCCGAACTTGGCGTTCTCCGGCTTTTCGATCAGGTCGTGCAAACCGTGAGCTAGTTTGTCCAAAAGGGCCTGCTGGCGCACGGGCACGGCCTTGGCGTGGCGCTTTCCCTGGCGGTCCAGGCACTCGCGCCCCTTGGAGGCCGCGAGGTGGAAATGGCCCACGGGCATGACCGAGACATCGATAAGGCCGGGCCCGCGCAGGGGCGCGGAGGTCAGGATCAGGGCGTCCCTGGCCTTTTGCGCCGCGAACCTGCACAGGAACACGGCATTGTAGGCGGGCTGCACGCTCGAACGGTAGCGGCCGCAGTAGTTGTTCACCGTGCCGTCGCGGTCCGTGAGCATGGCCCGCCAGGGGCCTTTGGGGCCGTGCCCGGCCAGGAATTCCGCGAGCGCCTCCGTTTCCGCGACGAAGCCGGGATGGATGGCGGCCAAGTGCGCGAGCAAGGCCTCCTCGCCGTGGCGCAAAAAAATCAGATCCTTATCAAGCTCGTCGAATTCGTAGGCGAGGTCGGCCTCGATGGTCAGGCCCTCCTCGACGAGCAGCGAGCGGCGCGCCCCCTCGCCCGGCAGGCGCAAAAGACATTCGCGCGCACGGATCAGGGAATCGAACGCCAGGTCGGGCGGGGTCTCGTTCGAGAGCACGGCGCACACGGCGTCTCGCCGGGCAGCGGCCGTCAGGTCCATGAGATCGTAGAACTCGGCGAGCGTCGTAATGCGCTCCGGGACGTTTCTCGGCATGTGTCCTCCTCGTTGCCGGATGTCTCGCCGCGACGAACGGAACCTTCCGGTCCCTGTCTGTCCAATGTGACATGTAGCCAAACAGCGGGAAAAATGGCAAGGCAAAACGGCTGCGGGGGACGGCGGGGCTTCGTTGACAACAGTCAGGGAGCTTGCCTATACAATCGGAGGTATCCACCCCGCTCCCGTTTTTTTCGACCCATTGACCAGAACCGGAGGACAGCATGCCGCTCGTTTCCCCCAAGGAGATGTTCGCCAAGGCCTACGCGGGCAAATACGCCGTGGGCGCCTTCAACGTGAACAACATGGAGATCATCCAGGGCATCATGACCGCCGGAGCCGAGGAGCGCTCGCCGCTCATCCTTCAGGTCTCCGCCGGGGCACGCAAATACGCGGGCCAGAACTACATCATGAAGCTCATGGAAGCCGCGCTCATGGAGACCGACCTGCCCGTGGTGCTGCACCTGGACCACGGCCAGGACCTCGACATCTGCAAGCAGGTCATCGACGGCGGTTTCACCTCGGTGATGATCGACGGTTCGCACCACTCCTTCGAGGAGAACATCCGCGTGACCCGCGAGGTCGTGGAATACGCGCACGAGCGCGGTGTGTGGGTGGAAGCCGAACTCGGCGTGCTCGCGGGCGTGGAAGACGAGGTCAGCGCCGAGGAGAACATCTACACCGACCCAGATCAGGCCGTGGAGTTCGTGGAACGCACGGGCTGCGACTCGCTGGCCATTGCCATCGGCACCAGCCACGGAGCCTATAAGTTCAAGTGTGAGCCCAAACTCGACTTCGAGCGGCTGGAGAAGATAACCAACCTTCTGCCCGGCTATCCTTTGGTGCTGCACGGCGCCTCCTCGGTGCTCCCCGAGTTCGTGGAGATGGCCAACGCCTACGGCGGGCAGATCGCCGGGGCCTGCGGCGTCCCCGAACACCTGCTGCGAAAGGCCGCGACCCACGGCGTGTGCAAGATCAACATCGACACCGACATCCGGCTGGCCATGACCGCCGTGATCCGCAAGCATTTCGCCGAAAAGCCCGGCGACTTCGATCCGCGCCAGTACCTCTCCCCGGCCCGCGACGCGGTACGCGGCATGGTGCGGCACAAGATCCGCCACGTCCTGGGCTGCTCGGGCGCGGCGTAGCCCTCGAACCCTGGCCAAGCGCCGGGACAGGTATTACTTGACCACAAAGGAGCGACACCATGTCCATCAAGATCGGTTTCAACGGCTGGGGCCGCATCAGCCGCTACTTGGCGCGCCTGATGGCCGCCGACGGCTTCGCCCTGGACCTTTCGGTCGTCAACGCCCGCGCGGGCAACGCCGACCTGGCCCACCTCTTCAAGTACGACTCAGTGCACGGCCGTTTCGCGGGCGAGGCTGGAGCCCATGACGACGGCATCGTCATCAACGGGAAGAAGATCACGGTCACCCGCAACGCGCCCGGCGAGTGGAGTTGGGAGAAGCTGGGCGTGGATCTGGTCATCGAGACCACGGGCACGCTCAAGGACCGCGACGCCAACGCCCGTCACCTGGCCAGCGGCGCGAAGAAGGTCATCATGAGCGCGCCGTGCAAGGGCGCGGACGCGACGATCGTCATGGGCGTGAACGAATCCGTGTACGACCCGGCCAAGCACATCGTGCTCTCGGCCGCTTCCTGCACCACCAACTGCCTGGCTCCGGCCGCCAAGGTGATCGACGACAACTTCGGCATCCAGTACGGCCAGATGACCACGGTGCACTCTTACACCATGGATCAGCGCCTCCAGGACGGCTCACACAAGGACCTGCGCCGCGCCCGCGCCGCAGCCGTGAACATGGTGCCCACGACCACCGGCGCGGCCAAGGCCGTGGGCCTCGTGTTGCCCGGCCTGGCCGGCAAGCTCGACGGCATGGCCGTGCGCGTGCCCACGGCCGACGTCTCCATGGTGGATCTGATCTGCGAACTGAAAAAACCCACCACTCCCGATGAACTGAACGCTGCCTTCAAAGCCGCGGCCAACGAGAACATGGGCTACACCGAGGAGCCGCTGGTCTCCTCCGACTTCATCGGCGACACTCACGGCGGCGTGGTGGACGGCCTGTGCACCAGGGTCATGAACGGAACCCAGGCCAAGGTTCTGATCTGGTATGACAACGAGGCGGGCTTCACCCACCAGCTCCTTCGCCTCATCAAGACGGTCGCCGCCACGATGTAGACGACGCGACGCGACGTTTCGGGGGAAGGGACGCTCCCTTCCCCCCTTTTCGTCACAACTGCGGCGTAACGGAATCACGCGGACCTTTCCATGTCACGATTTCTCCCCGACGGCGAACGATTCTCCTCCGGCGAGCGCCTCCTGCGCCTGCTGGCCCTGATGCTGGTCTTCG
Organism: Alkalidesulfovibrio alkalitolerans DSM 16529; assembly: GCF_000422245.1. Lineage (NCBI taxonomy): Bacteria > Pseudomonadati > Thermodesulfobacteriota > Desulfovibrionia > Desulfovibrionales > Desulfovibrionaceae > Alkalidesulfovibrio > Alkalidesulfovibrio alkalitolerans. Next base: position 268,065 of record NZ_ATHI01000005.1, read on the forward strand.
CGGCCGTGATATGGGCCTTCTGGAAACAGAACGAGCGGATCATCTCGCGCATGGAGGAACGTCAGTCCGTGGCCGACCTCGGCGGCTACCTGAACGACGAGCAGCGCAGCTTCGTCAAGGGATTCCGCGACGCGCTGAAAAGCCGCTACGGCATGGAATTCCATCTGCGAATCGTGGATGACCGCCCCCTTGACCTGCCCGAGAGCGACGCCAAGACCGTGGTCATGGGGCTCGCTCCACAGCGCGGAGAGCTCGTGCTGCGCCTGCCGCCGCTGCTTTCCTCGGCCCTGGGCCAGGAGTTCCTGGCCGACCTTCGGGCCAACCATCTGGACACCTTCTGGGACGATCCCGACTGGCAGTCGCGGCTCCTGCTCGTGCTGGCCGCCATCTGGGAACGGCTCGACACCATTCACGGCCACAAAGGCGATTCATGAAACACGTCACCGTCTTCACGGACGGCTCCTGCCTGGGCAACCCCGGCCCGGGCGGATCCTGCGCCGTACTGCGCTTCGGCGAGAGCGAAAAGATCCTCTCCAAGGGCTACCGCCTGACCACGAACAATCGCATGGAACTGCGCGCGGTCATCGACGCGCTCGAAGCCCTCACCGAGGCGTGCCGCGTGGATCTGACCACGGACTCGCAGTACGTGCGCAACGCCATCACCAAGGGCTGGCTCAAGGGCTGGCAGAAGAACGGCTGGCGCACGGCCGACAAGAAGCCGGTCAAGAACCAGGACCTGTGGCGTCAACTCATCCCGCTGCTCGCCCGGCACCAGGTGACCTTCCACTGGACGCGCGGCCATGCGGGCCACGCGGACAACGAATTGTGCGACAGCCTCGCGCGTCAGGCCGCCTCCGGGGGCAACGGCTCCATGCGCGATGACGAGGGATTTTCCGCCGGGGCGTGATTCCACGCCAGCCCTCGCCAGACGCCTTTGGCCAATCACTTCGTCTTGGCCGCGACCGCCCGCTCCAAGGCCTCCATCAGGCTTTCCACCCTGACCGGCTTGGCCAGGTAGTCGTCCATGCCCGCGGCCAAAAACCTCTCCCGGTCGTCGGCCATGGCATGCGCGGTCAGGGCGATGATTGGGATACTCCTCTTCCCCTCGGGAAGCGTGGACTCCCGGATGGCTTTTGTGGCCTCCACGCCGCTCATGGTCGGCATCTGCACGTCCATCAGGATGCAATCGAAGTCACGCTCCGCGAACAGTTCGAGCGCCCGGCGACCGTTTTCGGCCAGGGTCACGTTGTGCCCGCTCTTCTCCAGAAGCAATTGCAGCGAGACTTGGTTGGTCACGTCGTCCTCGGCCAGCAGGATGCGAAGGCCCGACGCCGGAGCCGGACGCCGTTCCTGGGACTCCGGTTCAAGCGGCGCCTGTGCGGGGATATCGAACGGCAGGGCCACATGCACGACGGTTCCCTCGCCGAGCACGCTGTCCACGAAGATGTTGCCGCCCATCAGCCCCACGAGCCTGCGCACGATGGCCAGCCCAAGCCCCGCGCCCTGGTATTCCCTGGCGTAGTTGCCGTCCACCTGGACGAAGGGATCGAACAGGTCCCGCAGCCTCTCCTCGGGGATGCCGATGCCGGTGTCGGATATGGAGAAGAGCACCCGGAGGCTCTTGCCCCGCCGAGGCGAAACCACCGACATTTCCATGCTGACCGAGCCCTTATCCGTAAACTTCAAGGCGTTGCCCACAAGGTTGAACAGCACCTGTCGCAGCCGAATTTCGTCGCCCACGAGCTTTTGCGGCATGGCGGGATCGATGACGCACTCCAGCGCGACGCCTTTTTCCCTCGCCGTGGAGGAGAAAAGTTCGAGGACCGAAACGCAAACGTCCGAGGTGCAGAACTCTCCCTGAAGGATATGGATCTTTCCGGCCTCGATGCGCGAGAGGTCCAAAAGGTCGTTCAAAAGCTGGGCGAGACGGTCCGAGGAGCGCAGCGCCATCTGCACGTACTGCCGTTGGTTGACGTCCAGCGGCGTCATCTCCAAAAGCTCCATCATGCCCAGAATGCCGCTCAACGGGGTGCGCAGTTCGTGGCTCATGTTGGCCAGGAACTCCGACTTGGCCTTGTTGGCGGTCTCGGCCGCCTTCTTGGCCTCGACCAGGGCCTGTTCGCCCAGCTTCCGCGAGGTGATGTCCCGGATCGTGCCGATCTTCCGCACGGCCTGTCCTCGCCCGTCGGACTGGAACGTGCCCACGTCGTGCACCCATCGCTCCTGCCCGTCGTTCATCCGTATGATCTTGTATTCCTTGTCGAAGCGCCCGCCTTCATGCTGACCCAGACCGTGCAGCCGCACAACCTCGTCCCGCCATTGAGGGTGGATCAACGACGGCCAGACATCCAGAGAATGCCGCTCCTTCCGGGGAATGCCCAACAGATCGTTGAACACGGCCGAGCCCCCGAAGGAACTGTCCGCGAAATCGACGACATAGCTGCCGATCCGCGCCGCCTCCTGGGACTCGCGCAACATCTTCTCGCTTTCGCGCAGGGCTTCCATGGCCCGACGGTTTTCAGCCTGGAGCCTGAACGCGGCCATCTTGTCCGCCAGCCTGCGCGCGAAGACCTTGTAGAGTCTGCGGTCCCGGTCATCCATGGGCCTGGCCTGCTCGAAGAAGACGACGACCTCGTCCTCGCCCCCCTCGTTGAAGACCAGCCTGAGCAGCCGGGACTCGTCCACGACGCCGTCAAGCCTGGCTTGCGCCTGATCGAGCGTGGCGACTCCCCAGGCGGCGGTCAGACGCCGGGCACGACCGCTGCCGGAAATCATCCCGAAACAGCGGGCCCCGAAAAGTCGCGTCACCTTCTCGACCGCCTCCGCGGCAAGCTGCTCCTCGGATTCGGTGAAGGCCAACCCGGAAAGCTCGTGCAACGCGGAAAGCTCGGCCAGCAGCAAGGCCTGCGTCTGCGCGCCCGGCTCCCGTCCAGGGGCGTCTTCGTCATGCGGAAAAATCATGTTCATCAGGTGCTTCCCACCGCCACCACTGTCGTTTTGTTGTGAAACAACGGCACGTTGTCATGACTCCCGATTTCTCCGAAGGTCAGCGCGCCGAGAATGGGAAGGTCAGGCCCGACCGTCTCGCACAGGGCGCGTATCTCCTCGTCGAACCTGTCTCCCATGAGCATCGCTCTGGAAATACAGTCGAAAAGCAGCATGAACATCGGCTTCCCGCCGGGAAGGATGGCGGCCCGAGCGGCCTTCCTAGCTGTGTCGATGAGCCCTTCTATGCTGCATTCCATCACGTAGCCCACGGCCTGCGAGGGTATCTCCGTAATGAAGTCGATGCTGTCGTCGTCGTTGACCCGTAGCGGGTCTCGGATGACGAACTGACCGGAAATGTTCGGAAATCCAAGCGGATGTTCCATGGCCGCGTAGGCGAACCGATCCCTTTGGCCCAAGCCCAGACGCCGGGCATACTCCTGAAACGCGGGCGCTCCGTTGATCTCGTACACCCGCTTGTCCTCGGACCGACTGATGGCCAAGGGGTCTCCCATGGGGGTCCAGCCGTGCCCGATGCCCACGCCGACCTCAAGCCCGTGCACAAGAGTCACGGCCAGGGCGTCGCGGGACACGCCTTGTTCCGTGAACTGGTGGGTCTGGAAAAACTTGAGGTTGTCGCCCGCGCCGCCGCCGATGTACTGGAAATCCGGTCCGAGCTGGCTGTAGAGGCCGCGCAGCATCTTCGGCAGATTGGCCTGGAACCCGTCGGGCATGACGATTGCGGTGCCGCTCGAAAGCCCGCTTTCGCGGGCCGCGCGCCCCGCTTTCTGCCCGATGCCGTAGGGATCGCGGCCAAGATCGTTCTGCAGGGTGGTCACGGCCTCAAAATCACCGTTCAGGGCCAAAACGCCCACGCCCTGGGAGTGAAGTCCTGCGGCGGTGATCACACCGCCGCAGCAAAACCCCGCGATGCGCGAGGAACCCACGACGGCCCGGACCCCGGCGAGAACCTGCTCCGGGTCATAAGCGTCCGTGATGAAGACGAGAGTCAGGACCGGTGGGCCGCAAGCCGCCACGGCGCATTTTGCGGCCTCACGGCCTGCGGCAAGGGACTCCTCGTGCCCGCTGAACGACGCGCCCGCTTTCATGGCTTCCTCCCGTCAAACGACGCGGTCGGCGAGCGAAAAGGTCCGACTCCTTCGATCATCCCGCGACGACGCCGTGGTCTGCTTCTGGATAGCCCGAAACGCAAGCCCCTGCAATTGCGACAGGAACACGCAGAGCGCAAGGCTCGGCAGGGAGGCGCGGGAAAACCCGCGCCTCGTTGAGAAGAAAGCCCTACGACTTCAAAAACGCGGTCAGGGCCAGGGTGGTCGCGTACAAATCGGCCTTGGAGGCCAGTTCGAAGGGCGCGTGCATGGACAGGATGGGCGGGCCGAAGTCGATGATGTCCATGCCGTAGGCAGCCAGATACTTGGCCACGGTGCCGCCGCCGCCCTGGTCCACCTTGCCCAGTTCGGCCATCTGCCAGGGGATACCCGCGCCGTCCAGAAGGTTGCGCAGCCAGCCCACGTATTCGGCGTGGGCGTCGTTGGCCATGTACTTGCCGCCGTGACCCGTGAACTTGCAGAAGGTGGGGCCGTAGCCCAGCAGCGAGGCGTTCAGCCGCTCGTGCAGCTCCTGGTACTCCGGGTCCACGGCCGCGTGCACGTCGGCCGAGATGGCCTTGGCGTTCATGAGCGCGGTGCGGGCCTTGGTCTTGGGCTCCCAGGCCTCGATGAGCTCGTCGAGGCAGTATTCGAAGAACATGGACTTGGCGCCGGTGGAGCCGTCCGAGCCGATCTCCTCCTTGTCCCAGAGAATGACGATCTGCGTGTGCTCGGGGGTTTTGGCGTCCATCAGGGCGCGCAGGGAGGCGAAGCAGCTTATGCGGTCGTCGTGGCCGTAGCCGCCGATGAGCGATCCGTCCAGCCCCACGAGCCGCGCGGGCCCGGCGGGCACGGCCTGCAACTCGGCGCTGTAGAAGTCGTCCTCCACGATGCCGAAGCGCTCGTTGAGAAGCGTGAGCACGGTCTTCTTGACGCGGCCCTTGCCGTTCTCGTCGTCCTTCTTCTCGGCCGGGGCGGGCATGTGGCCGAGCACGATGGACAGCTTTTCGGCGTCGAAGGCCTCGGAGAGCTTCTGCTCGGCCTGCTTGCGGGCCAGATGCGGCAGGAGGTCTGCGATGGTGAAGACGGGATCGCGCGGGTCCTCGCCCAGCACCACCTCCACCACCCGGCCGTCCTTCAGGGCCACCACACCGTGCAGGGCCAGCGGCCGCGCCAGCCACTGGTACTTGCGGATACCGCCGTAGTAGTGGGTCTTGGCCAGCCCCACCTGCACCTCCTCGAAGAGCGGGTGCTGCTTGAGGTCGATGCGCGGGGTGTCGCAGTGCGCGCCCGCGAGGCGGAAGCCCTCGGACAGGGGCCGCTTGCCCCGGCGGGCCAGGAGGATGGTCTTGCCGCGCATGACGCGAAACCACCGGCCGCTCGCGGCGTCCTCGGAGAAGCCGTTCTTTTCGGCCAGGGCGCGGGCGTAGTCCACGGTCTCGCGCTCGGTCTTGCAGGCCGTGAGGAAGGTCATGTAGTCGTCGGCCAGCTTGTCCATGGCCTTGCGGTGCTTGGGGGTTGCATACACGTCCCACGCCGAGCGGGGCTTGGATTCGAGTTCGGGGGTCTTTTTCTTGGCGGCCATGCGGCGTTCGCTCCTTAGGGATTGTCCGGATTAGGGGTCGCGGCGGCGAAGCCCTGGGCAAGGGCTTCGGCGACCAGGGGAAATTCGTCGCGGCGAAGGGTTCTGGGATCGAGCATGAGCGCGCCGCGCTCCACGCGACCCACGAGCGGCGGGTCCGTGGCCAGGAGCGCCTGACGCAGGTTCTCCGCGCGCACGGGCGCGGCCGGGGTCAGCTCCACCAGGCTCGTGGGCAGGTCGAACTCGGGGAACGAGCCGCCGCCCACGCGCGAGACGCCCGGCGCGACGCGCACCCCGGCCAGCCCGGCAAGCGCCGTGCGCAGCCGCGCGGCCAGGGCGCGGGCCTTGGCGCGCAGTTCGTTTGGCGCGGCCGTGATCATGGCCAGGGTCGGTATCTCGGCCCGGGCGCGCTCGGGATCGAGGTAAAGGCGCAGCGTGGCCTCCAGCGCGGCCAGGGTCATCTTGTCGATGCGCAGGGCACGGTTGAGTGGGTTCTTCTTGATCTTGTCGATCCATTCCGCCCGGCCCACGATGATTCCGGCCTGCGGCCCGCCCAGAACCTTGTCGCCCGAAAACGTCACGATGTCCGCGCCCGAGGCCACGGTCCGCTGCACCGTGGGCTCCTCCAGGGACAGGCCCGCGGCCTGGCGGAAATCGAAGAAGCTGCCGCTGCCCAGGTCCTCGACCACGGGGATGCCGCGCGCGCGGCCGAGCGACACGAGGTCCTCCAGCGGAACCTCCTTGGTGAAGCCGATGATGCGGAAATTCGAGCAATGCACCTTGAGCAGCATGCCCGTGTTCTCGGTGATGGCCTGCTCGTAATCGCGCAGGTGGGTGCGGTTGGTGGCTCCCACCTCGACCAGTTCGGCCCCGGAGCGGCGCATCACGTCCGGGATGCGGAAGGAGCCGCCGATCTCCACGAGCTGCCCGCGCGAGACCACGACCTCGCGGCCCTTGGCCAGGGTGTCCAGGACGATGAGCACGGCCGCGGCGTTGTTGTTGACCACCAGGGCGGCCTCGGCCCCGGTGATGCGGCAGATGAGCTTCTCCACGTGCGCGTAGCGGCTGCCGCGCGCGCCCGTGGAAAGGTCGAACTCCAGGTTCGAGTAGTTGCGGCAGGCGTCCGTCACGGCCCGCGTCGCGGCCTCGGCCAGGCAGGAGCGGCCGAGGTTGGTGTGGATGACCACGCCCGTGGCGTTCAGCACGCGGCGAAAATGCGGCCTCGCCCCCCTGCGCACGAAGGCGAGCAGACGCGGCAAAAGGCGCTCCATAGACAGGTCGGATTCGTCGCGCACCGCCCCGGCCCTGATCTCCTCGCGCAAGAGGTCGAGAAAGGCGTCGGCCAAGTCGCGCACCAGGGCGCGCGGCAGGGCGGACAACTCGGGATCGTCCGCGAGGTGGCGCAAAAGGCGGTCCATGGACGGCAGGTGTCGGAAGAGCGCGGACACGCAGGCTCCTTTGGCTCAGTCGTGCGGGGGAAGCAACAGCCGAGGGTGTTTTGTAAAGAACTCCCCCAGCAAATACAAGGAGCCGCAGACCAGCACCAGCCCGTGTTCGGCGGTCAGGGCCAGGGCCGTGTCCAGCGAGGCCACGGGCACGGCGCGCGGCCCGATGATCCGGGCCACGGCCGCGTGGTCGCTCTCGCGGCCGGAAACGTTCAGGCGCGGCACCACGACCGGCCCCTCGCTGAGCGCGAGCACCAACGGCGCGAGGCCTTGCACGTCCTTGTCCGCGAAGCAGGCGAAGACCACGGCCCCTGGCCGCTGGCCCGACTCTTCAAGGGCCGCGCCCAGGGCCGCGAGTCCCGGCGCGTTGTGCGCGCCGTCGAGGATGAGGGCCGCATGTCCCTCGCCAGCGGGCACGCGCTGCATGCGGCCCGGCAAAAAGGCCGTGGCCAGGGCGCGGGCCTCGGCCTTAGGGTCGGACAAAACGCCCAAGGGCCCGGCCGCGCGGCGGAAGGCGGCCAGGGCCAGGGCCACGTTCTGGCGCTGGTGCGGCCCGTCAAGGCCAAGCGGCGTGCCCGGCGGCAATGGCTCGACGACCTCCAAAGGACAGCCGAGGAGCCGCGCTTGGTTTTCGAGTTCGCGCATGGCCTCGGGCTCTTGCCGCGCGCAGAGCACCGGCAGGCCCGGCCGCATGGCCCCGGCCTTGTCGCGGGCGATGCTCGCGATGTCGGGCCCGAGCACCTTCATGTGGTCCAGGCCGATGGAAGTGAAGACGAGCAGATCGCGTGAAAGCGCCGTGACCGCGTCGAAGCGGCCGCCCAGGCCCGCCTCCAGCACGGCCGCGCGCACCGGCTCGCTGCCGGGGTCGTCCGGAGTGGCGGGAGCGGCGGGAGCGGCGGCGAAGGCGGAAAGCGCCAGGGCGGTCAGGAATTCGAAATATGTGAGGCCAAGCTCCCCGGCCGGTTCGGCGATGCGGTTGGCGGCCGCGAGGAACGCATCCTCCGGGAGGGGACGGCCGTCGCGCTTGACGCGCTCGCGCACGTCGCAAAAGTGCGGCGAGGCGTAAAGCCCGGTCTCGACGCCGTGGGCGCGCAAGAGTGCGTCGAGAAAGGCGCAGGTGGAACCCTTGCCGTTGGTGCCGACCACGTGCAAGGCGTAAAACGGCGGCCGCGAGAGGCCCGTCCGTTCGAGAAAACGCTCCATGCGGCCGAGCGAAAGATCCATGTGGAACAGGCCCAGGGCGTCCAGATGGGACAGCAGTGCGTCGTATGTGGCGAAGCGCTTTGGCATGGCGTCTTTGGGCGCTCTACATGCGGGCGAGGGCGGAAGCAAGGCCCGCCCGGCCTGTGGCGGGCCGGGCGGGTGGAGGCGTGAGGCGCTTGGAGGCGTGTTCTACCAGTTGGTGGCCAAAAGCTCGAAGTGGGCGCGCGGATGGATGCAGGCCGGACACAGATCCGGGGCCTCGGGACCGTCGTGAACGAAGCCGCAGTTGCGGCAGCGCCACGTGGTCGCGACCTCGCGCTTGAAGACGCGGCCTTCCTTGATGTTCGCGGCGAAATCGAGGAAGCGGCGCTCGTGGAACTTCTCAGCCACGGCGATGTTCATGAAAACCTTGGCGATTTCGTCGAAGCCTTCCTCCTGGGCGATCTTTGCGAAGCCGGGGTACATCTCTGAATACTCGTGATGCTCGCCCTCGGCCGAAGCGATGAGGTTGGAGCGCGTGTCGGCGATGATTCCGGCCGGAAACGCGCCGCTGATCTCAACTTCGCCGCCCTCCAGGAACTTGAAGAGGCGCTTGGCGTGCTCCTTCTCCTGCTCGGCCGTCTCGACGAAGATGTCAGCGATCTGCACGAAACCTTCTCCCTTGGCCTTGCTGCCGAAGAAGGTGTAGCGGTTGCGCGCCTGGGACTCGCCCGCGAAGGCGGTCAGAAGGTTGCGTTCGGTGCGGGTGTTCTTCAGGGATTTCATGTGTGCTCTCCTTTAGCGTGGTTGTATGTGTCCCCCGGCGCGGCGGCACGGGGAGGGGCTGGCTTCGGGTCCTGCGGCGCAGGCGCGGCATGTCCCGGTGAGCTTGACTTGGACGTGCTCGGCGCGAAAGCCTGTGCCCGCGTCGGCCAGGCCCGCGATGTCGAACCCCTCGGGCAGATCGACATCCTCGATGCGGCCGCAGACGCGGCACACGAGGTGCGCGTGCGGCTCGTCCGTGCGGCCGTCGAAGCGGCGCTCGTGGCCGAGGTCGAGTTCCTGGATCACCCCGGCCTGGATCAGGCTGTTCAGGGTGTTGTAGACCGTGGCCTTGCTCATCCAGGGCAGTTCCAGGGCCGCGCGGGCATGCACCGATTCGGCGCTCGGATGCGAGGAGTCATCGGCCAGGAGGCGCACGATGGCCTCTCGCTGCGGCGTGACGCGAAGCCCGCTTCGCCGCATGCACTCGATCATCCGGCCTGCCCGGCCCTGAGTGGTGTTTTCGTGCGTGGTCTGGTTCATGTCGTGCTCATTTGTTGGATTCATTCTAAAATAAGAATGATTCTTGTCAACAACTTTTTGAAAAAAGAGCGGCTTTTTTCTTCCGGAGCGTTTTAGGCAAGGCATCATCGCGCAATTTATGAATAAATTTCCGCACATCCAAAAAAGTGAGAAAGGTCGAAAAAAGGCGGCTCGTCCCGCGAACGATGGAGGTGCTTCCTTGGAGGATCGGTCGTGGTCCTGGGTAAAGGCTCGTCCGTGCATATTGGTGACGAGGCGCGCGGCATTCCCGCCTTGACCGCCCTCCCCCGCCCGGTTTATGGATTTTCCCCGCTTTCGCCCTGGGGCGGAATCGGTGTAGCATGCCCCATCGGCCTTCCCGAGGCGGCAAAATGGCACCCCAGGCCGCTCCGGTCGGGAATGCCGCCGCGCCAAACCATACGCGCCCGTAGCTCAGGTGGATAGAGCAGGAGCCTTCTAAGCTCTTGGTCGGGGGTTCGAATCCTCCCGGGCGCGCCACGCCATCACAATGCAGGCGTTTCTGTGAACACGGAAACGCCTGCATTTATTTTTTACGCTGCCAAATGGGCAGCTTCATTACCAGAAGAATACATCACGTTCCTCAAATTTCTTTGACGAAGACAGTTATTAATGTATAATATCTTACAATAATAGTGCCTATATACGCACCATAAAGCATGTTCATCATGCTTTATATGGGAGAAAATCATGTTCCCATTCAGCCATGAACAATTTCTACCATGCACACTTCAAGAACTCATAGAAGTCCGCGAGAGACTCCCATTTGCCGATGTCCACGCCCCGCTCCATCTTACAGACGATATGGATGCATATGAATTACACTCGGGATTTCTCGTCGAAGGAAGCCAGGGTGTCTTCTGCGTTTCGTCTTTGCGTCTGCTCCGGGAAGCAAGTTCTGGAAAAAGCGCGCATGAAATCGCACGATCCCCAGACGACCTCACAGAGCTCGAACACCTCCATAGATACGGCGTCATCAGAACCGGAAACGGTGGCAGCGGAAAATTGATCACCCATGAGGCTGGGAACGAGTTTTCACGGTTGTATGAGAATCGGAACCTGACGTGGTTCTCCTACATTCCGCAGAAGATCGAGATGGATATCACCACAAAGTGCAACCTGCGATGCATTCATTGCTCCCGGGAGGCGTCTCCGGAGGCAAGGCAGGGAAGCATGACGCTTGAGGACTACATCCGGATTATCGAACAAGCTGCGGAAATCGGCGTACCGAACTTGACGGTCATGGGAGGAGAACCCACCACCCATCCCGAATTCATCGAACTGGCCCTGATCGCGCGAGTGGCCGGGGTCAAGAGCCTTTCGACGAGCACGAACGGCTGGCTGGTCGACGCCGCGCTGGCGCACAAGATGGCCCGTCTTTTCGGATCGGTCCAGGTCAGCCTGCACGGCGCGAAAAGCGCGACGCACGACGCCATTGTCGGTCGCAAAGGCGCATTCGAGCGCGCGGTGCGCGCGCTTTCGCTGTTGCGCGACGAGGGCGTGGCCTCGCTGAACATCTCCTTCTCGGTCATGCGACAAAACGCGACCGAGATTTCGGCCATGGTCGAACTGGCCAAGGATCTGGGCATAACCGAACTGCGCTTCCTGGTGCTCACCCCCGAGGGTAGGGCCCTGAACCTTTCGACCTGGGGCGAGGACGAAAAACGGGAAATCGCCGATCAGCTTGGCGGCTTGCGCGTGGCCTTCGGCAACTGCGTGGACATAAGCGCGGGCGGTTTCCCGCCCTACGACGGCATATCGAAGACAGCCGCGTTCTACGGCTGCCCGGCGGGAAGAAACCTGCTCTACATAGACGCGCAAGGCCGCGCCAAGCCTTGCCATTGCACCGGCATCGACCTCGGCGACGTTCGCGAATCCCCCTTGCTTGATCTGTGGCACAGCAAACCAATGCAATCCTTGCGTTCCAGACTCGATTGCTGCGAATACAGTCAGGTCTGCGCTGGGGGCTGTCTTGGCAATGAGGAATGGCTGCAAAAATTCTTTCACCATGCATGAGGAGGACAAGATGGACGCAAGAATGGAAATGGCGGTTCGCGACATCATTCGCGAGGAGTTCACGCGCCTGCGCAACTCGCTGACAGGCGTGCCGGGCGGCCTGGCATCGGACTGCGGATGCTTCTACGACCAGGGATGTTGTCGCGACCAAGGGTGTTGCAACGACAAAGGATGCTGTGGGCAAAAGAACCTCGGCAAGCTCGACGAACTCACATCGGGCCGGTTCGACGTTCTGCAGGAATTCATTCTCTCCAACAAGGAACCGATCATCAAGTTTTTCAAGGAGCGCGGCGTAGAGGTCAATCTTTAGCGCAATCCCCACGACATCCGACAGCCCATGTTCTGCCGGGAGCGAAGCGTCCGCGAACCTGTTGCGCGGTCCACGCGCCATATTTTTGCGCCCACACGGGCGAACCAGGAACGCGGTGTGAAAAAACGGCCGCCCTGGATTACTCCGGGGCGGCCGTGTGTTTTCTCTCCAGAGATTTCGCGCCTGGGATTTCGCGCCTGGGATTTCGCGCCTGGGCGGCACTCGCGGGCTCATGTCCCGCCTTGATGCGTGTGGCGCGTGTGCAGCGGTCTGCTAGTCGGGCCTGCGCACCACCAGGGTCCCGGCGATGTAGTCGTGCAGGGCCTGCTTTCTGGGCGTGAAGGCGGCCATGAGGTAGCCCAGCAGGAAAATGAGGCCGGAAAGCAGCTTGCCGAAGTAGCGCAGCGTGGCGCGGCCAAAGCTCAGCCGCCGCCCGTCCATGTCCGTGACCACGATGCCCATCATCCGCTTGCCGAAGGTGGCCTGGTGGGCCGACGACTCCTGCAGGGCATAGTACCCCCAGGAAAGGCACAAGGCGATGATCATGCCCATGGTGTCGTCACGCGTCAGTTCCTCGCCGCTGACGTTCTCCACGCCGCCGAAGTCGAGGAAATAGGTCAGCGCGAACGTCACGACGAACAAAATTCCCTGGTCCGCGATGTAGGCCCCCAGGCGCTGCATGAAACTCGCGTATCCGCCGTTGCGCCCGGCTTCCGCCGCGCGCCGCGCCTTCAATTCTTCCCAGCCGTCGTCGTTCCTGTCCATCGAGCCTCCCGTGGGCGGCCAAAGCCTCGCGGCCCGGCCCTGATCCGTCAGGATATAGGCCCCAAGCCCATGCGAACGCAAGCCCCGCGCGGCCCGAAACCCACGATTCGCCGCTTTGCGGCCACGGCGGCCCGTCTCCCCGCACACTCGCGGCGGAAGGCCGTTTTCAGCGTCATGAGCACGGCGGGCATTGCCAAAACGCCCGGCTGCCGCCATAGTGCGGCCCATGCGCGCCATACAGGTGGTCAACGTCCGGTTCTTCAACGCCACGGCCTGGTACGGCCTGTACCTGACCCGCCTCATGCGCGAGGCCGGGCACCAGGCGCTGGTCATCGGGCTGCCGGATACCGAAAGCTTCGAGGTGGCGCGCGAATGGGGCATCGAGCCCGTGCCCATGGACATGAACACCACCCACCCCGGCCGCCTCCTGGCCCTGTACCGCGAGATGGCCGACCTCGTACGCGATTTCCGACCGCACGTGGTCAACTGCCATCGCGGCGAATCCTTCCTGCTCTGGGGGCTCCTTAAGCGCGCCACGCGCTCCTTCGCCCTGGTGCGCACGCGCGGCGACCAGCGCCTGCCCAGGAACAACCTGCCCAACCGCTGGCTGCACCGCGATGTGGCCGACGCCGTGGTGGCCACCAACTCCTCCATGGCCCGGCACTTCATCCAGGCCATGGGCCTGCCCTCGGAAAAGGTCTGGACCATCCTGGGCGGAGTGGACACCGGCCGCTTCCGCTTCGACCCCGAGGGCCGCGCGCGCGTGCGCGCCGAGTTCGGCTTCGCGCCCGAGGACGTGGTGGTGGGCATCGTGGGCCGATTCGACCCGGTCAAGGGGCAGGAGGATCTAATCCGCGCGGCCGGGGAGGCCAGACGCCTGGGCGGCTGCAGCTTCAAGCTCTTCTTCGTGGGCTTCGATTCCATCACCGGCAGCGGCGAGATCAAGGAATGGTGCCGCCGCGAAGGCGTGGACGACATCGCCCGCCTTTCGGGGGCGCGAAAGGACGTGGCCGCCTGCCTCTCGGCCCTGGATATGGGCGTGTGCGCCTCGCGCTACTCCGAGACCATCGCCCGCGCGCCCATGGAGATCATGGCCTGCGGCAGGCCGCTTATCGCCACGCGGGTGGGCGTGCTGCCCGACCTGGTGCCGCCCTCGGCCCTGGCCGCGCCATCCGACCCCGAAGACCTCGGCCGCCTGTTGCACAAGGCCCTGACCCGGCCCGACTGGCTGAAGGCCGTGCAGGTGGACGAGCAGCGCATCATGGCCCAGTATTCGGGCAAGGATTTCCTCAACCAGACCCTGAGCCTCTACCAGGGACTGACATCCGGACTGCACGCCTGAGAGCACGCATGCGAGAACCCGTCACCGCCGTGATCCTGACCTTCAACGGCCAGCGCCTGCTGCGCGAATGCCTGCAAAGCCTCGACTTCTGCGACGAGATCGTGGTCGTGGACTCGGGCAGCACGGACGAGACCCTGGCCATCGCCGCCGAGTTCGGCGCGCGCGTGCTGCACCGCGCCTGGGAAGGCACGATCCCGCAGTTCCGCTTTGCCTTTACGCACGTGGCCACGCCCTGGGTGGTGACCCTGGACCAGGACGAATACTGCTCGCCGGAACTGCGGCAAGCCATCGTCCAGGCGCTCGAAAACCCCGGCAGCGCGTGCGGCTTCTACGTCAAGCGGCGCTCGTTCTACCTCGACCGCTTCCTCAAACATTCGGGCTGGTATCCGGACTGGCTGTTCAGGGTCTTCCGCATGGACGGCTTCGAGCTCAAGGGCACGCTGCCGCACGAGGAGTTCCGGCCCAAGGGCGAGGCGGGCCGCATCCACGAGGACATCGTCCACTATCCTTATGAGGATCTGGCCGAGCACCTGCGCAAGATCGCGGCCTACACCAAGACCTCGGCCGGGATCATGTACGCGCGTGGCAAGCGCTGCGGCGTGGCCGGGGCCTGCCTGCGGGCGCTTGGCCGCTTCGTGAAGAAGTACGTGTTCAAGCTCGGCTTCCTCGACGGCCGCGCGGGCTTCGTCCTGGCGCTGTACGACATGCTCTACGTCTTCCAGAAGTACCTGCTCCTGGAGGAGATGCGGCTGCGCGACGAGAAGACGGGCAAGCCCTCTTCCCGCTCCTGACCCATTCCTGAGCCGTCCCTCGCATCGACCGCCTTCCCAGGCTGCCACGGAAAAACGGCGCGGCCATCGGGCGCGTTTTGAGCAAAATCGAAGCCCCTCCCTGGCGTCCGGACCGCCCGGACGCAAGGGAGGGGTGTGACGGTGACTCAGGCAACCGTGTCGCTCGGCGGCCCAAGACTTGCTGGCTGTATTCCCGTGCGGCGCGCCTCGCGGCGGTCCGCTAGGCTTTGCGCCCGAACAGGCCGCCCTTGAGCGTGTGGGCGGCAAGGATGCTCTTTTGCGATTCGTAGAAAGGATCGCTCTTGCCGCTGAACGGGTCCGTGTTCATGAGGTCGAGCGTGCCCGAGACCAGGGCCGCGCCGAACGAGGCCTTGTCCACCGGCGCATGCGAGAACGCCCCGCGCCCGCCCATGTAGTCGAGTGTCTTGGTCACCACGGCCGCGCCGAACGTCTGCCTGCCCACGGGAGCGAAGCCCCCGAAACCACCCATCGCGCCCATTTTCTCGATGCCCATGACGAGCCTCCGGCAAAAGCGTAAATTATCCCTTTTCATGCCTATCGGCCGAAAAGGCGCAATTCTTTAGGCGCTCGAAAAAATTTCCGGCCGAGGGACAGCCGACGCCTTAAGGCGCCTGTCACGCGCGGCCGCTTCTGACCACCTCAAGGGCGCGCTCCACGTCCCATTCGTCGTGCACCACGCGCGAGAGCGCCTTGACCAGGAGTTCCGGCCGGTCGTGCTGAAAGACGTTGCGGCCGATGGACAGCCCCGCGCATCCGGCCAGGCAGGCGTCGTGCGCCATGGTCAAAAGCGCCGCGTCGTCGTCCAGGCGCGGGCCGCCCGCGATGACCACCGGCACGCAGCAGGCCTCCACCACGCGGGCGAAGCTCTCCATGTCGCCGGTATAGGCGCACTTGACCACGTCGGCCCCGAGTTCCACGGCCACGCGCGCGGCGTGGGCCACCACGGCCGGGTCGTACTCGTTCACGATGTGCGGCCCGCGCGCGTACATCATGGCCAACACCGGCATGCCCCACTCGGCCGCGCGCGAGCAGACCATCCCGAGGTCGGCCAGCATGTCGCGCTCGCGCTCGTCGCCCAGGTTCACGTGCACCGAGACGCCGTCCGCGCCAAGCTTGATGGCGTCCTCCACGCTGGCCACGAGCGTCTTCGCGCCGGGAAAGGGAGACAGGGAGGTGGAAGCCGAGAGGTGGACGATGAGTCCGATGTCCTTGCCGTAGCCGCGATGGGTGCAGCGAGGCATGCCCTTGTGCATGAGCACGGCGTTGGCCCCGCCTTCGGCCACGCGATCCACCGAGCCCTTGAAGTCGTGCATGCCCTTGATGGGCCCCACGGTCACGCCGTGGTCCATGGGCACGATCACCGTGCGCCGCGTGTTGCGATTGAGAATGCGTTCGAGGCGGACGGCCTTTCCGAGAAGCATGCGAACCTCCGTTCACGTGTTTGCCCGAAAGGAGGCCGCAAGGCGGCTCGCGGTCCCAAACGAAAGGGGCCGCGAGCGTGATGCCCGCGGCCCCTTTCGGATCGTTCGCCGGGTGTGGCTACCCTGCGCGCTCCCCGTGGCCGCGGGCGCTTCTAAAGAAGAAAAAGCCGAAAAAGACGGCTTGGAAGCGGGTTCTGGCGGCGGGGTTCGTGCGCATGGAAATTCTCCTATGCCCACAAGGCCCGGCCTGTCAATGCATCGCCCGGGTTTCACGAAATTATCATCTCCGGTTCTTCTTTCCTCGTGGCATGACCCGTGATAAAGACCCAAACTATCCAAAACCATAGACGCATCCGAGGGGACCTCCCGATGGCCGACAAGAAGACCGCTCCGAAAAAGCCCGCCGCCAAGACGGCCCCCAAGGCAACGTCCCGCGCGGGCGAAAAGAAAAAATCCGAAGCCGGACCCGCCCCGAGAATACAACCCACCAAGCGCCTCGTGGATTCGCTGTGCTATACGGCCGCCGCGCCCGAGTCGGAGAAGATCGCGGCCGACCTGCGCCGCCACGTGACCGTGACCCTGGGCAACGACTTCGACAGGCCCAGCGCCTACACCTACAGCCAGGGCCTGTCCTACGCCGTGCGCGACCGACTCATCGACCAGTGGATCAAGACCCAACGGTCGATGTACGAGAACGGCACCAAGCGCGTCTATTACCTCTCGCTCGAATTTCTGCCCGGCAGGTTTCTGGCCAACAGCATCCTGAACCTGGGCATCGAGGAGGACGTGGAGGCCGCACTCAAGGGCACGCGCCTGACCCTGGCCGACTTGGAGGAGCAGGAGGCCGAGCCGGGGCTCGGCAACGGCGGCCTGGGCCGTCTGGCCTCGTGCTACCTCGACTCCATGGCCACCCTGGGCATCCCGGGCTACGGCTACGGCATCTCTTACGCCTACGGCATCTTCCGCCAGGACATCGAGGACGGTCGCCAGGTGGAGAAGGCCGACAACTGGCTGCACTACGGCACGCCGTGGGGCTTTCAGCGCACCAAGCACCTGTATTCGGTCCATTTCGGCGGCTACGTGCGGCCCTACACCGACCACGAAGGCAACACCCGCTTCCACTGGGTGGCCGAGCAGCGACTGAAGGCCATGGCCCTGGACATCATGGTTCCGGGCTACAAGAACGGCTACGCCACCAACATGCGGCTGTGGGTGGCCAAGGCCGACAAGGCCTTCGACCTGCAGTTCTTCAACTCCGGGGACTACATCGGCGCCCTGGAGAACAAGATCATGTCCGAGAAGATCTCCATGGTCCTTTATCCCGACGACACGGAGATGGCGGGCAAGGAACTGCGCCTCAAGCAGCAATACTTCTTCGTCTCCGCGACCATGCAAGACATCGTGCGCCGCTTCCGCAAGAAGGGCGTGCCCTGGACCGACCTGCCCAAATACGTGGCCGTGCAGCTCAACGAGACCCACCCGGCCATCGCCATCCCGGAGCTGATGCGCATGCTCGTGGACGGCGAGCACATGGACTGGGACGATGCCTGGGCCACCTGCGTGCGCACCTTCGCCTACACCAACCACACCGTGCTGCCCGAGGCCCTGGAGAAGTGGCCCGCCGAACTCATGGAGCGCCTGTTGCCGCGCCACATGCAGATCATCTACGAGATCAACCGCCGCTTCCTGCAGGAGGTGGCCATGCGCTTCACCGGCGACACGGAGCGGCTGCGCCGCATGTCGCTCATCGAGGAAGGCGAGGACAAGCAGGTGCGCATGGCCTTCTTGGCCATCATCGGCTCGCATACGGTCAACGGCGTGGCCGCGCTGCACTCCGAACTCATCACCAAGACCATCTTCCGCGACTTCTTCGAGATGTACCCCGAGCGCTTCACCAACATCACCAACGGCGTCACGCCGCGCCGCTTCCTGGCGCAGTGCAACAAGCCGCTGGCGCGCCTCATCACCGAGGCCGTGGGCGACGGCTGGCAGACGCACCTCGACCGCATCAAGGGCTTGGCCCCGCTGGCCGAGGACGCCGCTTTCAGGGAGAGCTGGCTCGACATCCGCAAGGCCAACAAACAGGCCCTGGGCAGCCTGGTGTCCGACCTGTGCGGCGTGCGACCCGATCCCGAAAGTCTTTTCGACGTCCAGGTCAAACGCATCCACGAATACAAGCGGCAACTGCTCAACTGCCTGCACCTGATCACTCTTTTGAACCGGCTGCGCGACAATCCAGGGCTTGAGATGACGCCGCGCACGGTGCTCTTCGCGGGCAAGGCCGCGCCGGGCTACGCGATGGCCAAGCTGATCATCCGGTTGATAAGTTCCGTGGCCTATGCCGTGAATACCGACCCGGCCGTGGGCGGACGCCTGCGCGCCGCCTTCCTGCCCAACTACTCGGTCTCGCAGGCCGAACACATCATCCCGGCCTGCGACCTCTCCGAGCAGATATCCACGGCCGGCATGGAGGCCTCGGGCACCGGCAACATGAAGTTCGCCCTGAACGGCGCGCTGACCATCGGCACTTACGACGGAGCCAACATCGAGATTCTGGAGGAGGTCGGGGCCGAAAACTTCTTCCTCTTCGGCCTGCGCGTAGAGGACGTGCTCGAAAAAAGACGCGGCGGCTACGACCCGCGCGCCGTGTGCACCGAGCACCCCGAACTGGCCAGGGCGATCGGCATGATCGCCACGGGCTACTTCTCGCCCGGCGAACCCGATTTGTACGCGCCCATCGTCCGCTCGCTGCTCGACGGCGGCGATTTTTTCATGGTCATGGCCGACTACGCGGACTACGTGCGCACCCAGGACGAGGCGGCCAGGGTCTTCGCCGACCCGCACGAGTGGGCCAAACGCTCCATCCTGAATACGGCAGGCATGGGCAAGTTCTCCTCCGACCGCTCGATCATGGAGTACGCGACCAGGATCTGGGGGGTTACGCCCCTCGCGTTGGACACGTAAGCACCCTTCCTGGATGGGGGCCATGCCACGGATGGCGGACATGGCGCTGCCAAAATGAGCGCAATACGTGTTTTCCCCAATTGATTGCGTCCTGAAAAGGCGGTAGGCGCTGAATCGGGGGAGCAATCATTTGCGCGGGAGTGGATGATGAACGGACTGGGAGCTGACCTGAACAGGCTGAAGCTTCGCCGGGCCAGGGAAGCGCTGGAAAAGGCCCGTTCGAGCGTGGCGGTCGTGGAGTGCCCGTGCTGTGGCGCGCATCTTCTGGTCGAATGCTGCGACGATCAGGTCATGGTCTATTGCGGCCACTGCCTTTTCACGGCGTCGGACAACACCTGCCGGGAATAGCAGGCCGTCTCAAAAGCCCCGCCCGCAGCCGGGCATGGCCGGATCATCCCGATTCCGCCCGGATCGGGCGCGGATGCGGCTTTGCGGCTTGACTTTCGCGCTCATGGTCCTATCCTCGCAGGGATTTTCCCAACGAGGTGACGCCATGCCCATGTACGAATATTCCTGTGCCGCCTGCGGCGTCGAGTTCGAGGAACTCGGCAGCCTGCGCGACGAGTCCTGCCCGCCCTGCCCGGCCTGCGCCAGCGTCGAGACGAAACGGCTCGTCTCCCGCCATTCCCTGAAGACCGGCGTGCCCCCCATCAAGGGGCTCGACACCATCAAGCAGATTCATCCCAATGCGCGTCCCGCGCACCTCAACCGCGGCCCCGGCGGTCCTACCGGTTGCGGCGGCTGCAAGCCAAGCGGCGGTTGAGGCGTGTAATCCCGGCTCCCCGTGCGGGCGCCTTCAAACACTCGTAACGCAAGACCAATCGCTTCGCCCTGAGGGACAATTGCCCTGGGACGGCTCTGCCGTTTCATGCGGTCAAGCTGCCTGCGAATCCGGCTGAAAAATGCTGAAGGCGTTGCCTTCGGGATCTTCGCAATAGGCCATGTAGCCGATGCCGGGGATGGCGCGGCGCGGCACGATGACCCTGCCTCCGGCCGCGACGACCCGATTCAGGGCCTCGTCCACCGAGGACGTGTGAATGGTCGGCGTTCCCGTGACCCGATGGGCGGGTCGTTTGCCCACGCGGCCGAAGATCAGGCTCTGTCCGTCATCCAGGCCGTCGCGCAGCCAATAATTCTCACCCCGGGAGTCCCGGACGAAATCGAGCCCGAAGGCTTGGGCGTAGAACCCGGCCATACGCTCGGGATTGTCCGCAAAAACGTCGAAATGCACCATTCTTTCCATATCCCGCACCTCCTGCGCCGCCAACGGTAAACAATCGGTTCCGCCCGCTTGGCCGCCGCGCATACTCCCCCAAAATAATCCAAGGATAAGGGGGCTAGATTACTATCCTGCCACAGAACACAAAAAAGTACAGCCGTCTTTCGTCACGACGGCCTCTTTTTGTGGAGCGCAACTCCATTATGTATGGAAAATCGACAGATTGTGGCAAAAATGCAACAACAGCCTCCCGCGCGGAAGCGCGGGTGAAGACGGAGAGCAGGCGGTTCCGGACGGATTTTTCTAGCGACCTCTGTGCGAGGCGAGCCGGTTCAGGAGCAGATACGAAGCGAGTCCACGCTGATCGATCCGGCAGACCTCATCCTCGGCCAAAACCTTGACTTCACTTGTCTTTTCGGCAACTTCCCGCTCGATCGTCGAAACGCAGAAAGATGCCTGCGCAGGAGCGAAAACCCAGGCGCTGATGGCCACGGCAAGAGATGCAAAGGCTATAATTATCAGATTGTTACGCATTTCAAGTACTCCTTCTTCCCTGTTTCGGCGACAGGCCGCACCGTCCACACGGGCCGCACCCTTCCGCTGGGCATATTCCGCCCGCGCGGCAGTCCAGATAGCCCTGCCATTCCTTCCACAGGTGGGCGCGCGAGACGCCCGGGTCAATGACCTCCCAGGGAAATAACTCTCCCTGGCTTTTCTCCAGCAAATACCGTGCCGTATCGACACCCCACGCCTTGAGCGCAGCCCGCCAACTCCCACGTCGCGCCGCCAACTCGGCGAGATCGAACACCGCCTCGTCGCCGCGCGCCAAGAGCCCTTGGAGCCGGGCCGCGAATGGCGATTCGCCCTCCACGCGCATGCCCTTGAAGGGGCGGCACGCGACCCTGACCTGCTCGATGCGACGCGAGAGGTCTTCCTCACTCGCCATGGCAGCCCATTGCAGCGGCGTGAAAGGCTTTGGAACCAGCGGCGACACCGAGAGCACAAGAAGCTCAAGCCCCGACCCCTTCCTGCCTCGGCCACGTTCGCGGGCCTCCTGAACGCGGGCCATGAAACCGGCCAGTTCCTCGTAGTCTGCATCCTCCTCGCCGGGCCAGCCCACGATCAGATAAAGCTTGAGCTTGTTGAAGCGTAGTCGGCTCACCGTCTCCACGACCCGAAGCAGGGCTTCGCTGTCGAGCCGTTTCCCGGCCGCGCGGCGAAGCCGCTCGCTCGGAGCCTCCAGCGCCAGGGTCAAGCTGCGCGCGCCCGTGTCGCGCAGGAATTGCAGAAAATCGTCGTCCAGGCCGTCGGCCCGCACCGAGGACAGGGAAAAGGCGGTCTTGCGCTCCCTGAGCCAGAGTAAAAATTCGCGCAGGTCGGGCCAATCCGTGAGGGCAGTGCCTACGAGCCCCACCTTGCGCGGGTTCGCAGCCTCGACCAGTTCCTTCAGGCGCGAAAGTGTGGCTCGACGGGGTGGGCGATAGATGGACCCGGCGGCGCAGAAACGGCAGCCGTATGGGCAGCCGCGGTTGACCTCGACCAGGAACATGTCGCGGAAGGCCGCCTCGGAACTGACGAAGGAGGAATAGGCCGGATCGTGCAGGATGGGCCCGATGCCGCCCGCAATGCGGCGGCGCACGGGAACTTCTGATCTCCCCGGAGCGTAGATGCCGGGCATGGAGGCGATGCGCGAAAGGGCATCGGCCTTGTCCGCGCCCGCGAAGAACGCCCCGCGTACGGCGGATGCAGTGTCCGCGAGGCCGTCCTCGGCCTCCCCCACGAAGAATGCGTCGGCGAGCGGCGCCAGAGGAGCCGGATTGAGGAAGGCCACGGGCCCGCCCACGAGCACCAGCGGCCATCCGGGCCTCTCGGCCCGGCGGGGAGGGATCCCGGCCGCATCGAGCATCTCGATGACGGTCTTGAACTCCTCCTCGAAATTCACGGAGATGCAGATCAGGGGAAAATCACGCAGGGGAAGGCCGGAATCGAGGGACACGGGCTCTTGCCCTCGCTTGGGAGCGAAGACGCGCTCCACGCGCACTCCCGGCTCTCGCGCCAGGATGCGCCAGGCCGACTGCCAGCCCAGGGTCGAGAGGGCCAATCCGGCCTCGCCCGGAAAAACCAGGGCAACGGGAAGTCTGCCGCCCGGATCGGGCAGTTCGGGGGCCGCTCGGCCGTGAAACTGGATCGCCTGGTCAGCCGTCGTCACCCGTTCGCCTCCTCCCGTTTCAAGTCCGCATGCCCGCTCTCTCCCGCCGCTCGGCAGGAGTCGTCCATGCGGCCCAAAGGGCCCGGGGGGCGTTTTCCGCATGCCGCCCCCCGGGGAGGACCATGTATGCTTAATCCGCCTGCTTGCGGATGAAGCTCGGGATCTCGAACTCTTCCTCGTCGAACAGGAAATCCTCCTCGCCGGGGGCCGCGCCCACCGCCTTGGCCTTGGGCTGCGCCCTGGGCGCCGCCTCGGCGGCCTCGGCTCCGAGGGTCTTTTGCCTGCGCAAGTAAGCGGGGATGGCCAAGTCTTCATGACTGATGGCGCCGGTGGCCCCGCGCGGCCTGATCTGCCCGGCCTGCGCCGCCGGTTGCGCGGCCGCGGGCACGGTCGCCTTGCGGCCGCCGCCGCGGATGGTGGTCAGCCTGCCGCCGGACTGGCCCTCGGCTTCTTCCTTCTCGATGCCCGTGGCGATGACGGTGATGCGCATCTCGTCGCCCGCCTCGGCGTCGAAGACCGTGCCGAAGAATATCTGCGCGTCCTCATGGGCGGCCTCGGACACGGTGTTGGCGGCCTCGGAGACCTCGTCGATGGTCATGTCCGGCCCGCAGGTGATGTTGATGAGCACGCCTCGCGCGCCATCGATGGTCACGTCTTCGAGCAGGGGGCTGGTGATGGCCTTGAGCGCGGCCTCCTTGGCCCTGTTCTCGCCGCGCGCGATGCCCGTGCCCATGAGCGCGAGGCCAGACTCGCTCATCACGGCTTTGACATCCGCGAAGTCGAGGTTGATCAGGCCGTGGACCATGATCAGGTCGGAGATGCCTTTGACCGCGTAGTACAGCACTTCGTCGGCCTTCTTGAGCATCTCGATGAAGGTCGCCTTCTTGGAGGCCAGGGAAAGCAGCCGGTCGTTGGGGATGGTGATCAGCGAGTCCACGTGCTGGCCGAACTCCTGGATGCCTTTCTCGGCCTGCTGCAACCGCTTCTTGCCTTCGAAGAAAAAGGGCTTGGTGACCACGCCCACGGTCAGGCAGCCCATCTCGCGGGCCACCTGGGCGATGACCGGCGCGGCTCCGGTGCCGGTGCCGCCGCCCATGCCGGCGGTCACGAAGACCATGTCCGAATCGCCGATGGCCTGACGGATCTGCTCGATGCTCTCCATGGCCGAACTGCGGCCGATTTCGGGGTTGGCGCCTGCGCCAAGGCCCTTGGTCAGCTTGTCGCCGAGCTGAATCTTGAATTCCGCCTTGGAGCGGTTCATGGCCTGGCAGTCGGTGTTCGCGGTGATGAAGGTCACGCCGCGAAGCTGCGATTCGATCATGTTGTTCACGGCGTTTCCGCCGCCGCCGCCCACGCCGATGACTTTTATCTTGGCGTTGTTGTCAGTGATGAGTTCAAGTTCCATGGTCGGTCCTCCTTGATCCCCTCTGGTCCTGTTGGTTCCCTGATCCGAGCCCTACTTGATGTCCGTGAACCACTTGCGCATGGTTCCCAGGATGCGGTTGAAGACGTTGTCGTCGCGGATGCGGAACCGCTGCTCCACGCCTTCCTTCTCCGCCCCGTACATGAGCAGCCCCACGGCCGTCGCATACATGGGCGAATTGACCACATCCTTCAGTCCGCCGACGTTTTGCGGGTAGCCCACGCGCGTCGGCAGGTTGAAGATTTGCTCCGCCAGTTCCTGGCAGCCCTCGATGAGCGAGGTGCCGCCGGTCAGAACCACCCCTGCCGCCACGCCGTTCTTGAACCCCGAACGGACCAACTCCTGGTCCACGAGGGTCAAAATCTCTTCCACGCGCGGCTCGCAGATCTCGGCCAGCACCTGGCGCGAGAGCCTGCGGGCTTCGCGGCCGCCCACGCTGGGCACCTCGATGACCTCGTCGGAACGGACCATCTCGGCCAGGGCGCAGCCGTGCCTGACCTTGATCTTCTCGGCCGCGACCATGGGCGTGCGCAGGCCGAAGGCGATGTCGTTGGTCAGGTTCGTGCCGCCAAGCGCCAACACTCCCGTGTGCTTGATGGAGTCGTTGGAAAAGACCGCGATGTCCGTGGTGCCGCCGCCGATGTCCACCAGGGCCACGCCGATCTCGCGTTCCTCCTCGGTGAGCACGGCCTTGGCCGAGGCCATGGATTCGAGCACGATCTCGGCCACGTCCAGCCCCGAGCGGTGGCAGGAGCGCACGATGTTCTGGGCCGAGGTCACCGCGCCGGTGACGATGTGCACCTTCACTTCCAGGCGCACGCCCGCCATGCCCAGGGGATCGGCTATGCCCCGCTGGTCGTCCACGATGAATTCCTGCGGCAGGATGTGGATGACCTCGCGGTCCAGCGGGATGGCCACGGCCTTGGCCGCGTCGATGACCCGTTCCACGTCCTTGGAGGCCACCTCGCCACCCTTGACCGCGATCACGCCGTGGGAGTTGAAGCCCTTGATGTGGCTGCCCGCGATGCCCGCGTAGACCGAGCGGATCTCGCACCCGGCCATCAGTTCGGCCTCCTCGATGGCCTTCTTGATGGACTGCACGGTCTGCTCGATGTTCACCACAACACCCTTGCGCAGTCCCGTGGACGGGCTCGTCCCGATACCCACGATATCGACGCTCTCGGGTCCAAGCTCGCCCACCACCGCGCAGACCTTGGTGGTGCCGATGTCCAGTCCGACGACGAGTTCACCTTTCGACTTGGCCATGTCCTTTCGTCCTTTTCTTCGGAGGCGTCAGCAAACTGCCCCAAAACACCGTTTTGCAGGCTGTTCAAAAAGCGCCAGATGCAAGGCGCGCAAAAAATTCACGGCCGACGCGCGGTTTGACCTGCGCGAAGGTCTGAATTTTTTGCAGCAGCGAAGCAGATGGTGTTTTTTCAACAGCATGCTAGCTCCCCGTCTTTTCCAGGCGCACCCAGACCCTGCCGCCCGAGGCGTGCAGGCTGCGCGCGAAATCCCATTCACCCCGCCGACCCAGATCCGAGGCCACCGAGGCCAGGCGGTCCAACCCCGCCTCCCAATCGGCCAGATCCAGGGCCAACGACCGTCCATCCGCGAGCAGCAGCGTGAGACTGCCGCCGCCCGCCTGCATCCATTCCACGTCGCGCAGGGCGAAAAACCAGCGCCCCTTGCCCGCCTCGGCGGCGAAACGCGGCATGTCGTCGAGCCAGCGCTCCGCGCCCGGCATCAGGTCCAGCACGGGCAGCGAGGCGAAGCGGGCCGTCTCGATGGGCGCAATCAGTTCGCCGCGCGCGTCGGCGTAAAAGAGTGTGTCCCCGCGCCGCACCCAGAAGGCCGCCTCCTTCTCGCGCACGAGAATGCGCAGCGTGCCGGGGAGCACCCGCTCGACCGTCACCGAGGCGATCCACGGATCGGCCACGAGCCGCTGCTCCACGTCGTACATGTTCAGGTCGATGGAGTTGTCGCCCTGCGCCACGCCGGAGAGAGCGAGTATCTCGGCGTCGCCCATACGGCTGTTGCCCTCGATTTCGATGGCCGTGAGCGCGAAATACGGGTGAACGCTGAGCCAGCGGTAGCCGTAGATGAGTCCGAGGCTGACGAGGGCCACGAACGCCAACGCCAGGCATAGGGTCAAGAGCCGCGTGATCATTCGTCCCGCGCCGCGCGCGACCTTCACGACGGCCCCGCCTTCGCCCTTGGGGGGCGGATAGCGGTTGGGAATCTTCCTGGCCTTGGCCGGCTTGCTTCCGCCGTTGCGGGAAAGCTGGACGCGGCTCTCACGCCGCGAAAGCACCAGGGAACTCATCCGACGACCTTCACTTCGAGTTCCAGCTCGATGCCGAAACGCTCGCGCACGGCCGCCCCGGCCAGAGCGATGAGCTCCAGGGCCTGTTCGGCCGTGCCCCCGCCCGTGTTGACGAGGAAGTTGGCGTGCATCTCTGAGAGCGCCATGCCGCCAACCGACCGGCCGCGAAAGCCGACCTTGTCCAGAAGCCTGCCAGCGCTCTCGCCCGCAGGGTTCTTGAAGACGCAGCCGCAGGTGGCCGCGGCCAGGGGCTGCACGGCTTTCTTGCGGGCGAAGTATTCGGCCATTTCGGCCCGGATGGCGCCTGGATCGGCCGCATCGAGCACGAGTTCGGCCTCAAGCGCCAAGAAGAAGCCCGACTCGCCCTCGGGCGCGAAACGGCGATAGCCCGCCTCCCACTGGTGAGCCTCGATCCAACGCAGCCCGCGCTCGCGCGAATAGACGAGCAGCCGCGCCAGACGGTCGCAAAAGCTTTGGCCCCAGGAGCCCGCGTTCATGGCCACGGCCCCGCCCACGGACCCGGGAATGCCGCGCAGTCTGGCAAGGCCCGAAAGCCCCTGCGAGGCCAGCCAGTTCAGAAACGAGGGGAGCTTGAGTCCCGTGCCCACGCGAACGATTTTCCCGCCCTCGGCCTCGCCCACGATCATCGGACCGGTGGCCACGCGCGAGCTGACCAGGACGATGCCCAGGTCGCCGTCACGGGCCAGGATGTTCGACCCCGCGCCAAAGGCCAGCGGCTCGCCGCCGAGTTCGTCGAGCGCAAGGGCGAGTTCTTCCGCGTCCGTGGCCTCGCGCACCACGGCCTCGGCCAGGGCAGTGCCGCCGAGTCGAAGCGTCGTGCGCTTGGCAAGGGAGACGTCGCGGAAGATGTCCATGCGCTTACGCCTGCTCCAGGTAGCGGGGGCCAAGGGTGGTGATGTTGCCCGCGCCGAGCGTGAGCAACAGGTCGCGCGGCCTGAGAATGTTGGGCAGTGCGGCCAGCATTTCATCCAGGCTCTGGAAATATTCGACCGCGGTCTTGCTCACCTGACGCACGCCCTGGGCCAAGCTCTGGCCCGAGACGCCGGGGATCGGGGCCTCGGAGGCCGCGTAGATCTCAGTGAGCAAAAGCAGGTCGCAGTTCTCGAAGACCGTGCAGAACTCGCCGAACAGGGCCTGCGTGCGGGTGAAGCGGTGCGGCTGGAAGGCCACTACCAGACGACGGTCCGGATAGCAGGCCCGGGCGGTTTCGAGCGTGGCCCTGATCTCTGCCGGGTGGTGCCCGTAGTCGTCCACCACCAGCACGCCGCGCTTCTCACCCTTGATTTCGAAGCGGCGGCCCACGCCGCCGAAGCCCGCCAGGGCCTCCACGACCTTCTCCTTGGGCAGCCCGGCCTCGATGGCCACGCCGATGACGCCAAGGGCGTTCAGAATGTTGTGCCTGCCCGGCTGGTTCAGGGTCACGTCAGCCCAGTGCTCGCCGTGCACGAAAACCCGGAAGATGCCGCGAAGCCCGGACTGCACGACCT
The DNA here is from genome assembly GCF_000422245.1 of Alkalidesulfovibrio alkalitolerans DSM 16529. Taxonomy (NCBI): domain Bacteria; kingdom Pseudomonadati; phylum Thermodesulfobacteriota; class Desulfovibrionia; order Desulfovibrionales; family Desulfovibrionaceae; genus Alkalidesulfovibrio; species Alkalidesulfovibrio alkalitolerans. The sequence continues at coordinate 296,006 of NZ_ATHI01000005.1, forward strand.
GAGCGCGAATGGCGTTGTCCTTGCCGAAGCCATAGGTCAGCACGCGGCGACGCACGCGGGGCAGGAGCCTGCGCACGCCGGGGTCGTCGCCGCAGACCACGTTCAGTCCATAGAACGGCGTGGAGTTCATGAACTGCACGAAGGCTTCGTCGATCTCCTCGATGCCGCCGGTGTAGTGGTCGAGATGGTCGGCATCGACGTTGGTGACCACGGTGAGCATGGGCGTGAGGCACAAGAACGAGCCGTCGGATTCGTCGGCCTCGGCGATCAGGTATTCACCCTCGCCCAGGTAGGCGTTGGAACCGTAAGCGTTGAGCCTGCCGCCGATGATCACCGTGGGGTCGAGCCCGGCGGCGGCGAAGACCTCGGCCATGAGCGAGGTGGTGGTGGTCTTGCCATGCGTTCCGGCCACGGCGATGCCCGATTTCAGGCGCATCAGCTCGGCCAGCATCTCGGCGCGCGGGATCACGGGGATACCGCGTTCGCGGGCGACTTCGAGTTCGGGATTCGAATCGGGGATGGCCGTGGACTTGACCACCACATCCACGTTCTCGGCCACGTTGTCCGGGCCGTGGCCGATGAAGACCGTGGCCCCGAGCTTCATCAGCCGCTTGGTGACCTGCCCCATGGCCACGTCCGAGCCGGACACCGCGTAGCCCTGGTTGAGGAGCACCTCGGCGATGCCGCTCATGCCGGAGCCGCCAATGCCGATCATGTGAATGTGTCTGACCTTGGTGCGCATGTCTCTCCTCAGGCCGAAGCGGCCAGCCTCTCGAGCTCGTCCACCACGGCGGCGGCCGCGTCCGGGCGGCCCTCGGCCCTGGCGGCGCGGGCCATGAGCAAAAGTTTTTCCGGATCGCCGAAAAGCCCGAGCACGATCTCGGCCAGCCGCTCGGGCGTGGCCTCGTTCTCGGGCAACAGCTCGGCCGCGCCGCGAGAGGCCAAGTACCGGGCGTTGACGGTCTGATGATCGTGCGTGGCGTACGGGAAAGGCACGAGAATCGAAGGCCTGCCCGCCACGGTCAGCTCGGCCAGGGTCGTGGCCCCGGCGCGTCCGGCCACCAGATCGGCCCAGGCGTAGGCCTCGGCCATGTCCTCGACGAAGGGCGCGACGCGCGGCGGCTCGCCTCCCTGGGCTGCGTAGATCGAGGCCACTCGCTCGTGGTCCGCCGCGCCGGTCTGGTGCCACAACTTCACGCCGCGCTGCGCAAGCCGCGGCCAGGCCGCGGCCACGGCGGAGTTGAGGGCTCGCGCGCCCTGGCTGCCGCCAAGGACCAGAAGATGCGCGCCGCCGCTCCCGCTCTCGCGTTCACCCGCCCCGCGCACGGCCGTGATGGCGGCGCGCACCGGATTGCCCGTGCGCACGGTCTTGTCCGAGTCGAAAGCGCCCTGCTCGTCGGGATAGGTCATGAGCACGCGGTCCGCGAGGCGGCCGAGCAGCCTGTTGGCCGCGCCCGGCACGGAATTCTGCTCGTGGACGGCCGTGGGCACGCGGCAGAGTCGCGCCGCCACGACCGGGCAAAAGCCCGCGTAGCCGCCGAACCCGGCCACCACCTGGGGCTTCTCGCGCGCCACGATCCCCCGGGCCAGCACGATCCCGCGCGCGAGCCCCGCCAGGGCGCCCACGGCGCGAAGCCCCCGGCCGAGCACGCCGCGCACGGGCAGGCCCGTGAATTCGAGTCCGGCCTTCGCGGCAAGCTCCTTCTCGGGTCCGTAAGCGCCGCCGATGAAATGCACCCGCGCCGATGGCTCGCGGCGTCTGATCTCCTCGGCCACGGCCAGGGCCGGGAAGATGTGGCCGCCCGTGCCGCCCGTGGTCAGGATGACGCGCGAAAGCTTCATGCCGCGCCTCCCATGGCCGCCGGGCCCAGGGCCTGGACCGTGCGCTCGCCCTGCCTGCCGGGCCGGGCCGTGCGCGAGAGGTTGAGCAAAAGCCCGAGGCAGACGAAAGACATGACCACCTGCGAGCCGCCGTAGCTCAGGAAGGGCATGGGCACGCCCTTGGGCGGCACGGTGCCGAGCACCACCGCCAGATTCATGAGGAACCCGAGCCCTAGGACCAGGGTCAGGCCGTAGGCCGTGAAGCGGTCGCGCAGGTCGTCCTGGCGCAGCGCCGTCAGGAACGAGCGCCAGAGGATGATGCCGATCAACACGAAGACCACGGAGACGCCCAGGAATCCCGTCTCCTCGCCGACCACGGCCATCAGGAAGTCGTTGTGCGCCTCGGGCAGGAAGAAGAGCTTCTGCCGCCCCGCGCCGAGCCCCACGCCGGTGATCCGGCCCGCGCCGAAGGCGTACAGCGACTGCACGAGCTGATACCCGGTGTTGCCCGCGTCTTGGAATGGGTCCAGGAAGGCCAGCATGCGCTTCAGGCGGTAGGGCGAGTGCAGGATGAGCATTACGGCCGCGCCGCAGGCCAGGGCGAAGGTCATGAAAAGGTAGACGAAGCGCGTGCCGCCGGCCAGACACATGAGGAAGAGCAGCGCGCAGAGCATGGCCGCGCCACCGAAGTCGGGCTGGGCCAGAAGCAGCATGGCCAAAAGCCCCGTGACCGCGAAGGGCGGGATGAAGCCGATGGCGAAGGACTGCACCTTGTCCTGCTTGCCCGCGAAGAAATAGGCCAGATAGAGCACCAGGGCCACCTTGGCCATCTCCAGGGGCTGCACGGAGAGCGGCCCGAGCCTGAGCCAACGCTTGGCGCCGTTGACCTCCACGCCCAGGGGCGAGAAGGCCGTGGCCAGAAACAGCGCGATGACCAGGGCCAGCCAGATGTACACGCCGCCGTGCACGACGCGCCGGGGAATCACGGCGCAAGCGGCCATGCAGACCGCGCCGACGGCGCAGAACAGGGCTTGGCGATGGAAGAAATGGTATTTCGCGCCGAAGAAGCGCTCGGCCATGATGCCCGAGGCGGAGAGGACCATGATCAGGCCGAAGGCCGCAAGCAGGAGACCGGCCGCGAGCAGCCACCAGTCCACGCCCAGGGCGTTTGCAGTCTTCGCTTCGGCGCTCACGCGAGCTCCTTGGCCACGCGCGCGAAATCGCGGCCGCGCGCGGTGTAGTCGGTGTACAGGTCGAAACTCGACGTGCCCGGAGAGAGCAGGATCACGTCGCCCTCGGCGGAATCGGCAAAGGCCTTGCGCACGGCCTCTTCCAGGGTCGCGTGCCAAGTCAGCGGCACCACGCCCTTCCAGGCGGGCTCAAAGATCTCGCGGCTGGCCCCGAACAGCGCCACCGAGGCGGCGTGCTCGCGCAGAAGCGGCACGAGCAGGGCCGGGTCGCCGCCCTTGTACTTGCCGCCCGCCAAAAGCCGCACGGGTCTGTCGAAGGAACGCAGGGCCGCGGCCACGGCCTCGAAGGTGGTGGCCTTGGAGTCGTTGACGAAGAGCCTGCCGTTCACCTCGGCCACGGCCTCCAGGCGGTGGGGCTTGGGCGAGAAGGCGGCCACGGCCGCGCGCGCCTGCTCCTCGGTCACGCCGAAGGGACGCACGGCCAGCCAGGCGGCCTCCATATTGGCCTTGTTGTGCGGGCCGATGAGCCGCGACACGGCCGAGAAGCGTTCCGTGGGCACGAAATAGACGCGCGCGGCCCTGGTGAACTCGCGGCCTTCCAGTTCGTCCTTCATCTCCAGCGGGACCACGGCCAAATCGCCGGCGTCCTGCCGGGCGAAGATGCGCAGCTTGGCCTGGAGGTACTCCTCCATGTCCGCGTGCCAGTCCAGGTGGTTGGGCGAGAAGTTGAGCAGCACGGCCACGCGCGGCCTGAAGGAGCGGCAGTTCTGGAGTTGGAAGCTCGACACTTCGAGCACCACCACGTCGGCCTTCTCCCCGTTCACGCCCTCCAGGAGGTAGGTCGAGGGCGGGGTGCCGATGTTGCCGCCCAGAAAGACTTTCTTGCCCGCCTCTTCGAGCATGCGCGCGACGAGGCTGACCGTGGTCGTCTTGCCGTTGGTACCCGTGACGGCGATGACGGGCTCGGAGAGAAACCACGAGGCCAGCTCGATCTCGGCCATGATTTTCTGCTCGGGCACGTCGGCCAGCACCTCGCCCAGACTCGCCCTGGCGATGCCAGGCGAAAGCACGACCATGTCGGCCCCGGCGAATTGCTCCCTGGTGTGCGCGCCGCTCTCGAAGGCCACGCCGGTTTCTTCAACGAAGGCCTTGACGGCCTCGCCCGGCTCTGCGGAGTCCAGGAGCCTGACCGTGGCCCCGAGCGCCAAAAGCAGCCGCGCGGCCGCGCGGCCCGAGGCCCCGGCTCCGACCACCACGGCCTTGTGGCCCGCGAGTTGTCCGCTGTGTATCAGTTCGCGCACGTCGTTCGTCCCGTCAACGCAGTTTCAGCGTGCTCAGGGCCACCAGGGCGAAGAGCACGGATATGATCCAGAACCGGATGATGATCTTTGACTCGGGAATGCCTTTCATCTCGAAATGATGGTGCAGCGGGGCCATGCGGAAGATGCGCTTGCCGCCCGTCATCTTGAAGTAGCCGACCTGGACGATGACCGAGAGTGTCTCGATGACGAACAGCCCGCCCACGAGCACCAGCAACAACTCCTGCTTGGCCGTGACGGCCACGAAGCCCAAAGCCCCGCCGAGCGAAAGCGAGCCCACGTCGCCCATGAAGACCTGGGCCGGATAGGCGTTGAACCACAAAAAACCGAGGCCCGCGCCCAACAGCGCGGCGCAAAAGACCGTGATCTCGCCCACGCCCGGCACGTAGGGCACCTGAAGATATTCGGCCATGCGCACGTTACCCGCCACGTAGACGAAGACCCCGAAGACCACGGCCGCGATGACCGTGGGCACGATGGCCAGTCCGTCCAGGCCGTCGGTCAGGTTCACTCCGTTGGAGGCCCCGACCATGACCAGCACCGCGAAGGGGATGTAGAGCAGTCCCAGGTCGGGCTGCACGTTCTTGAAGAATGGCACGGCAAGCCGCGTGGAGTAGGCCGGATCGTCGAGCAGGAGAAAGACGGCCAGGGCCGCGATAAACACCTGGCCGATAAACTTGGCCTTGGCCGAAAGCCCTTTGTTCTGTTTCTTGCAGACCTTCAGATAGTCGTCGTAGAGCCCCACGAGGCCGAATCCAGTGAAAACCAGGAGAGCCAGCCACACGCGGGGGTTGGCCACGTCGGCCCAGAGCAGCGTGGCCGGAAGCACGGCGAACATGATGAGCAGGCCGCCCATGGTCGGCGTGCCAGCCTTGCTCGCGTGGGCCTTTACGTCCTCGTGGATGCACTGGCCGCACTTGAGCTTGGTCAGCCAGCGGATCACGGCCGGGCCCACGGCAATGGCGATGATCAGCGCAGTGAGGAAGGCGTAGATCGAGCGGAACGTAATGTAGCGGAAAACGTTCAGCGCGCCGAACTGGTCCGAGAGGGGGACGAGCAGGTTGTAAAGCATCTAGGATTCACCCTCCCCGGCGCGCAGGCCGTTTTCGAGCAGCGCGCAGAACTCTTCCATGCGGCAGGAACGCGAGCCCTTGACGAGGACCACGCCATCGCAGCCCTCGCGGGCCACGAATCCTGCCCAGGCTGCGGCGAAATCCTCGGGACTTTGCACGGCCACAAACAGGCCACGCCAGGATTCGCCGCCAAGACCCAGGCGAACGTCCTCGGCCCGCTCACCCCGCCAGAAGACGGCCCGCACGGCCGTCTTGGCAATGAAACGGCCGAGGTCGCGGTGAGCTTCAACGGCGCTCTCGCCAAGTTCGAGCATGTCGCCCAGCACCAGCACCAGCGGACGTCCGGCGGCCATGCCCTCGGCGCAGGCGATGGCCCGGCGCATGGAGAGCGGATTGGCGTTATAGGTGTCGTCGATGAGAGTGGACCCGCCGATCTCGCGGCAGCTGAAGCGCCCTTCCACGGCCACGGCGCGCGTAAGCGTCCGCGCGGTTTCGTCCGGCGTGAATCCAGCCAGCGCGGCCACGGCGAAGACCGCGCCCACGTTCTCGGCGAAGTGCTCGCCAGGATAGGGAAGCTCGCAGGATATCTTCTCGCCCATAACCGAGAGTTCGAAGCGACCCAGGCCCGGTCCGGCCGGTCCACGCCACAGGCAGACCACGTCGCCCGTGACGTCCTCGCGCGTGGACAGGGCCACGAGCGGCACGCCGTGGGCGCAGGCGGCCTCCCACAGATCGGGGTGACTGCGATTGATCACGGCCGTTCCGCCTTCGCGCACGAAACCCACCAGGGCGGCCTTGGCCTTGGCCACGCCCTTGAGGTCGCCCAGACCCTCCAGATGCGCGGGGCCGATGTTGTGGATCACGGCCACGTCGGGAAGGGCGATGGCGCCAAGCTCCTCCATGTCGCCGCGCCTGCTGATGCCAAGCTCCATGACCCAGTAGTCTTCTTCGCCGCTGGTTCCCAAGATGGACAGGGGCAGGCCGAGCTGATTGTTGAAATTCTTGTGGTTTCTGGCCACCGTGAAGCGTGTGGAGAGGGTCGTTGCGAGCATCTCCTTGAGCGTCGTCTTGCCCGCCGATCCGGTCACGGCGATGACGCGCGAACGGCGCGACAAGCGCCAAGCCCGGGCCAGGACACCGAGCGCCGCCAGTACGTCGCGCACCACGAGCACCGGAGCTGCGACGTGTGGCAGGGGCCGCGACGCGAGCACCGCGCCCGCGCCCTTTTCCACAGCCTGGGCCGCGAAGTCGTGGCCGTCGGCCCGCTCGCCCGGCAGGCAGGCGAAAAGATCGCCCTCGCGCGCCTCGCGGCTGTCCACCACCACCCGGCGCAACTCGCGCGCGAGTTCGGCGGCCGAAAGGCCGGTCGGATCGGCCGCCGTGACGGCGGCTATCTCGGCCACGCTCAAGAGCATTGCAGCACCTCGCGCACCACGTTGGCGTCATTGAAGGGGAATTTCAGGTCACCGATCTGCTGGTACATCTCGTGCCCTTTTCCAGCCACGACCAAAACGTCCTCGGGGCCGATCTCCTTGAGCGCCAGACGGATGGCCTCGCGTCGGTCGACCTCCTCAATGATCCGCTTGCAGCTGGAAAGGCCGGGACGCACGTCGTCCATAATCCGCAAGGGGTCCTCGTGACGGGGATTGTCCGAGGTCAGCACGGCCACGTCGGCCCACTTGCACACGGCGCGGCCCATGAGCGGCCGCTTGGTGCGGTCGCGGTCGCCGCCACAGCCGAAAACCACGTAAAGCTTGCGCGGACCGATGGCGGTGATGGCCGCGAGCACGTTCTCCAGAGCATCGGGCGTGTGGGCGTAGTCCACGAAAACGTTCAGCCCTTTGTCGTTGGGCACCCGTTCGAGTCTGCCTGGCACGCCATGAAAGCCTTCCAATTCCTTCACGGCCTTCAGCGGCAGCCCGAGCGACAGCCCCGCGGCGAAGGCGGCCAGAAGGTTCTGGGCGTTGTGGCGACCGACGAGCGGCGTGGTGAAGGCGATCTTGCGGTCCTCCCAGAGCACTTCCATTTGCATGCCCGCGGCTGTGGAGGAAATCAGGCGGCCCTGCAGAGGCTTGAAGTCGCCCTGGGGCGGCTCGGTCAGCCCGTAGCCCATGGCGCCGGGGATCGTCTTCAGGAGTGCGGCGCAGGAAGGATCGTCCCAGTTGAGCACGGCCGTGCCTTGCGGCGCGGCGTATTCGGTGAACAGCCGCGTCTTGGCCGCGAAGTAGGCCTCCATGGTTCCGTGATAGTCTAGGTGGTCCTGGGTCAGGTTGGTCATCACGGCCACGTCAAAGGACAACCCGGCCACGCGACCCTGGTCCAGGGCATGGGAGGAAGCCTCCATGACCACAGCCTCGACCTTGGCGCGGGCCATGTTGGCCAGAAGCTCGTGCAGCTTCCAGCAGTCCGGCGTGGTCAACTGCGATTCGAGGACCACGCCGGGCCAGCGGTAGTTGATGGTCCCAAGCACCCCGACGCGGCGGTTGTTGGCGTGCATCAGGTATTCGATGAGGTAGGTGGTGGTCGTCTTTCCGTTGGTGCCGGTGACGCCCACGAGCTTGAAGGGATGCGCGTCCGTCTTGAAGAAGGCCCGGGCCAGCTCGCCCAGGGCGCGCGAAGGATCGGGCCTGAGCACGAGCTCGGCCCCAGTCTCGCGGGCAAGGTCCGCGGGCCAGCCCTCGGCGCTCTTGGCCACCACGTAGCCCGCACCGCGACGAAGCGCCTCGGGAATGTAGGCAGAGCCGTCCACCCGCGCGCCGGGCAGAGCCACGAAAACATCGCCGGGCCTGATCTTGCCCGAATGGGTCCAGACCATCAGCCCCCGCCCCACGCGGTCCAAAAGCTCGCTCCACCGGCTGTCGGTCGTCATTTCAGGATTCCGCATGGCCTTTCAGCCGCAGGGTGAATGGTTGGGCCGCCTTGGGCCAAGCCGTGCCAGGCGTGGGGGACTGCCCCGCCACGACCGCGCCGTTTCCTTCGACAAGCGGTACGACACCCTGACGCACCAGAATTTCCACCGCTTTGCGCAGCGGCAGGCCGCGCAGATCAGGCACCTTGCCTTCGGGAACAGGCTGCGCCTCACGCACGACCCTGGCGGAAACCTCGTTCGAGGGAACGGCGAGGGCCGCGAGCTCAACCGGCGCGTTGTCCTGGCCGGGCAGTTCGCAGGCGTAGGCCAGCGCGCCCAAGGCCACGTCGTGCACCACGGGCAGGGCCACGGTGGAGCCGTAGAAGGCACGCGAGGGATCGTCCACCAAGGCCATGATCAGGTACTTGGGCTTGTCGCCGGGATAAAAGCCGACGAAGGAGGAAATGTAGTTGCGGCCGTAGCCGCCCTCGGGCAGTGGCTTTTGCGCCGTGCCGGTCTTGCCGCCCACGACGAGGCCGTCGATGCGCGCGCGCACGCCCGTGCCGTCCTTGTGCACCACGTCGACCATCATCCGCCGCACGGCACGAGCCACGTCCTCGTCGAAAACTCGCTCTCCGGGCTCGGATTCCGAGACGATTGGGCTCTTGACCAGCTTCAATTCGCGCGTCACGCCATCGTTGGCCAGGCACAAGAAGGCCCTGGCCATCTGCAGAACCGTGACGCCGATGCCTTGGCCGAAGGAGATGGCCGCAATATCCATCTCGCGCCATTTTTCGGGAGCCCGCATGAGCCCCTTGGACGCGCCGGGCAGGGCCAGTCCGGGCCGTTCGCCGAAACCGAGCCGGGAAAGATACGAGGCATAGCGCTTCGCACCGAGTTCCAGGCCGATCTTGGCCGAGCCGATGTTCGAGGAATAGCGCATGATCTCGTCCACGGTCAGCCACTCGTAAGCGTGAATGTCGTCGCGGATGGTATGGCGGCCGAGCTTCCAGCGTCCGTTTTCGCAGTAGTAACGGCTCTGGGGCGTGATTTTCTTTTCCTGGAGCGCTGCGGCGACGAGGAAGGGCTTGAAGGTCGAGCCGGGCTCAAAGATGTCCATGGCCGCGCGGTTGCGCCACAGGTCGGCGTTCTGGCGGCGATAGACGTTGGGATTGAAGAACGGGTAATGGGCCAGGGCCAGGATTTCGCCCGAGGCCACGTCCACGACGACGCACACTCCGGCGCGGCCGTTGAAATGCTCCACCGAGCGGGCCAGAGCCGTCTCGGCCAGATCCTGGATGTGTGCGTCCAGGGTCAGCACCACGTCGCGGCCCCGGATGTTGACCTCGCGGCCCTGGTCGTCGAGATAGAGGCGGTTACCCGAGGCGTCACGCTGTACGAGGAAATCCGCCCGTCCGCCCGCGAGCACGGAGTCCATGGAGCGTTCCACGCCTTCGAGCCCGTTGTCGTCCACTCCGGCGAAGCCGAGCACCTGCCCGGCGAGATGGTTGTTGGGATACAGCCGCCCGAACTCCGGAGTCAGGTAGACACCCTTGAACTTCCGCTCCGCAAGGACGGCGGCCGCGCGGTCGTCGATCTGCCTGGCGACCCAGACGAAGTCCCTGGAGCGGACGAGTTTTTGCCGCAACTCGCCCACGGGCTGGCGAAGCACCTCGGCGAGGTGGCGGATCATGGCGTCGAGATTCTCGACCTCGCCGGGACGCACGTACACGGAGTTGAAGCGCACGCTGCGGGCCAAACTGCGGCCGTTGCGGTCCAGGATGTCGCCGCGCTCGCCGCGCTCGAAGCTCCCCATGACGTGCTGGCGGCGGGCCTTCTCGGCCAGTTCCTCGCCCTGCACGAGTTGCACCTGCCCCGCGCGTGCCCACAGCGCGACCCAGGTCAGGCCGAAAAGCACGGCCACAACCACGATCCGCCAGCGCCCACTGCCGGGACGGGCGGTTTTCGCGACAGGCGCGGGCTTCTTTCTGGGATTTCGCATGCTCATGCGCTTCAGGGCCTTTGGCCCGCCTCCAGGTGCCTGATCTGGCCGGGACGCGCCTGCGCCAGATCGAAATCCTTGGCCAGCTTGCGAAGCCGCTGCGGAGAGAGCAGGTTGCCCTTCTCCACCTCCAGCTTGGCCACCAGGCTCGACTTGTCCTCAAGTTCCCGCTCCAGGCGCTCGATGCGGTAGGCCATGTCCCAGCGCTCGATGTTCAGCCACACGAGCGAGAGGCCCACGGCCAGAAGCAGGACGAGCAGCCCTGCGAAACAGGCCAGTTCGCGCTTTCCCGCACCCTCGGCCCTAGCCATCGAAAGTCTCCGGCGCCAGGCGCTCGGCCACACGCAGCTTGGCGGAGCGCGAGCGGGGGTTGCGCATCATCTCGTCCTCGTCCGGGATGAGCGGCTTCTTCGTCACCAGCCTGAGCCTGGGCGCGATGCCGCAGGTGCACAGCGGCTGACGCGGCGGGCAGACGCAGCCCTTGGCCTCGTCGCGGAAAAACCGCTTGACCATGCGGTCCTCCAGCGAATGGAAGGAGATGACCGCCACGCGGCCGCCAGGAGCCAGTCGCTCGGGGATGCGGTTCAAAAAGCGTTCGAGTTCGCCCAGTTCGTCGTTGACCGCCAGCCGCAGGGCCTGGAAGGTGCGTGTGGCCGGGTGGTTCCTGGCCGTGCGCCGCCACTTGGCGGGATAGGCGCTCTCCACGATGACCGCGAGACGGGCCGTGGTCTCGATCTCGGCCTCCTCGCGCGCGGCCACGATGGCCTTGGCGATGCGCCCGGCCATGGGTTCTTCGCCCAACTCGCCGATGATCTGGCGCAGCCGCTCGAACGAGGCCTTGTTCACCAGCGCCGAGGCCGGAGCCGCGCCGGACGTGGGGTCCATGCGCATGTCCAAGGGGCCGTCGCGCAGAAAGGAAAAGCCTCGCTCGGGTACGTCGAGCTGCATGCTCGACACGCCGAGGTCCACAAGCGCCCCATCGAGAAATTCCCAGCCGACCTCATCCATGGCGTCTTCGAAACGGCTGAACGGCCCATGCCAAGCCGTGAAACGGTCGCCGCAGTCGCGCAGACGCTCGCGCGCGCGCGAAAGCGCCTCCTCGTCGCGATCAAGCCCCAGAAGGCGCGCCGTGGGCTCGGCGTCGAGCACGAGCCGCGCATGGCCGCCAAGGCCGAGCGTTCCGTCGAGGTACCTGCCGTGAGGGCGCAGCGAAAGAGCCGCGACGACTTGGGCGGGCATGACAGGGAGATGCCCCCACTCGCCCGTCCCGCATTCCCGGGCCATCTAAAATCCCACCTCGACGCCGGTGGCTGCTATGGCGTCGGCCACGTCGTCGAAATCCTGGGCCTCGATTTCCTCGAAGGCCTCACGGTTCCAGATTTCGAATTTGATGCCCACGCCCACGAGGATCACTTCCTTGTCCAGGCGCGCGTAGGTGCGAAGACTCTGCGGGATGAGGACCCGGCCCTGCCGGTCCAGTTCCAATATCTCGGAGCCGCCGATGAAGACGCGCATGAAATTGCGGATCTGCCGGCTGGGGTTCTTGATCTGGGTGAACTTGGCCTGGACTTGGTTCCACTCGGACAGGGAATAGCCCACCACACAGCCGTCGTACTTGGTGAGCACGAGCTTGCCCCCGGAACCCCCGGCATCGAGGATTTCCCGGAAATCGGGCGGCAACATGAGCCTGCCCTTGGGGTCTATACTGCGGTGGGAATGTCCCCGAAACATCATTTTCCTGCCCTAGCTTCCTACTATTTACCACTCTTTCCCACAAACCTTTCGTGGATGGCCCCGAAAAAGTCAACCCCTGGCGTGGAGAAAACGAAAACATTTTTCACAGGGGCGCGAATGCAAGAATGTATCTATTTTTTTCTACATATATATCAAATATATAAATGCATTATCCCGCAAATACAAAAAAACATCGTGGGATATGCGACGGCCTCGGATTGCTGGCGAACTCCGTCTTCCAGGCCACTCAAACAACCTCGGACGGACGGCGTATGAAAAACAAAACATAACGCCATTTTAGACGCTTTGAGGTGTGAATTTCTCTCGCAACGACACGGCAGTGGGGCTATTAGCGCGGCCTGGGAGTTTCGCAAGATATGGGCGTCTTCTCTCCTTTCCCCCTGGAAGTGTGGTATAAAGTGGGATAGGTGGGAAAAGAGGCCGCCTTTTTCCATTTTCCGACGGGCGGCGCAAGGACTTCCGGAGGATGCCGATGCGCACCAAGATCATGGCCACTGTCGGCCCCGCCAGCCGCGACGAGGATACACTCGCGAGGCTTGTGGGCGCAGGAATCAGGCTGTTCCGGCTGAACTTCTCGCACGGAAGCGCGGCCGATTTCGCGCCCGTGGTGGAACGGCTGCGCGCCGTGGAAGTCAGGCTCGGCGAGGATCTGACCCTGATGATGGACCTCTCCGGCCCCAAGCTGCGCACATGTGAATCGGCCGAGGTGGAAGTGGCCCAGGGGCAGGAAGTGCTCATGGGCCTGCCCGGCCACGGTGCAGCGGCCGCCCTGCCCTTCATTTGCCTGGACATGCCCGACGTGCTGGCGGCCCTCTCCATCGGCGACGAGGTGGCCCTCTCCGACGGCATGCTGCGCTTCACGGTGGAGGGTCGTCCCGAGGAGGGGCTCGTGCTGCTCAAGGCCCTGAACGCTGGCTTCGCCCCGCCGCGCAAGGGCGTGGCTTTTCCCGACCTGGATCTTTCCATCGCCAGCCTGACCGCCAAAGACATGGAGGATATAGCTGGCGGCGTGGCCCTGGGACTGGACGCCGTGGCCGTCTCCTTCGTGGGCGGCCCCGACGAGATAGCGCTGGTACGCTCGCGCATGGCCGAACTGGGCGCGTCGCTGCCCGTCATCGCCAAGGTCGAGCGACGCGCGGCCGTGGGCCGCCTCGACGCGCTCATCGAGGCGTCGGACGCCATTATGGTCGCGCGCGGCGACCTGGGCGTGGAATACCCGCCCGCCAGGCTTCCCGCGCTGCAAAAACGTATCATCGCCGCTTGCAACGCAGTAGGCAAACCTGTAATCGTTGCGACACAAATGCTCTTGAGCATGGTCTCGGGCCCCATGCCTACAAGGGCCGAGACGACGGACGTGGCCAACGCCATCCTCGACGGCGCGGACTGCCTGATGCTCTCCGAGGAGACGGCCATCGGCCGCGACCCGGTGCGCGTGGTCCGGACCATGCGCGACATCGCGCATGACGCGGAGGAATACCTCTTTTCCGAGAGGTCGCCAAAGGCCCACGCTGCGGACGAGAGCGTGGAGCGCGTGCTCGCCGCCTCGGCCTGTACCCTGGCCGAGAGGCTGGATGCGGCCGCGCTCGTGGCCCACACCATGAGCGGCGGGACGGCGCGGCTTCTGGCCATGCGCAGGCCCAGGCAGCCCATCAAGGCGCTTTCGCCGGACCCGGCCGTGCGGCGCTTTCTGAATTTCTCCTGGGGGGTCAGGCCGCGCCCCGCCCCCCTGGAACACGAAGCGCACCTCGAACGGGCCGAGGCCTTCGTGGACGCCTCGCCGGACGTGCCCGACGGCGCCTTTTGCGTGATCCTGGCGGGACAGCCCAAGCGCGGCCGGTCCAGCACCAGGACGAACGTGGTCAAACTCTACCGGAAATGAGCCGGAACGGAGCACCGATGGCCAGCAAGAAGCTTACCGATGTCCCGGACCACCTGAACGAGGAATACTACCAGATCAGCCCGGACATCCTGGAAAGCTTCTCGAAATTCCGCCCCCCGCTGGACATTTTCCGCTTCAAGGAGGAAGTGGCCCGCATCGAGCCCTTCTACCGCGTGGGCGAACGCCTGGACAAGGAGCGCATCGACGAACTGGCCCGCCTGACGCGCGAGGGCTTCAGCTTCGTCTCGCGCGTGGATCACCCCGTCTATGTCAAGCACATCGCCCACCAACTCGATCTGGTGCTCGTGGATAAGAACCTCAAGGAGCGCGAGATCGCGGACATCTTCGCCGAGGCTCTGGGCATGCGGCTGGAGGGTTTTTTCGAGCAGCCCGTGAAAGCGGCCCTTGACCGTCTGAACGAAGACCTGATGGTGCTCACCGAATACCTGTGGAACGACGTCTACCGCATCCGGGCGCTCTTGCGCCGCCTGCGCCGCGAACACACCCTGGCCAACCACGCGCTCAACTGCGGCCTGGTTGGGCTCGGCCTGTTCCTCAAGATCAACGAATCCGAGATCGGCAAAGAGATCACGCGCAAGACCTTCGACCACGTGACGCTCGGCCTGTTCCTGCACGACCTGGGCATGAGCAAGATCCCGCTCTTCATCCGCAACAAGACCCAGGCGCTCTCGCGCGACGAACAGCAGAAGATACTGAACCATACCCTGGTGGGCCGGGAGATGCTCTCCAAGCTCGACCTGCGCTACAAGGAGGTCGAGGCCTGCCTGGGCGAGCACCACGAACGGCTCGACGGCTCGGGCTACCCGCAAAAGCTCAAGGGCCGCGAGATCTCGCCTCTGGGGCGCCTGTGCGCGGTGGTGGACTCCTATTGCGCCATGATCACCGACCGCGCCCACGCCAAGGCCATGGAGCCCGCCGAGGCGGCCAAGATCCTGGCCGAGGACCAGCGCCGCTACGACCCGCGCTTCACCCTGCCGCTTCAGGCCATGGTCCTGGCCGGGCGCTGAACGCCCGCCGCCATCGCGGATTTTTCACGCCCCGCCTAGCCCCGCCTAGCTGCGGAGGGCCTGGATGGGATCCAGCTTGGCGGCCTGGCGCGCGGGCCGAAGCCCGAAGATGAGGCCGATGGCCACGGCCGAGCCCATGGAGAGCAGGAATATCTTGAAGGAGAGCTGGATTTCGAGGATTTCCAGCCGTTCCAGAAGCTGCCCGAGCGAGAGCCCGAGCACCTGCCCGAGCAACGCGCCAAGGAGCGTCAAGGCCACGGCCTCGCACAGGAACTGGGTCATGATCGCCCCGGACCGCGCCCCGAAGGCGCGGCGGATGCCGATCTCCTGGGCGCGCTCGCTGACCGAGAGGTAGAAGAGGTTGGCCAGCACGAAGCCGCCCACGAGGATCGCCACGGTGGCGGTCACGCCCAGGAAAGCCACGAGGCTCCCCCGGAGCATGGACAGAAATTTGAGAATTTCGTCCGCCGTGAGGATGGTGAAATCGTCGGGCTGTCCAGGTGCAAGATTGTGCAGTTTTCGTAGATAACTGCGCAAATTTTCGACGTTCGCGTGCATATTGTGCACATCATGAAACTTGACGCGCAGCGATCGGAAGTATTGGCGGTCCAACCCGAACCGCTGTTGCAAGGTGGTGATGGGCGCGACCAGGCGGTTGTCCACACTCACGCCGTGCCCGGTGGTCAGGCCGCGCTCGGAGAGGAGCCCGATCACGGTCAGGGGCGTGCCATTGGCCTGAATGGTCTTGCCCAGCGGCGATTCGTCGCCGAAGAGATCGCGGGCGACCTCCGCGCCAAGGATGGTCACCTTGGCGGCCCTGAGGATGTCTTCCTCGTTCAGGTCGCGGCCTTCGCTGAGCGGCCAGTTCCAGGCCGTGGCGTAATTCTCGGTGGCGCCGATGATAAGGCTGGCCGTGGTATTGCGGTTGCCGTACCGCAGCGAGATGTTGCCCACCGCGCGCAGTGGCACGACAAGATAGGCCCCGGGCAGGGATTGGCGCAAGGCGCGCACGTCGCTCCAGGTCAGGCTCATGGTGCGTCTGCCAAGGGCGCGGCTGAAGATGTCCCCGCCGATGACGAATGCGGCGTCCGGGCCGAAGGAGTCGGTCATCTCGATGGCCTTTCGCTGCGCCCCGTCCACGGCCGCGACGATGATCGTGAGCGAAGCGATGCCAAGCCCCGTGGCCACGATGACGAACAGCGAGCGCAGCCTGAAAGCCCAAAGCGAGATCAGGGCCATGCGCGCAAGGCGCATGAACTGCATGAGCCTGCTAGCCATGGGAGACGAGTCCGTCGGTGACGACGACGCGGCGCGACGCGTAGGCCGCGGTCGCTTCTTCGTGGGTCACGACGACCACGGTCGTGCCCTGTGTTTGATTGATGGAAGCGATGAGGTCCATGATCTCGACGCTGGTAGTGGAGTCGAGTTGGCCCGTGGGTTCGTCGGCGAGCAGCATGCGCGGCTGGTTGACCAGGGCCCGGGCCAGGGCCACGCGCTGCTGCTGTCCACCAGAAAGCTGCGTGGGTCGAAAATCCATGCGGTCGGCAAGCCCCACCATGGACAGGAGCCGCTGGGCCCGCTCGCGCACCTCGCGCTCGGGCGCGGAAGAATACTGCGCGGGCAGCATAACGTTGTGCAAAGCCGATATGTAGGGGATGAGGTAGAAGCTCTGGAAGACGAATCCGATGAGTCGGCCGCGCGCTTCGCTCTGCTCGTCGTCGGTGAGATCGGAGACGTCGCGGCCGTCCAGTTCGTAGGTTCCCGAGGTGGGCCGGTCCAAGAGCCCCAGAATGTGCAGGAGCGTGGATTTGCCCGAACCCGAGGGGCCTTGCAGGGCCACAAACTCACCCGCGCCGATCAAAAGCGATATCCCCTTGAGGATTTCGACATCCAGCCCCTCCTGGCTGTAGGTCTTGCGGATGTCCTTCAGCCGGACGAGCGTGTCGCCGCTCATTTGCCGCCCCTGGTGAGCATCGCGGCGGGGAGCACTACCTGCGTTGCCACCACGTCGCCCTCGGAAAGACCCTCGATCACTTCGCTCTTTTCGAGCCCCTGCAGGCCGAGCACGGGCTGCACGCGCCGCACGGCCGCGCCCTGCCCGCCCACGAAGACGTATTGCGTGTCGCCGACCCACTTGAGGGCGTTGTTGGGCAGGGCCAGGACGTCCTTGCGGACCTCGACCACGATCTTGCACTGCGTGGTCATGTCCGGCCTAAGCCGCAGGGCCTGCTCCTCGTTCAGGGTCACGATGGCCAGATAATAGACGATGTTGTCGCGAATCTCGGGCTGGGGATAGATGCGGTCCACGGTTCCGGTGAAGAGTTCGCCGGGCTGGGCATCCACGGAGAATTCCACGTCCTGGCCGGGCTTGACCAGCCCCACGTCGGTCTCGTCCACGTAGATCCACATCTCAAGACGCGCAGGATCGATGACCGTGATCAGGTTGGAAACCTGAAGCCCCGAGACCACGGTTTCTCCCTCCTGGGCCGTGACCTGCGAGACGATCCCGGTGATGGGCGAGATGATGCGCTTGTAGGACAGCCGCACGGCCAACGTTTCAAGGTTTGCCTCGGCTTCGAGCATGGCTTTTTGCGCCTTGATGCGCTCCTGGGCGAACTCCTCGCGCAGCCGGTTCACGGTCAGTTCGCGCGCCGCCACCCGGTTGCGGGAAGAAAGCGTCTCTTGCCGCGCCCGGTCCAGTTCGTCCTGGGCTTGCAGCGCCTGTTCCACCAGTCGCTGCTGACGGGAGAAATTCGTCTCGGCGTATTCGAGTTCGGCCTGGGCCTCGCGCAGGGCCGCCTCGGACTCCCGTATCTGAAGGGGAAAGACGGTCTCCACGCGGTTCAATTCGGCCCTGGCGCGAAGCAGCCTGGCCTCGGCCTCAATGCGTTGGGCCTCTTCCTCGCGGGCGTCGATGAGGGCGATGAGATCGCCCCTGGTCACAGAGTCGCCGACCCTGACGAACATGCGCTCGATGACCCCCGAGGTGCGCGCGCCGATCTTGACCTCGGCCCCGACCATGGCCTTGACGATGCCCGTGGCTTCCAGGACCTTGCGCACGTCGCCACGCTGCACGGTGGCCGTGGCCAGCACCTGCACCTGGTCGGACTTGCCCGTGCCGAACACGAAGTAGCCGCCTGTCGCCAGGACGGCCAGGACGAGAATGATGACGATGATTTTCTTCATTTTCTGGCGCTCCGGGAAGGAGCTTCAAGCAGGAATCGTGCCTCGCCGCAAACGCGTCGCGCGACACGCACCGTATGTCCGATCCGCACGCTACACCCCCGCCGCCGCAAAAACGCCGCCCACCAAAGCCTGGGCCTCTTGCTTGAGCCGTTCGAGGTGTTCCGGCCCAAGGAAGCTCTCCACGTAGATCTTGTAGATGTCCTCGGTGCCGGAGGGGCGGGCCGCGAACCAGCCGTTGTCCGTGACGACCTTCAGGCCGCCGATGGATGCCCCGCCCTCCGGGGCGCGGGTCAAGACGGCCCGGATGGGCTCGCCCGCAAGCTCGGCGGCCGTGACCGTCTCGGGCGACATCCGAGCCAGAATTTCGCGCCGGGCGCGGTCGGCCGGGGCCTGAAGGCGCTCGTAGAGCGGCTCGCCATGCTCCCTGGTCAGCCGGGCGTAGTGCTCACCGGGATCGCGGCCCGTGGCGGCGGTGATCTCCATGGCCAACAGGCACATGATCACGCCGTCCTTGTCCGTGGTCCAGACCGTGCCGTCGCGTCGCAGAAACGACGCGCCCGCGCTCTCCTCGCCGCCAAAGCCGTAGCTGCCGTCAAGAAGCCCCTTCACGAACCATTTGAAGCCCACCGGCACCTCGGCCAGTTCGCGGCCGAGCGCCCTGGCCACACGGTCGATCATGGACGAGGAGACAAGGGTCTTGCCGACCTTGGCCGCGGGGCTCCACGTAGGCCGGTTCCGGAAAAGGTAGTCGATGGCCACGGAAAGGTAGTGGTTGGGGTTCATGAGCCCGGCTCCGCGCGTGACGATGCCGTGGCGGTCGGTGTCCGGATCGTTGCCGAAGGCGAGGTCGAAACGGTCCTTCATCTCCAGGAGCCCGGCCATGGCGTAGGGCGAGGAACAGTCCATGCGCAGCTTGCCGTCGCGGTCCACACGCATGAAGCCGAAAGTGGGGTCCACGACCGGATTCACGATCTCGACGTCGAGGCCGTAGTGCTCGGCCAGGGCGGCCCAGTGGGCCACGGACGCGCCCCCGAGCGGGTCCACGCCAACGCTGAGCTTCGCGCCCTTCACGGCCTGCATGTCCACGACGTTTTCCAGGTCGCGCACGTAAGGCATGACCAAGTCGGCGGCATGGGTACAGGGCGCGGCCAGGGCCTTTTGCCAGGTCGTGCGACGCACGCCCCGGCCGCCCTCGGCCAGGATCTCGTTGGCCCGCTTCTCGATCCAGCCCGTGACCTCGGTATCGGCCGGGCCGCCCTCGGGCGGGTTGTACTTGAAGCCGCCGTCCTCGGGCGGGTTGTGGGAGGGCGTGATGACCACGCCGTCGGCCCGCTGTCCGGCCTTGTCGCGGTTGTGGGTCAGGATGGCGTGGGAGACCACGGGCGTGGGCGTGTAGCCGAGCCCCTCCTGGATCACGGTCTGCACGCCGTTGGCCGCGAAGACCTCGAGCGCGGTCATGCGCGCGGGCTCGGACAGGGCGTGGGTGTCGGCCCCGCAGAAGAGCGGCCCGGCGATGCCCTTCATGGCCCGGTAGTCGCACACGGCCTGGGACACGGCCAGGATGTGGGCCTCGTTGAAGGAGCCTAAGAGCGAGGATCCGCGATGGCCCGAGGTGCCGAAGGAGACGCGCTGGCCGGGATCGTCCGGGTTGGGCGCGGTTTCGTAATAGGCGGCCACGAGGCGCGGGACGTTGACCAGGATGTCGTGCGAGGCGGGCTTTCCGGCCAGGGGATGCAGGGGCATGGGCGCTCCTTGGGATTCGGTATCGATACGCCGTTCAGTGTAGCAACGGGAGCGGGCGAAGGAAAGGGAGTCATTCGCAAAATGACATGCAAAACCGCGCAACCCTGACCACCGCCAGATTCCGCTCTCCGGACCGCTGAAAAAGCGTCAGATGCAAGGCGCAAGGAAAATCCAGGTCCGACGCGTATTACCAATACGCGAGGGCCTGGATTTTCCGCAGCAACGCAGCAGATGGCGCTTTTTCAGCGGTCCGGCCTGCCGGTCACTCAGTGAGCCAACTAGCGATAGCCCCTTCGACCTCCGCGCGCATGCGCGAAAGCCCCTCGGCCGATTCGGCCTCGAAGCGCAGCACGATGACGTTCTGGGTGTTGGAGGCGCGCACCAGGGCCCAGCCGTCCGGAAAATCGATGCGGATGCCGTCGATGTCCGTGGACGGATAGCGCTCCCTGAAATGGGCCACGGCCCGGGCCACGAGGCCGAACTTGCGTTCCTCGGGCACCTCCATGCGGATCTCCGGGGTGTGGTGCGTCTTCGGCCAGTCGGCCAGCAGCCGCGAGGCGGGCGTCTGCGTCGCCGCCAGCACCTCGCACAGGCGCGCGGCCGCATACAGGGCGTCGTCGAAGCCGAAGAAGCGGTTGGCGAAGAACATGTGGCCGCTCATCTCGCCGCCGAAGGCCGCGCCGGTCTCGGCCATTTTGGCCTTCATCAGGGAATGGCCCGTGGCGGCCATGAGCGCGCGGCCGCCGCGGGTCTCGACGTCGCGGAAATAGCGGTGCGAACATTTGACGTCGCCAAGGATCAGCGCGCCGGGCTCCTCGGCCAGCACCTGGCGGGCGAAGATCGCGGCCAGTTCGTCGCCGTAGAGGAGCCGCCCGGTCTCGTCGCACACGGCCAGGCGGTCGGCGTCGCCGTCCAGGCCGAGCCCGGCCTCGGCCCCGCTCGCGCGGACCAGTTCGGCGCACTGGGCCATGTTCTCGGGAATGGTCGGATCGGGGTGGTGGTTGGGGAAATCGCCGTCCGGCTCGGTGAAGAGTTCCACCACCTCGGCCCCCACGGCGCGAAGAAGGCCCGCGGCCACGAGCCCGCCCGCGCCGTTGCCGCCGTCGAGCACCACCTTCACGGGCCGCGCGAGGCGTACGAGCCCCGAAAGCTCCTCGATGTAGCTCGGCACGGGATCGTAGCGCGAGACGATGCCGCGTCCGTCCGGAAACCCGCCCCGGAGCATGAGGTCGCGGATGGCCGCGATGTCGTCGCCGTGGATGGTCGTCGCCCCGGCCCAAACCTTGAAGCCGTTGTACTCGGGAGGGTTGTGGCTGGCCGTGACCATCACCCCGGCGCGAAGATTCAGGCGCGCGCAGGCCCAGTAGAAGACCGGGGTCGGGACCATGTCCAGCACCAGGACGTCCACGCCCGTGGAGGCGAGGCCCCGCGCGCAGGCGTCGAGATAGCCGGGCGAGGAATGCCGGGCGTCGCGCCCCAGCGCGGCGCGAAAAAGCCCGCGCGAGATGAAGAAGGCGCCGCAGGCGCGGCCGAACATTTCAACCCACTCGGGGTCGAAATCAACGTCCACCACGCCGCGGACATCATATGCCCTGAAAACGCCGGGAGCGACTGGCTTCATGCGCATTCTCCAAAACGAAGGCGGCGCGCCGCGAAACGGCGGGCCGACCGGATTTGCTTGACCGCCGTCGCGGCAGCGTTTATCGAATTAACATGAATTGGGACTGGGATAAACTGCAAGATCGGCGACGGCGCACCCAAGGACCGTCCATGCCCGACATGGACCAACTCGGGGACAGGTTCAAGAAATTTCAAAACCTGAACTTCGGAGGCGGCGGCGCCAAATGGGTCGTCATCGTCGCGGTTCTCCTGTGGCTCGCCTCGGGGATCTACCTCGTGCAGCCCGACGAAGTCGGCGTGGTCAAACGCTTCGGCGCGTTCGACCGCATCACCTCGCCCGGTCCGCACTACCATCTGCCCTTCCCCATCGAGAGCGCGATGACTCCGAAGGTCACCGAGATTCGGCGGCTCGAGATCGGATTCCGCTCCGGCACGCAGGAAGCGGGCCTGTTCACCGCCGGTCGGGGAGTTTCGAACCCGCGCTCGGTTCCCAGTGAATCGCTGATGCTCACGGGCGACGAAAACATCGTCAACGTGCAGTTCATCGTGCAGTACCAAATCCGCGAGCCCGTGGACTTCCTCTTCAACATCGACCGGCAGTCCGAGACGGTGAAGAGCGCGGCCGAGGCCGCCATGCGCGAGGTCGTGGGCAAGAACACCATCGACGCCGTGCTGACCACCGAAAAACAGGCCGTTCAGCAAAGCACCCGCGAACTGCTGCAGGACGTGCTCGACAGCTACAACGCAGGCATCCGCGTGGTGGCCGTGCAGTTGCAGGACGTCTATCCGCCCGACGAGGTCATCGAGTCCTTCAAGGACGTGGCCTCGGCCCGCGAGGACCGGATGCGCTTCATCAACGAGGCGGACGCCTACAGGAACGACCTGATCCCCCGCGCGCGCGGCCAGGCGGCCGCGGTCATCAACGAGGCCCAGGCCTACAAGGAGTCCAAAGTGCTCCGCTCGCAGGGCGACTCGGCGCGCTTCGCCTCCATCCTCGACGAATACCAGAAGGCCCGCGACATCACTCGCAAGCGCCTGTACATTGAAACCATGGAAGAGGTGCTCTCCAACCCCGAGATGGAGAAGATCATCCTTCCCGACCAGACCGCGTCGCGTACGCTGCCCTACCTGCCCTTGCCCGGCAGCGCGCCGCGCGCTCCCAGGGAGGCCGGGAAATGAACAAGAAACCCATGCTCATCATCGTGGCCCTGGCCGCACTCTTCATCCTCGGCCAGCAGTGCCTGTTCGTGGTCGATCAGACCGAGCGGGCCATCGTGCTCCAACTCGGCCGCCCGCTCGACGGCGTGCGCGAACCGGGACTGCACTTCAAACTGCCCTTCGTGCAAAACGCCGTCCTCTTCGACATTCGCGTGCTCGACTACGACACCAAGCCCTCCGAGGTCATCACCAGGGACAAGAAGACCATGGTGGTGGACAACTACGTCAAATGGCGCATCGTGGAGCCCTTGCAGTTCTACCGCACGGTGCGCACCATCCCGCGCGCCGAGGCGCGCATGGACGACATCGTCTACTCCGAGATGCGCGAGGCGCTCGGCCGCTTCTCGCTCATCGAGATCGTGGCCATGAACCGCGCCGAGATCATGCAGCAGGTCACGGCCTCGTCCAAGCTGCTGCTCGAAGAACTCGGCGTGGAGATTCTGGACGTGCGCATCAAGGGCACGGACCTGCCCGCCGAGAACGAACGCGCCATCTTCGGCCGCATGCGCGCCGAGCGTGAGCGCGAAGCCAAGCAGTACCGCTCCGAAGGCATGGAGGAGGCGGCCAAGATCAAGGCCGCCACGGACAGAGAGCGCAGCATCATCCTCGCCGAGGCCGAGCGTCAGGGCGAGATCCTGCGCGGCGAAGGCGACGCCGATGCGACCCGCATCTACGCGGAGACGCTCTCGCGCAACCCGGACTTCTACGAGTTCAACCGGAGCCTTGAGGCCTACCGGCAGAGCATGAAGTCCAACGCGCGCATCATCCTCACGCCTGAAAGCCCGTTCCTCAAGTACATGAGATAGCTCCGGGCCAAGGCCCGCGACCAGGATCATACCAAAGGCCCCTTCACGGGGCCTTTTTTCATGGGCGGCAGCTTGCTGCCACCCCTTTTCAGGCTGCTCAAAAAGGCTCAGATGCAAGGCGCAAGAAAGCGCCGGGCCCGACGCGTATCAAAGAATACGCGAGGGATCGGCGCGTTCGCGGCAGCCAGGACTTTATGGCCGCCCAAAAAAAGCGCCGCCCCTTGCGGGACGGCGCTCGGATCGAACGGGGATGGCTGGATTCGGTCTAGTCGTGATCGTGGTCGTGATCGTGCTCGTCGCCGTACCACTGCGCGGCCATGGACGGGCCGTAGTACAGGCCCTCGTCTTCCAGGTTCTCCTCGATGCGCAGAAGCTGGTTGTACTTGGCCAGCCTGTCCGAGCGGCACAGCGAGCCGGTCTTGATCTGGCCGGAGTTCACGGCCACGGCCAGGTCGGCGATGAAGTGGTCCTCGGTCTCGCCCGAGCGGTGCGAGATGACCGTGGTGTAGGAGGCTTCCTTGGCGATCTCGATGGTGTCCAGGGTCTCGGTCACGGTGCCGATCTGGTTCAGCTTGATGAGGATCGAGTTGCAGATGCCGTTCTCGATGCCCTCGGCCAGGATCGAGGGGTTGGTGACGAAGATGTCGTCGCCCACAAGCTGGATGTGGCCGCCCAACTCGTCGGTCAGGTGCGCGAAGCCCTCCCAGTCGGACTCGGCCAAGCCGTCCTCGATGGAGATGATCGGGAAGCGGGTGCACAGGTCCTTGTAGAAATCCGTGATCTCGGCGGCGGTGAAGACCTTGCCCTCACCCTTCAGGTTGTAGCGGCCGTCCTTGAAGAACTCCGAGGCCGCGCAGTCCAGGGCCAGGGAGATGTCGCGGCCGGGCTCGTAGCCCGCCTCCTGGATGGCGCGCACGATGTACTCCAGCGCCTCGGCGTGGGACTTCAGGTTGGGCGCGAAACCGCCCTCGTCGCCCACGCTGGTCACGTGCCCGTCCTTGGCCAGGATCTTCTTCAAGGTGTGGAAGGTCTCCGAGCCCATGCGCAACGCCTCGGCGAAGGTCTCCGCGCCGATGGGCATGATCATGAACTCCTGGATGTCCAGATTGTTGGGCGCGTGCGCGCCGCCGTTGATGATGTTCATCTGCGGCACGGGCAGGACCTTGGCGTTGATGCCGCCGATGTAGCGGTACAGCGGCAAGCCCAGGAAGTTGGCGGCCGCGCGGCAGGTAGCCATGGAAACGCCCAGCATGGCGTTGGCGCCGAGCTTGGACTTGTTCTCGGTGCCGTCGAGATCGATCAAGGTGTTGTCCAGGGCGGTCTGGTTGAGGGCGTCCAGGCCGATGATCTCCTCGGCGATGACGTCCATGACGTTGGCGACGGCCTTGCTCACGCCCTTGCCGAGGTAGCGGTCCTTTTCGCCGTCGCGCAGTTCGAGCGCCTCGCGCGAGCCGGTGGAGGCGCCGGACGGCACGGCGGCGACGCCGGTGTGGCCGGACTCCAGGGTGACTTCCACCTCGATGGTGGGATTGCCGCGCGAATCGAGAATCTCGCGGGACCAGACGGACAGGATCGCACTCATGGCTGTCTCCTTCGGATACGGGTTACGGTGCGGCGGGAGTGTACACCGGATTGTCCAGATAGGCTAGCCGCAGGCCCTCCATGAGGAGGTCGGGCCGGTTGTGGGCGATGACCGGGCAGACCCGGCGGATGATCTCTGCGAAGCCGCCCGTGGCGATCACGGGCGCTCCCGCCGGAAGCTTGGGCAGAAGGCGGGCGCACAGCCCCTCGACCATGGCCGCGAAGCCGAAGACCAGGCCGTGGTTCAGGCTCTTGGCCGTGGAGGTGCCCACGTCCACTTCGTCCTCCTCGACCAGAAAATCGGCCTGGGGCAGCTTGGCCGTGCCCCCGGCCAGACCCTGCGCCGAGGAAAGGAGCCCCGGGCAGATCAGGCCGCCCAGGTAGGCCCCGTGGGCCACGCAGTCGAAGGTCGTGGCCGTGCCGAAGTCGATGACCAGATGCCCGGGCGCGGGGAAGAGGCGCGTGGCCGCGTAGGCCCCGACGAGGCGGTCCGCGCCGACCTCGGCCGGCCGCAGATAGCGGTTCTCCAGCGGCAGCGGGATGTCGCCCGGCACGAAGAGCGCCTCGCAGCGCGCATAGCGGCGCGCGGCCGCTCGCAAGAGCGGGTTCAGGCGCGGCACCACAGAGGAGACCACAAAGGCGGAAAGATCGGTGACATCGACACGCGCGTGGCGGCACAAGGCGTCGATGGCCAGCCCCATGGCGTCGGCCGTGGCCAGATGCGCCGTGGGCAGCGAATAGGACTCGATGGCCCCGTCCGCCCCGGCCAGGCCGAACTTGACGTTGGTATTTCCTGCATCGACGAGCAGAAGGCGCGTGCGTGTCATGCGTGGTTCCATGCGCGGCAAGACGCTAGCGGGCCTCGCAACGGCCCTCGCATTCGACGAAGCGCTCGTTGCATAGGACGTCGTAGTCGATGCCGCGCTTGGCCTCGTCGCAGGGGCCGCACCAGAAAAGGCCGCACTGTCCGCCCACGAGCCGGATGGAGCCCATGTAGTCTCCGGGCTTGCTCGCGATCTCCAGGAGGAAGAAGCTCGGGTCGGCCTTGGGCGTTTTGTAGCAGCCCATGCCGTAGCTCGGGCAGAAGCCGCCCGCCATCGCGGGCGCGGAGGTCCACAGCAAAAGGGCCGCTAGCACGGTCGGCGCGAAAACTTTCAAAAGCCTCATGGCGTCCTCCTTCAGGGCAGGCACGCCCCATCGTGTACAATGGGCCACGCGCCATGGCAAGACGCGCGGCGCATCGTCACCCGTTCTTGACACGCCGGGACCGTCACAGCCACTTTTTGCTCTTGAAGTAGACGTAGGGCAGCACGGCCGAGACCACCATCAGCCCGAGCGCCAGCGGATAGCCGAACTCATGCGCAAGTTCGGGCATGTGCGCGAAGTTCATGCCGTAGATGCTGGCGATGAGCGTGGGCGGCAGGAAGACCACGGCCGCGACCGAGAATATCTTGATGATGTTGTTCTGCTGGATGTTGATCATCCCCAGCGAGGCGTCCAGAAGGAAGGTGATCTTGCTGGAGAGAAAGCCCACGTGGTCTATGAGCGAGGCCGTGTCGCGACCCAGGGTGCGCAGCCGCTCGGGAAAGTCCTGAGCGGGCAGGTGCGGCCCGGCCGCCTGGCCGAGGAACATGACCATGCGGCTGATGCTGGCCAGCGACTCGCGGAGCTTGGTGACGTGGTCGCCCTCGATGCCGATGTCGGTGATGGCCTGATGCAGGTCCAGCCCGCCCGGTCCTTTGCCCTGGCGGAAGATGCGGTGCGAGATGTCGTTGGCTCCGTTGCCCGTGGCCTCAACGATGTCGGCCAGACGGTCCACGATGGCTTCGAGCAGTCCGAGCATCAGGTCCGGGCTCGTCTCTCCGCCCGCGATCCCCTTGCGCAGCCTGGCCGCAAAGACCTCGAAGGGTCTCGGCTCGGTGTAGCGCAGGGTCACGAGCCGCTGCCCGGCGAGGATGAAGGTGATGGCGGCCGCGTCGATATGGTCGGGCTCCAGGCGCGAGAGGATGGTCGCGGTCATGTAGACCGCCCCGTTCTCCTGGTAGAGTCGGCTCGATGCCTCGATCTCCTGCATCTCCTCTCGCGTGGGTACGTCCGCGCCGATGGCCCTGGCCACGAACGCCTTCTCGTCCTCGCCGGGCGAGGCCAAATCGAGCCACACGGCTCCCTCGGGCAGTGCCAGGTCCGTTTCACCCCGCACCTGCCGTGCCTCCCATTTGCCGTTCTTGAAAGCATGGATCGTGATCATTGCGCGCCTCCCGCGTGGCCATCCATTGGGGCGGTCCGCTAGCCGTCCGCATCCCCGAGCAATCGCTCCAATATCAGGTTCGAGACGAGCATGCCGCCCGTGGTCAGGCGCACGTAGTCCCGGGTGATGCGCACGAGCCCGTGCTGCCGAAGCCCCGTCAACAGCCGCGAGTGTTCGCGCACGAAACTCCTGCCCGTGGCCCGACCATAGGCCTTGAGCGAAAGACCCCGCGCGGTGCGCAAGGAAAGCATGATCGTCTCACGCAGCCTCTCCCGCTCGGAAAGCTGCTCAGCGTTCCCGCCTGTGGTCCCGGCCAGGGCCGCCTTGGCCCAGGCCGAAAGCTCGCGCGGGTTCTCCCAGCGTCTGCCGGACACCGTGGACACGGCCGAGGGGCCCACGCCGAGGTAGTCCCTGCCCTCCCAATAGCCCATGTTGTGACGACAGACGAAGCCCATGCGGGCGAAATTGGATATCTCGTAATGCAAAAAGCCGGCGGACTCCAGAAAGGACGTGCCGTTGACGAACATACGCGCCTGCTCGCCCTCGTCGGGTAGAGGGAGTTCCTCGGCATCGAGACGCGCGGCCAAGGGCGTGCCGGGCTCCCGAGTCAGGGAATAGCAGGACAGATGCTCGGGCCGCAGGTTCTCGGCCACGAAGCGAAGCTGCCTGAGCCAGGTGGCCAAACGCTGGCCGGGCAGGCCCCAGATGAAATCCAGGCTCAGGTTACGGAAACCCGCCGCGCGCGCAGCCTCCACGGCGGCCAGCGCCTGGGCGCGGGTGTGCGGCCTGCCCAGAAGTTCGAGGTCCGCATCCGAAAGGCTCTGCACGCCCAGCGACAGCCTGTTGACCCCAAGACCCCGCAAATCCTGCAAGAGCCAGACGTCCACGGAGTCGGGGTTGGCCTCGGTCGTGAACTCGATGCCGCGCGGCAGATCGAAATGCCGACCGATCGCGGCCACCAGCCGCTCCCACAGCCAGACGGGCATGAGCGTGGGCGTTCCGCCGCCCACGTACACGGTGTCGAGCCTCGGCCGCCCGTGCCTCCTGCCCAGCGCCTCGATCTCGGCCAGCGCGGCCCGCTCGAAAAGCGCCAGGTCATCCCCCTGGGGGACCTTGGAGTAGAAGGCGCAATAGGCGCACTTGGCGCGGCAGAAGGGAACGTGCAGGTAGAGCAGCATGAGCCGCCATTGTAGCCGCGTGGGCGGCGATGGCAAGGACGCTCTTGGACCGGGCCTTTGCCCATGCCCAAGTGGTCCGCCAAAAATAGAACATCCAGAGGGAAAAGAAAATCGCTTGCACCTCTCCTATTTTCGTGCCAAAGGGGAAATAAGGAAAAAGATACGCGGAACCTTTCCCTACCCTAACGGTCTGAAATCTACGGGAGGGCGACATGCAAACCATCTATGTGCAACAAGCAGCCGGTGTCGGAGCCTTCTTTGGCTTTACCCTCGAAGAACTGGCCTTGAAGGGGCCCATACTGGCCTGCCGCCCCGAGCGCGGCGTAGTCGTGATCTGGGAAGACCACGAGGAATTCGTGCTCTACACCTTGTGGCGGGCCTACGCCATGCCCGAGGACAACGATCTGGCACTGTACGCCTATGCCGACAACATGCCCGCGCGCGGCCTGACCATGCCCGAGATGATCGAGGCGGCGCAGAACTGGGTGGAGGGCTGGCTGGACGAACTTTAGTCCCACGGGGGCCCTTCCCGCTCCGTCCGCCTCCAGGCGCACGCCCGCGCAAAGGGGCGGGAAGCGGCCCAACTGCGCATGCTTCCCAGTGGCTGGGATTCGTGTGCGCACAACCCGGTGCCGTCCTGGACGGCTCAAAACGTGCCGGATGCAAGACACAAGAAAAGTTCAAGGCACCAAGCAGATGGTGTTTTTGTGTGCGGCCTGCTAGACGGTGCGACCGGTCTTCTTCTGCGGTTCGAGAAACACGGCCGTGCCGTAGCAGGTGAAGTGGCGCTCGCCCTCGGGGTGGAAGGCCACGGACTCGCGGTAGCCCACGATGGCGTCGGCCCCGGCCTCCAGGGCCGAGTTGACCAGCCCGTAGAAGGCCGTGTCCGCCGAAAACGAGCGCGAGGCCACCAAGCCGAAAACCCACTTGATCTCGCGCCCCTCGACGCGCTCGGTGGTCACGATCTTGACGCGGCCGTTGAAATAGGCGTTGCGCGCGGCCTCGTAGCGCTGCTCGTCCACCTCGTCCCCGGGCCGCTTCTTCCCGCCGAAAAAGACCATATCGCCATCCTTTCAGGCTGTTGTCAGGCCGTTGAAAAACTCCATCTGCCGCGTTGCGGCGAAAAGTTCAAAGCCGACGCGCCATTTGCCCTGCGCGAAAACTTGAGCTTTTCGCCGCGGCGCAGCAGATGGCGCGTCCTCAGCGGCCTGATCCTTTGCGCCCTTTCGCCGCAGGAACCGAACCGTCGGCGCGGCGGTTGCGCTCCGTGATCATCTCCACAAGGCCCGAGAGGTCGTCGCCGCGCGCCTTGCCAGGCTCCGTGCGGCGCGCGGCCCCGGCCGCTCCGCTCCCTTCCCCGTGCCGGAAAAGCTCGGTCCGCATCTGGCGCAGTTCCTCGCGCATCTCGCGCTGCAGGGCCAGTATCTCCCGCAACAGGCGCTCTTCTTCGCTCATAGCGTGTCGTCCACGATGCGGCCCACGGTGGAAAAAACCTCGGCGTTCATGGTCCGCGAAGTAATGGGGCCGTTGCGCAGCGCGAAGGAGGCGTTCTCGGAGGCGCGCAAGTGTTCGAGCAGCCTTTCCGTATGGCGCAAGAGCATCTCCAGCATGGGCACGAACTTCGGGGCCAACCCTGGGGCGTCGTCCGGAATGTGGACGGGCGTTGTCGGGCGCATGCCCACTTGTACCTCAACCGGCCGGGAATTCAAGTCCATGCGGCTTGCGGTCGGGCGGGGGTTGTGGCATGACCGCGCACGCCATGACGAACATCCCTTCCACGCCCCACTCCGGCCCAGAATCCGGCCACAACGAGCGGCCCGCGCGGCCCGGCCACTGTCCCGCCTGCGACGGCCGCCTCATCCCCTGCCGCCGCTGACGCGAGGTCTCGTTGCGCTGCACGGCGTGCGGCGCTCTCTATTCCCTTCGCACCCACAGTCACCTTCTGGACGACGAACTGGAGGACCGCATGGCCTCCATCTTCTCCGACCGCTGCTGACCCAAGCGCGGCGGCTCTTTCCCGGCCGGTTTACAGCCCATGGCCTGCCCTGGTAAAAGTTACTGGTCGAACGGGCTCAACCAGGGGGGAATGGTTCGGCATGCGTCTGATGCGTCTTCTTCCATGCGTCGCGGCCCTGGCCGCCCTTGTCGCCGTGGCGAGCCCGCTCTCCGCGACAAAGGGAGACGTCTGGCGGCCGCTCATGGAACGGCTGGTCGAGGACGGCCTGCCCGGCGACTACGTGGAACGGCTCTTCGCCCGGTCCGAGGTCTCGTTTCAGCCGCGGGTCATGGCCCGTAAGATGATCTCCCTGCTCAGGATCAAAACCGCCGAGCCGCCTCCCCAGCCTGTTGCCCCGCCCCCGCCATCCCGGGCCGGAGAAGCCCCGCGCGAGCCCGCCAAGCCCGCCCCGCCGCCGCGCCCAAAGGTCTACGAGCGTTACATGCAGCCCGCGCTTTTGGCCAACGCCCAACGCTTCATGGAGGACCACACCGACGTCCTGCAGGCGGCCGAGAACGAGCGCGGCGTGGAGCGAGAGGTGCTGGTGGCCATCATGCTCGTGGAGACGCGGCTGGGCTCCTATCTGGGCAAGGGCAACGCCTTCGTGAACCTGGCCTCCATGGCCCTGGCCGAAGATTTCCTGCTCGTGCAGGCCTATCTGCCCATGAACTCCCTGACCCCGGACCTGCGCCAATGGCTGGTCCGGCGCACGCTCCAAAAGGCCAACTGGGCCTACGAGGAACTGCTGGCCTTCATCAGCTTCGCCATGGCCTCGGGGCTCGATCCGCTGAACGTGCCCAGTTCCCCCTACGGAGCCATCGGCCTTTGCCAGTTCATGCCCTCCAACGCCGTGCGCTTCGGGGTGGACGGCGACGGCGACGGCACGGTCGATCTCTTCTCGCCCGCCGACGCACTACACTCCATCGCCAACTACCTGGCCTTCCACGGCTGGCGGCCGGGCCTCTCCGAGGAGCGCCAGGAGCGGCTGATCATGCATTACAACCGCGACAGCCGCTACGCGCGCACCGTGGTCG
This sequence comes from Alkalidesulfovibrio alkalitolerans DSM 16529, assembly GCF_000422245.1. NCBI lineage: Bacteria > Pseudomonadati > Thermodesulfobacteriota > Desulfovibrionia > Desulfovibrionales > Desulfovibrionaceae > Alkalidesulfovibrio > Alkalidesulfovibrio alkalitolerans. The sequence continues at coordinate 327,531 of NZ_ATHI01000005.1, forward strand.
TCATCGCCCAGCACCTGGCCAAGGCCAGGGCCGCCCGCCAGGGCTGACGCCCGGCGCTTTTCGTCAAGAGGAGAAACGGCCCGGACTCAGGCGTCTCTTTCGGGCGGCACGCGCACGCGCGAAAGCACCACCATGCCCAGAAGGAAGAAGACCGCAATGACCAGCACCGCGGGCCGCGAGCTGCCGGTCCAGTGGCGCATCAGCGCGAAGATCAGCGGGCCGCCCACGGCCGAAAACTTGGTGACCACCGAGAAATACCCGAAATAACGGGCCGAAGCCTCGCGCGGCACGAGCTTGGCGTAGAGCGAGCGCGAAAGCGCCTGCGAACCGCCGAGCACCAGCCCCACGAAGCCGCCGAGCACGAAGAACTGCACGGCCGTCTCGATGACGTAGGCGCAGCCCGCCACCCCCGTCCACACGGCCAGGGCGACCATGATCGCCGCCTTGGTGCCGATGCGCCCGGCCAGCCGCGCGAAAAGCAGCGAGCCGGCGAAAGCCACGGCCTGGATGACCAGCAGCGTGATCATCAACTCCGTGGTCGCCAGCCCGAGTTCCTCCGCGCCATAGATGGTGGCCATGCTGATGGTCGTCTGGATGCCGTCGTTATAGAGCAGATAGGCCAGCAGGAAGACCGAGGCCGGGCCGCCATGCAACAGCGTGCGCGCCGTGGCCACGGCCTCGTCCACGCCGTGGCGCACGATGTGCGCGATCCCCTTGCCGTTGCCCGTGGGCGCGTCGCGAAGCGCCAGGAACGTGGGCACGGAGAACCCGGCCCACCACAGCGCGGCCGTAGCGATGGATATCTGCGCGGCCTGGCCCTGGGTGAGTCCCAGTCGCTCGTGCAGGGCCATGAGAACGAGGCAGAGCAGGAAGTGCAGCCCGCCCCCGATGTACCCGTAGGCGTAGCCCCGGCCGGAGACCGTGTCGGTCTGCGAATCGGGCACGATGCGCGGCAGGAAGGCGTCGTAGAAGACGTTGGCGCTGTTGAAGCTGGCCTGGGCCAGGGCGAAGAGGAGCATGGCGGCCACGACGTCGCCGGGCCCCTGGAAGCCGAGGCCGAAGGCCGAGGCCGCGCCGAGCAGGCAGAAGAGGCGCAGGAACGAGCCCGCCCGGCCCGTGAGGTCGGCGGCCGCGCCGAGCACCGGCGCGAACATGAACACTGCCAGGGCGGAAAGGCCCACGGTCAGCCCCCACAAGGTGGTGGCGCTGACGTTCGTGCCGAAGACGTCGTAGCCCTCGGGCCCCACGATCCCGGCCGCGAACCAGGCGGGCAGCACGGCCGTGGCCACGGTCAGGATGTAGGCCGAGTTGGCCCAGTCGTACATGCACCAGGCGCGCACGACCTTCGGGTCGGCGTGCGGCCCGGCGGCCTTGTCTGGCGTGGATTTCAGGGGCATCGTGGCCAGTGTACCGGCTTTCGCGTCCCGATCAAGCCGAAACCGCGTCCCGTTCCGGGATTTTCACGCCGTAGAGGCTGTCACGCCAAAACGCGGCTCGCCCAGATCACCCGGCCGACGAGGCGCAGCGCGCCGGTTACGGGCGCGGACGCGGGCAGCTCCATGGCCGCGACGTGCGGGTCGTTCGCCGCGAGCAGGATCTTTCCGGGGCGGCGCTCGATGCGCCTTACGAGCGCCGCGCCGTCCACGGCGCAGACCATGACCGCACCGGCCGAGGCCTCGCGCCTGCCCTGGTCCACGAGCAGCGCGTCGCCAGGCAAGAGCCCCGGCGCCATGGCCGGGCCGAGCATGGGCATCAGGCACAGGTCGTCGGAATCGCGCACGCCAAGCGAGGCCAACCAGGAGCGCTTAAAGGCCTGGCCTTCGGCCTCCTCCGACGCGAGCAGCCTGCCGTCGCGTCCGATTTTCGGCTCCGAGCCCGTGGCCGGAACGAGCGCCCATTCACCGCCAAGGCCCCCGTCGGCCTGCCCAAGCCGCTCCTCGCCAAGCCCCGTCTCCAGCCACACGGGATTGGCCCCGTAAAGCCGCGTCAGCCGCATGTACCAGTCCGAGGGCACGGCCCCGCGCCGCTTGGCGTCGGTCACGGCGGCACGCTTGACGCCGAGCACGTTCGCAAGCTCGGCCTGGTTGCGGCTGCCCGAGACGTGCATCATGCGGCCGAGGATGTCTTCGAGAAACAGGCCTTTCATCGCTCCCTCCCGGTTTCGGGCCGCACTGTGGCTTTCGGAACCGCCTCATGTCAAGGCCTTGCGGACAAGGCTGTCCTGCAAAAACATACGTTCGTTCACGAAACGACTCGCCGGGTCTTTACCTCGCGCCGGGGCGTGGCTATAGTGCACATCATGAAGACGTTCCGCGCGCGCCTTTTTCTTATCCTTGCGGCCCTGGTGCTGCCCCTTTTGCTGGCCTACTGCGCCACCACGCCCTACACCGGCCGCACGCAGATCATGATGGTCAGCCAAAGTGAGGAGTTGGCGCTCGGCGAACAGGCTGCGCGGGAAATCCTCAAGGAAGAGAAACTGAGCCAGGACCCCGCGATCAACGCCCAGGTCAGACGCATCGGCGAGCGCATTGCGGCCGTGTCCTCGCGCCCGGACTTCAAGTGGGAATTCTTCGTCATTGACAAGGACGTGGCCAACGCCTTCGTTCTGCCGGGAGGCAAGGTCTTCGTCTACACTGGCATCCTCAAGTACGCCACCGACGATGCGGAACTGGCCACGGTCATGGGCCACGAGGTGGCCCATGCGTTGCTACGCCACGGCGCGGAGCGCATGAGCATGGCCATGGCAGCCCAGGGCGTGGGCACCATCGGGGCCATCGCCATCGGCGGCGCAGCAGGCTCGGGCGCGGGCCAGGTCTTCGCGCAGTCCTACGGCCTCGCGGCCAACGTCGGCGTGATCCTGCCCTTCTCCCGCCGCCAGGAGGAGGAGGCCGACCATGTGGGCCTCAGGCTCATGGCCGAAGCCGGATACGACCCCGCCAAGGCGCTGGAATTCTGGCAGAACATGGCCGACGACGAGGACGCCGCCAAGCGGCCGCCGACCTTCCTCTCCACCCACCCGGCCACCCAAGACCGCATCGAGAACATCCGAGCCCTTGTCCCATGGGCGCGCGGATTCTACCGCCCCCGCACCTCGTAGGGTTTTCCCTCCCTTTACACCATCGCGCGCGTGGGGCATTGTGCCGCCACGGTAAATGGCCGCCGGAGCCCTTTCGGCTCCGGCTTCCATAGGGGGACGCATGGACAAAACGCGCATCCTCGTGGTGGACGACGAGCGCATCATCGCCATGGACATCCGCCGCACGCTCGAGCGGCTTGGATACGAAGTGCCCGCCACGGCCGCCTCCGGCGAGGAGGCCGTGTCCCTGGCCGGAGAAACCCGGCCGGATCTGGTGCTCATGGACATCAGCCTCGGAGAGGGCATGGACGGCATCGAAGCCGCGGCTCACATCAAGGCGTTGTTCAATGTCCCCATCATCTTCCTGACCGCCTACTCCGACGACGAGACCCTGGCCCGCGCCACGGCCGAGCAGCCTTTCGGATTTCTGGTCAAGCCCTTCGAGGAGCGCGAACTGCACTCCAGCATTGCCGTGGCCCTGACCAAACACGAACTCGAACGCAAACTGCGCGAAGCCAAGCAGCAGGCCGAATCCGCGAGCCGCGCCAAGTCGGCCTTCCTGGCCAACATGAGCCACGAGATCAGGACGCCCATGAACGGCATCATCGGCATGACCAACCTGCTCGCGGATACCCGCCTCGACGCCGAGCAGCGCGAGTTCCTGACCATCATAAAGGAGTCGGCCCAGTCTCTGCTCGGCCTGCTCAACGATCTGCTCGACCTTTCCAAGATCGAGGCTGGCCGCGTGGAATTGGAGGAGGAGCCCTTCGAGTTGCGCGCCTGCGTGGACGGTGTCATGCGCGCCCTGCGCGGCCAGGCGGCGGTCAAACGGCTGGAGCTTTCCTGGGACGTGGCCCCGGATGTGCCCGACAACCTCCTCGGCGATGCGGACAAGCTCAGGCAGGTGCTTTACAATATAGTAGGCAACGGGGTGAAGTTCACGGACAGCGGGCGAGTGGAGATGCGGGCCGAACTCGTGGACCTGAGCAACGCCGGAGCGCTGTTGCGCTTCACGGTGCGCGACACGGGCCAGGGTATCCCCAAGGCCAAGGCGCAGGAGATATTCCAAAGCTTTACCCAGTGCGAGAATTACCTTACCCGCCGCCATGGCGGAGCTGGCGTGGGTTTGGCTATCTCCTGCCGGATATTGGAACTTTTCGGCGGAGGCATCACGGTGGAGAGCGAACCTGGCAAGGGCAGCGCCTTCGTCTTCACCGCCAGGTTCCGCACCCACGCGCGCCCCGCGATCAGGGATTCATACGGAGACGCCGCGCTGCTGGCCGAAAAGAGCGTGCTCCTGGTCGAGGACAACATCGCCAACCGACACATGGCCCGGACGCTGCTGCAGCAGGCCGGGGCCAATGTCCTGGAGGCCGGAAACGGCCGCGAGGCGTTGACGCTCCTGGCCACGTACGCGGACGCGATCGACGTGGTGCTCATGGACATTGAAATGCCGGTCATGGACGGCGTGACAGCCATCCGTCTCATTCGCGCGAGCAAGGCCCCAGGGGTCGACCCGAACGTGCCGGTGGTCGCACTCGCGGGACACGTCATGAAGGGCGACCGGGAACGCTTCATCGCAGCCGGAGCCAACGCCTATCTGACCAAGCCCCTGGACGCTAAAAGCCTTCTGGCTACCGTTTCGGACCTGGCCCGAAACGATGAAGCCAGACGCACGAGGGCGCAGGCCAAACCGCCCACCGCCCGCGAGATCCGGCTCCTGCGAGAGTCCGGCATGTCGCCCGGAGCGCTTGCGGCCTTCGCGAACAACGTCCGCTCGTCCATGGAGGCGCTCGACGCGGCAGTTGCGGCCCTTGACCGCGAAAGCGCGGCCAAGGCGGCCAAAAACGTGCGGGACGCAGCAGCCGGAATCGGAGCGGAACTCGTACAGGATCTGGCCGAGCGGCTTGTCGTCCAGAGTGCTTCGGCTCCCGCACGGCTCCTGGCCGCCGAAGCCGGACTGCTCGAAGCGGGCGTCTCGGCCACGTTGGCGGCCATCGAATCGCGCCCCGGCGGCTGACCAAACCCGCCGGGACGCCCCGAAACCAGCCCGACAAGGAAGAGACGGGCCCTAGACCGCGGCCTTCGCCGCTTCGATGGCGGCTGCGTAGTCCGGCTCCTGGGTCACTTCCTTCACGAGCTGCACGTAGGTCACGCGGCCCTTGCGATCCACCACGAAGACGGCCCGCGCAAGCAGCCTGAGCTCCTTGATGAGCACGCCCCAGTTGAGGCCGAAGGAGGCCTCGCGATGGTCCGAGAGGGTGACGAGGCGCTCCACGCCCTGAGCCCCGCACCAGCGCTTCTGGGCGAATGGCAGGTCCATGCTCACGGTAAGCATGACGATGTCGTCCGAAAGACTCCCGGCCTCCTTATTGAAACGCTTGGTCTCCAACTCGCAGACAGGGGTGTCCAGTGAAGGCACGCTGGCGATGATCAGCACCTTTCCGGCGTAGTCGGCCAGCCGCTTTTCCTTCAACTCATTGTCCACGACCGTGAAATCCGGAGCCTTGTCGCCTGCGGCGACGAGATCGCCGAGCAGCGTCAGGGGGTTGCCGTGCAGGGTCACGGCGTTTGCGCGTTCGTTCATGTCAACGTCCTCCCGGGGGTTTTCATGCTCCACCATAGACCAGACTTTCGGGTTCAAGGCAAGAGACGAGAAGCGAAGCGCCCAGGGGGCACCCAAATCCATCTGCCACGTCGCGGTCCCGCGCCACGCCGTGGTTGACCCCGAGCCGCGCCAAGGCTAGACAGCCGCGATGAACAAAACCATCGCGGCGTGCGTGTGCGCCCTTCTCATCCTGGTCGGCCTGTGGCAGTTCGTGACCTTCTTCCCCGACCTCCCGGCTCGCGTGATCACGCAGCAGACAGCCACGGGCGAACCATCACTGGTCATCGCCAAGGCTTTTCTGGGGGCCATCTACACCGTCATTCTGCTCGGCGGTGGAGCCTACTTCCTGGGCGTGGGCCTGCTCCTGCACAAACTGCCCGAGCGCGCCTTCAGAATCCTGCCCGGCCGCGACCACTGGCTGGCCCCGGAGCGCAAGGCCGAGACCATCCGTTCGGTGTCCACCCACTTCATCTGGCTGGGCAACGCCACCCTGATCATGTTCGTGGGCACGTTCCAGGCCATCTTCAAGGTCAACATCGACCATGCCGACCTGAATCTGGACCTGATCACCAATTTCCTCACGACCGGATACCTGACTTACATCTTTATCGCCCTGCTTGTGTTCCGCAACCGCTTCCGCACGGACAGGCTCCCCAAGGACGACGGGGCTTAGCGGGCCGCCCGAGGCTCCCGTCCGCCGCGTTTCCGCAAAAAGTCGGAGGCCGCCGCGC